>JAIEQK010000076.1 GCA_019747795.1 Gammaproteobacteria bacterium | reverse complement strand
TGCACCGGCGCCGCCTGCGCGGCCAGGCGCGGCACGGTCTGCTGGACGAAGTCGAGCAGCGGCTCGGCGGCGGCCGGCAGCCGTACGCCCTCGCCTTGCGCCCATGCGCGGAGCGCGAGCGGGCTGACCAGGGCGTCGCCGTTCACGCCGAGCGCCTCGCCCGCGAGACGCTCGAGCGCCGCCGCCGCGGCTTCGCGCGCGCTGTCGTCCAGGTGAAAGGGCCAGTCCTCGGGGGGAATGCCCACCAGCAGCGGCAGCGCGACGCTCGCCAGCGGCCAGCCGGCTTCCTCGCCCACCCAGTGCTCGAACAGCAGTTGCAGGTAATCGGGTTGCTCGACGTCCAGTCCCTCGCGCAGGACCGCGACCAGGTCGGCAAGCGTGCTCATCGCGCGCCCTCGTAGCTGATGCGATAGACCACCCCGGCCTCGTCGTCGGACAACAGCAGTGAACCGTCGGGCAGGGTGGCGAAGGCCACCGGTCGCCCCCAGGCCTCTTCGCCCTGGAGCCAGCCGGTGATGAAGGGTTCGTAGCGCGCGACGCGCCCGCCGGCATCGATGTGCGCGACCATCACGCGGTAGCCGGACTTCTCCGCGCGGTTCCACGAGCCGTGCTCGGCGACGAACAGCGCGCCTCGGTAGGACTCGGGAAACTGCTGACCGCGGTAGAAGTGCACGCCCACCGGCGCGACATGCGCGCCGAGCTTCTGCGCGGGCGCGGTGAACTCGTCGATCCGGTGTCCGGCGCCGAATTCAGGATCGAGAATCTCGCCGCCGTGCACGTAGGGATAGCCGAAGTGCTGGCCGGTGCGCGTGATCCGATTGAGTTCGCAGGGCGGTTCGTCGTCGCCGAGCATGTCGCGGCCGTTGTCGCCGAACCACAGTTCGCCGCTCTCAGGATGCCAGTCGAAGCCCACGGTGTTTCGTATGCCCTCGGCCACCACCTCGAACTCGCCACGGCCGTCGGCCGGCAGGCGCAGCAGCCGACCGTAGGGAAACGGCACTTCACAGATGTTGCACGGCGCGCCCACCGGCACGTAGAGCTTGCCGTCCGGCCCGAAGGCGATGTACTTCCAGCCGTGGTGCATGTCGTCGGGCAGCGCGTCGGTCAGCAGCGTCGGCGCGGGCGGCCGGTCCAGGTGCGCCTCGATGGCGTCGTAGCGCAGCACGCGATCGATGGCGGCGACGTACAGCGCGCCGTCGCGGAACGCGACGCCGGTCGGCATCGTCAGGCCCTCGGCGACGTTGGACACGCGCTCGGCGCGGCCGTCGCCATCGGCGTCCACCGCCGCGTAGACCTTGCCGCCCCGGCGACTGCCGACGAACAGCGTACCGCGCGCGCCGAGCGCGAGCTGGCGCGCGCTCGGCAGGTCCTCGGCGTAGAGCGCGATGCGGAACCCGGGGGGCAGACGCAGGCTGGACAGGTCGACCGTGGCGCGCGCGTGGGCGCAGGACAGTAGCGCGATGAGCGCGAGGCAGGCATGGGTGAAACGCCCGCGGCCCATCGCTCAGAACTCCTGCGACATCTTCTCCGTCGTCACTGACAGGCGGTGAATCAGCGTGCGCAGGAACACCTTCAGAAAGCGCACCTGGCAGTTCAGCGACACCTGGGTGATGACGGTGGAATTGACCTTGAGCAGCGAGGTCGGTCCCTTGGCGACGATGGTCGCGGTGCGCTTGGTCTTGGCGAGATAGCCCATCTCGCCGAAGCAGTCACCGGCCGGCAGCGCGCGCAGTTCGCGGCCGCCCTTCTGCACGGCCACCTCGCCGTGCACGATGATGTAGAAGGAATCGTCGAGTTCGCCCTCGACGATGATCTGGTCCCCGCTGCGATAGTCCTGCCACTTGCCGGCGCGCACGATCTCCCACACCTCGGCGTCGGGGAAACCATCGAAGAAGTCGAGCTGCTTGACCGCGACGAACTGCTCCTGCTCGGAGATGTTCTCCTGCGGCGCCTCGAGCAGCGAGTCGAACGCGCGGCTCAGGTCCGACGCGAGATCCATGCCCATCTGGTAGCGCGCCGCGCGATCCTTGGTCAGGGCCTTGTTGAGGATGCGCACCAGCTCTTCCGGTATGTCGGGCCGAAACTGGCGGACGTCGGGCGGATCCTCGTTCAGGATGCGCTGCACGAGCCGCGAGAAATTCTCGGCGGCGAAGGGATGCTTGCCGCTCAAGAGTTCGTACATCACGATGCCGAGCGAGAAGAGGTCGGTCTGGTTGGTGATGTAGTCCTCGGTGATCTGCTCCGGGGACATGTAGCGCGGCGAACCGACCAGGCCGAGCGGCATGGTCTTGGTGGAATCCATCTTGGTGAGATGGGCGATGCTGAAGTCGCCGAGCTTCACGTCGCCGCTCGCCGTGACCAGGATGTTGGTCGGCTTGATGTCGCGATGGATGACGCCCTGCTTGTGCGCGTAATCCAGCGCCTTGGCCATCTTGAAGATCATCTCCACGACCTTCTCGAGTGGCGCGAGCGTGTCGGGCTTGCAAAAGGTCTTCAGCGTCTGACCGCCCTCGACCAGCTCCATCACGATGTAGCAGATCTCGCCGTCGACGCCGGCGTCGTAGATGCCGATGATGTTCGGATGCGTGAGGCGCCCGGCGGTGTGCGCCTCGTTGAAGAACATCTTGCGATAGCGCTCGCCGCCCTCTTCGTCGTTCAGCTGTTCGGCGTGGGCGACCTTGATGGCCACCTGGCGATCGGCGTAGGGGTCATAGCCGAGGTACACCGTGCCCATGCTGCCGCGACCGATCTCGCGCAGCACCTGGTACTTGCCCAACCGTTCGAGGACTTCTGTGCTCATGTGCTGCTCTTGGTCCGTGGACCTTGCGGGTGTTCCCTTCGCGGGTGAAGCACCGGTTGTGTGACGGGCGAAACCGTGGGACACAGCGTCGCTCGATAGTAATTCAAATTTTCGACGGCGGGCTAGCGGCGCACCGGCAAGGTGCGGACGGCCACCGACGGATTGCGAGGGCTACAATCGAAGCGCGGCTTCGAGCGCCGCGACCCCGCTCATACCAGGATTGGACAAGGCCATGCACGCAGCCCTTCGCCCCCTCTGGACCGAACTCGAAGACCAGGCGCGTCGTCTCGCGGCGCGGCGTCTGCTCGAACTGTTCGACGCCGAACCCGACCGTGCCCGGCGCATGCGCGTCACCGCCGCCGGGCTCACGCTGGATTTCTCCAAGCAACGTCTCGACGCGACCACCCTCGCCCAACTGCTGCGCCTCGCCGAGGGCGCCGGGCTGGCCGAGGCCATCACCGCCATGTTCGCCGGCGAGGTCATCAATCACACCGAAGGCCGCGCGGTGCTGCACACCGCGCTCCGCGCCGGCGCCAGTGGCCGGGCGCGGGTCGACGGCCAGGCCGTGGCGGTCGAGATCGAGAACGTGCTGGCACGCATGGCGACCCTGGTCGCCGACGTGCGCGAGGGCCGCTGGACCGGTCACTCCGGCGCGCGCATCACCGATATCGTGAATATCGGCATCGGCGGCTCACACTTGGGGCCGCAGCTCGCCTGCGACGCGCTCCGCCACCGCAACGACGGCGCGCTGCGCGTGCACTTCCTCGCCAACGTCGACGGCGGCGAGTTCGAGCGCGTGGTGCGGCCACTGGACTCGGCCAGCACCCTGTTCCTCATCACCTCCAAGTCCTTCACCACGGTCGAGACGCGGCTGAACGCCACCTCCGCCCGGCACTGGCTCGCGGCGCGCTTTCCCGCGCCCGAGGCCATCGCCCGGCACTTCGTCGCGGTCAGCGCGGCACCGGCCAAGGCGGTCGAGTTCGGCATGGCGGCGGAGAACGTCTACCCACTGTGGGACTGGGTGGGCGGACGCTACTCGCTGTGGTCGGCGGTCGGGCTGCCGATCGCCTTCGCCATCGGCATGAGCGGCTTTCGTGAATTCCTGGACGGCGCGCGCGACCTGGACCGGCACTTCGTCGAGACGCCCTTCGCCGCCAACCTGCCGGTGCTGCTGGCGCTCACGGGGCTGTGGAACAACAACTTCCTCGGCGCCGAGACCGGCGCCGTGGTGCCCTACGACGATCGCCTGCGCTACCTGCCGGACTACCTGCAGCAGCTCGAGATGGAGAGCAACGGCAAGCGCGTGGACAACCAGGGCGCCGCGCTCGGCCACGCCTCCGCGCCGGTCACCTGGGGCGGCCTCGGCACCAACGCCCAGCACGCCTTCTTCCAGCTGCTGCACCAGGGCACGCGGCACATCCCGGTGGACTTCATCCTGGCGCTCAGCCACCCGGCGGGCCTGCGGGAGCATCACGACATGCTGGTCGCCAACTGCCTGGCGCAGGCCGAGGGCCTGATGCGCGGTCGCGCCACGGGCGACGACCTGCTCGGCCGCCACCGTGCCATTCCAGGCGATCGCCCCAGCAGCCTGATCACGATGGAGGCGCTCACGCCGGCGACGCTCGGCGCGCTCATCGCGCTCTACGAGCACAAGACGTACGTGCAGAGCGTGATCTGGAACATCAACGCCTTCGACCAGTGGGGCGTGGAACTCGGCAAGGTGCTGGCCGGCAGCCTGCTGGACGAGATCACCGCCGGACGCGCGGACGGGGATCATGACGCGTCGACAGCGGCGGCGCTGGCGGACTACCTGGCGGTGCGCGGGCTGTAGGTCGGACTTCAGTCCGACATTCGTTCCAGGGCTTCGATTCAGGCTCTGGAACCCAATGTCGGGTTGAAACCCGACCCACAACTCATGTCGGACTGAAGTCCGACCTACAGCCCTGCCTTCACCATCATCTCGGTGGTGCGGGACAGGCGTTCGGTGAGCACTTTCAGGAACACCTTGTAGAAGCGCAGCTGGCAGTCGACGGTGACCTGTTCCATCAGCGTCGAGTTGATCTTGAGCAGCAGCACCGGGCCGTCGGCGGTGACGGTGGCGGTGCGCTTGATGCGGTTCAGGTAGCCCATCTCGCCGAAGCAGTCGCCGGCGTGCAGCTTGTTCACGTGGTGGCCCTGTTTGGAGACGTTGACGTCGCCGCCGACCAGGATGAAGAAGGAATCGTCCACGTCCCCTTCGCGCACCGCCTCGTCGTCCACGTCGAGTTCCAGCCACACGCCGGCGCGGATGATTTCCCAGATCTCCGTATCCGGAAAGCCGCGAAAGAACTCCAGGCGCTTGCAGGCCTCGAACTTGGCGTTGACCGAGATCTCTTCCTGCGGCCGCTCGAGGTGCGAGAACGCCATGCTGAGGTCGATGGCCATGTCGAGCCCCATGCGATAGCGACGCAGGGGATTCTTCTCCAGCGCGCGCTGGATGATGCGCTCCAGCACTTCCGGCACGTCGTGGCGGTAGGTCGCGAGCGGCGTGGGATCCTCGTTCACGATGCGATGCACCAGCGCCGAGAAACTCGTGCCGCCGAAGGGATGGTGGCCGGTGACCAGCTCGTAGGCGACGATGCCGAGCGAGAACAGGTCGGTCTGGTTGGTGATCACGTCCTCGTGCACCTGCTCGGGCGACATGTAGCGCGGCGAGCCGACGAAGCCCAAGGGCATGGTCGCGGTGGTGTCCTGGCGCACGGCATGGGCGATGCTGAAATCCGCGATCTTCACATCCATATCGGCGGTCAGCAGGATGTTCGACGGCTTGATGTCGCGGTGGATGACGCCCTGGCGATGGGCGTAGTCCAGCGCCTTCGCGCACTTGAAGATAATCTCCGCCGCCTGGTTCAGCGGCAGCAGCTTGTCCGTGCGGCAGTAGGGCCTGAGCGTGCCGCCGCCCGCCACCAGTTCCATGACGATGTAGCAGGACTCGCCGTCGACGCCGGCGTCGAAGATGTCGAGGATGTTGGGATGGCGCAGCATCCCGGCGGTGTGCGCCTCGTTGAAGAACATCTTGCGAAAGCGATCGCCCGAGTCCTTGTCGCGCAGCGCCTCGGCCATCGCCACCTTCACCGCGACGTCGCGGTTGATGTAGGGATCGAAGGCGCGGTACACGATGCCCATGCTGCCGCGGCCGATCTCCTCCTGGATGTCGTACTTGCCGAGCTTCTTGGGCGCGTCTGTCATGTTGGTCGCTGGCTGGCGCGGGCGCGCGTGGGGGCCGGCAACGAGGCCGGCCGCTCATGGTCGCCATTGCGCTCACCATTTGCAAGAAAGCGCCGCGTGCGGAACCCGCGTGGGGCATGCGCGTCTATAATCGCGCCATGCAAGCGCCCGCCCCCCGCATTCCCTGGTTGACCATGGCGCTGGTGGCGGGGCTCGCCTTTGGCGGCGGCATCGGGCTCTCCTGGTGGCAAGGGCAGCGCGGGGATCACGCGGCGATCGACGGGTTGCTGTGGCCCGACCCGCCGCGGGTACCGGCCTTCGATCTCGTCGACCAGGACGGCAAGCGCTACACGCTGGATGAACTCAAGGGTCGCTGGACGCTGGTGTTCTTCGGTTTCACCCACTGCCCGGACGTGTGCCCGACGACGCTGCAGATCCTCGCCCAGGTCCATCGCAACCTGAAGAACGATCCGCGCTACGGCGAACGCGGCCAGGTGCTGTTCGTGTCGCTCGATCCGGCGCGCGACACGCCGGCGCAGATTGCCCAGTACGTGCATTACTTCAGCCCGGAGATGCGCGGCGCAACCGGCCCTGAGACCCAACTCGTGCCGCTGACCCGCGCGCTCGGCGTGCTGTTCATGAAAGTCGCCCAGGGCGGCAAGGACTACACCGTGGATCATTCGGCCGGCATCTTCTTCATCGATCCGCAGGCTCGCCTCGTGAGCGTGCTGACCCCGCCCCACACCGCGGACAGCGTCATCGCGCGCTTCGCCGCGGTCAGCGCCTTCATCGAGGCGCGCTCGTGAGCCGCCGGGTCGCGCGGCTCGCGCCGACCTTGCTGGGGCTCACGCTGGTGGCGAACGCCGCTTCGGCCTGCGAGGGCCTGCGCGTCGAGCGCGCCTGGCTGCGCCTGCCGCCGCCCGGCGCCGATGTCGCGGCCGCCTACTTCGAGGCCATCAACGACGGCAAAGCGCCGCTCACCATCACCGGCGTGGCGAGCCCCGGCTTCGGCGGTGGCATGCTGCACGCCATGGCGCTGGTGGATGGCCAGATGCGCATGCGTCCCCAGGGCGACGTGGTGCTCGCGCCCGGTATGCGCTTCAGCGCCGCGCCGGGTGGCAGCCACGTGATGCTGTGGGAGGCCGCGTCGCCGGTGATCGCCGACGGCGACTATCGGCTGACGCTGACCTGCGCCGAGGGCGCGCCCCTGACCGTGCCGCTGCCAGTGAGGCGCGAGGCGCCGCCGGCGCCATGAGCCTCGACGAGCAGGCCTTCCTGGCGTTCCAGCGCCTGCTGCCGCGTCGTGGACTGTCCCGCCTGGTGGGCTGGTTGACGCGGCTCGAGGCTGGCCCACTCACCCACTACGCCATCCGCGCCTTCATCGCGGCCTACAAGGTCGACATGCGCGACGCGGCCGAGCCGGACATCAGCCGCTACCCGAGCTTCAACCGCTTCTTCACCCGCGCGCTCGCGCCCGGCGCCCGGCCGCTGCCCGAGGACGCGCAGGCCTTCGTCAGTCCTGCCGACGGCACGCTGTCCGAAATTGGCGAACTCACGCCGGAGCGAGTGCTGCGGGCCAAGGGCCTGGACTACGGGCTGACAGAGCTCCTGGGGGACGACGTCGAACTCGCCGCGCGCTTCGCGGGCGGCAGCTTCGCCACCGTCTACCTCGCGCCCTACAACTACCATCGCGTGCACCTGCCGTGGGGCGCGACGCCGCGCAGCCTGCGCTTCGTGCCGGGCGAGCTCTACTCGGTCAACGCCACCACGGTGCGCCTGCTGCCCGGCCTCTTCTGTCGCAACGAACGGATGATCCTGGCCTGCGAGGACGACGCCGGCCGCTGGTTCGCGCTGGTGCTGGTCGGCGCGCTGAACGTCGGCAGCATCGAACTGACCGTACCGGCCGGCGCGACCAACCGGCCGCGGCCCACCGTCGGCGCGCATCGCGCGCTGCCGCTGGACGGGCCGGCGCTCGCGCGGGGCGAGGAGATCGGTCGCTTCAACATGGGTTCGACGGTGGTGGTGCTGGCGAGCCCGGGATGGCTCGAGTGGCGCGACCTGCCGGTCAGCGCCACGGTGCGGATGGGCGAAACGCTGGCGCGCGCGCTGCCGGGCGCGCACGCCGCAACGGAGCGCTGAGAGCCGCCGAAAAGATTGCGGGCCCGACGGAGGCCCGGATGCCAAGGCCGCGCCAGGCGCGGCGCGGCATCAGTAGCGCGGGCGGCGCTGCTGGGGCGGACGGTCGGCGCGCGGCTTGGCTTCGTTGACCTTGAGCGCGCGGCCCTTGACCTGCTTGCCGTTCAGCTCGCGGATCGCGTTCTCGGCCGCCTGGTTGTCGGACATCTCCACGAAGCCGAACCCCTTCGACTGGCCAGTGACCTTGTCCGAGATGACGTGCGCGCTGCGCACCTCGCCGTAGGCGCCGAACAGTTCGCTGAGCTCCTGCTCAGTGGTGCTATAGGCCAGATTCCCCACGTATATGTTCACAGTACTCACCCGCTGACAGAGTGCCTTGTGCTGGGTACTGGTGAACTCTCAAGGCCACAACGCTCACCAGTCATCGGCCTGGAAAAGACCGACGCTCCCTGGGGATTCTAGACGGCTCTGGCGAGCCTTGCGCTAGTGGAGGCGGGGGATCAGCCGGCGTAAGACTTCATGGCCGCCATGCAGACCGACATCAGGAGGCCGGGCAGCAGACCGAGCAGCAGCACCGACACCCCGTTCACGCTGAACACCAGGCGCACGTCGTCGCCGGCGGTGATGGGCACCGCGCCCGCGTCGGGCTCGTCGAAGTACATGATCTTGATGACCCGAAGGTAGTAGTAGGCGCCGACCAGCGAGAACAGCACCGCGACCGCCGCGAGCCAGGTGTGCTGGGCGGCGACCACTTCCTTGAGCACGAACCACTTGGCCCAGAAGCCCGCGAAGGGCGGCACGCCGGCCAGCGAAAAGACCAGGATCAGCATCATCAGCGCTATCCACGGGCTGCGGCGGCCGAGACCGGCGAAGTCCGCCAGGCGATCCGACTCGGACGTGGCATTGGACAGCAGCACGATGGCGCCGAAGGCGCCCATGCTCATCACCGCGTAGGTGATGGCGTAGAACATCGCGGCGGCATAGCCCTCGGGGCTCGCGGCCAGCAGGCCGAGCAGCAGGAAGCCCATGTGCGAGACGGTCGAATAGGCCAGCATGCGCTTGATGTTGGTCTGCGCGATGGCGACCAGGTTGCCGATGGCCATGGAGGCGACGGACAGCAGCATGAGCATGTCCCGCCACTCGCCGGCCAGGCCCGCGAGGCCGTCGGTCAGCAGGCGGATGGCCATGGCGAAGGCCGCCAGCTTGGGCGCGGAACTGATGAAGAGCGTGACCGGCGTCGGCGCGCCCTGGTAGACGTCCGGCACCCACATGTGGAACGGCACCACGCCGAGCTTGAACGCGAGTCCGATCAGCACGAACACGAGGCCGAAGGTGTAGAGGATGTGCGAGTTGCCGCTGCCGACCTGGGCGGAGAGCTGGCCGAGATCGAGGGTACCGGCCACGCCGTAGAGCATGGACATGCCGTAGAGCAGCATGCCCGAGGCGAGCGCGCCCAGCACGAAGTACTTCATCGCCGCTTCCGAGGCGGTGGCCGAGTCACGGTCCATGGCGACCATCGCGTACATCGACAGCGACAGCAGTTCGAGCCCGAGATAGACGGTCAGCAGGCTGTGGGCCGAGATCAGCACCATCATGCCGAGCGTCGCGAACAGCGCGAGGATGTAGTACTCCTGCACCACCCGCCCGCGGCGTTCGAAATAATCCCGCGCGTAGAAGAAGGACAGCAGCACGATCACCATCACGAAGGCCTTCAGCACGGCCGACATGATGTCCAGGCGGAAGGTGCCGTTGAAGGCCAGCGTGGTGCCCTTCGGAAACCGCATCGCTATCTCGGACAGCACGATGATCACCGACATCGCGGCCGCCCAGAAGGTCGCGGCGCGATTGGCCGGGGCGCGGAACACCTCGATGACCAGCACCAGGCAGGCGAGCCCGGCGAGCGTGGCTTCGGGCAGGACGGAACTGAGCTCGGTCATCGCGGGCAGCCTCAGGGCAGTTTCGAGTGCGAAATCTGGGTGATGAGCGTATCGACGCTGGCGTTCATCATGTCGAACAGCGGCGCCGGCCAGATGCCGAACACCAGCACCGCCACCGCCAGGGTGGCGAGGATGAGCTTCTCGCGACCGTCGATGTCCTCGAGCTCGGCGACGTGGTGGTTGGTCACCTCGCCGAAGCACACGCGCTTGTACATCCAGAGCGTGTAGGCGGCGCCGAGGATCAGGGTCATGGCCGCCAGGAAGGCGTACCAGAAGTTGGCCTTGAAGGCGGTCAGGATCACCAGGAACTCGCCGACGAAGCCCGAGGTGCCGGGCAGGCCGGCGTTGGCCATGGAGAACAGCATCATGAAGGCGGCGAACACCGGCATGGTGTTGACCACACCGCCGTAGTCGCCGATCTGGCGGCTGTGCACGCGGTCGTAGAGCACGCCGACGCACAGGAACATGGCGCCCGAGATGAAGCCGTGGGAGATCATCTGCACCATGGCGCCCGAGATGCCGAGCGCGCTCTTGTGCCAGTCACCCGTGACGCCCGCCACCTGGAAGACGATGAACATGCCGAGCGTGACGAAGCCCATGTGCGAGATGGACGAATAGGCGATCAGCTTCTTCATGTCCTGCTGCACGAGCGCGACGAAGCCGATGTAGACCACCGCGATCAGGGACAGCGCGATCATCAGCCAGTCGAGCGAGGCCGAGGCATCGGGCGCGATCGGCAGCGAGAAGCGCAGGAAGCCGTAGCCGCCCATCTTCAGCATGATGGCCGCCAGCACCACCGAGCCGCCGGTCGGCGCCTCGACGTGGGCGTCCGGCAACCACGTGTGTACCGGCCACATCGGGATCTTGACCGCGAAGGCGAGCAGGAAGGCGATGAAGATCCACTGCTGCTCGACCAGGTCCAGCGGCACCTGGTGCATCGCGGGCAGCGCGAAGCTGCCGGCCTTGAGATAGAGGTACAGGAGCGCCACCAGCATGGCGAGCGAGCCCATGAAGGTGTAGAGGAAGAACTTGATGGTGGCGTACACGCGCCGCGGTCCACCCCAGATGCCGATCACCAGGAACATGGGGATCAGCATCGCTTCCCAGAAGACGTAGAACAGGATGGCGTCCTGCGCGGCGAACACGCCGTTCATGAGACCTTCCAGCAACAGGAAGCTGCCCATGTACAGGCTGATGCGGTCCTTGATCACCACCCAGCCGGCCAGCACCACCAGCACGGTGGTGAAGGTGGTGAGCAGGATCAGCGGCAGCGCGAGGCCATCGACGCCCAGCGCATAGTAGATGTCGAAGGGCTCGATCCAGGCCAGGCGCTCGACGAACTGCATGCCGCCGTTGGCGTTCTCGAAGCGCTGCCAGAGCAGGAGCGAGACCGCGAAGGTCGCGAGCGCGATGACCAGCGAGTCGACGCGCACCGGTGCGTCGGGCACCCGCCGTCCGGCGAAGATGACCCACAGGCCGCCGATGATGGGCAGCCAGATGGAGATGCTCAGCAGGGGCAGATCGGCGCTCATGCGTGACTCACAGTTCGTTCTTCAGGCTGGAGGGGGCGGTGTGCTCGGGTCACGACAGGGCGCCGTGGACGAACACCGCCAGCAGCACCAGCAGGCCGAAAATCATGGCGAAGGCATAGTGATAGAGATAACCGGTCTGCACGTGGCGCACGACGCCGGCCCACCAGCCGACCAGGCGCGCCGAGCCGTTGACGATGAGGCCGTCGATGAGGCCGACGTCGCCCACCTTCCACAGCAGCCCGCCTGTACCGCGCGCGCCGCCGGCGAAGAACCACTCGTTGAAGCGATCGAAGCCGTACTTCTCGAGCAGCAGTTTGTGCAGAGGCGAGAGCGCCGCGGCGATGCTGGCCGGGATGCCAGGGCTCTTGAGATACAGCACCCAGGCGGTGGCGACGCCCGCCATGGCGAGCATGAACGGCAGCTGCGTCATGCCATGGGTGATGAACGGCACCACGCCGTGGAAGTGCTCGGCCATGTGCTTCAGCACGTCGTGCTCGTGCGCCACCTGGATGCTCGCGCCGAAGTAGTCGCCGAACACCATGGAACCGATCCCGAGGGCGCCGATGACGACCGACGGCACCGCGAGCGCCATCAGCGGCACGGTGACCACCGCCGGCGACTCGTGCAGGTGTTCGAGGGTGTGATGATCCATGCGCTCTTCGCCGTGGAACACCATGAACACCAGGCGGAAGGAATAGAGCGCGGTGATGTACACGCCGGACAGCACCGCCCAGTAGGCGTACTCGGCGCCGGGCGTCTTCGAGAGTTCCACCGCCTCGATGATGGCGTCCTTGGAGAAGAAGCCGGCGAAGCCCGGAAAGCCGATCAGGGCCAGCGTGCCGATGAGGCTGGTCCAGTAGGTGATGGGCATGTGTTTGCGCAGGCCGCCCATCTTGCGCATGTCCTGCTCATGGTGCATGCCGATGATGACCGAGCCGGCCGCGAGGAACAGCAGCGCCTTGAAGAAGGCGTGGGTGAAGAGGTGGAAGATGGCCGCGCTGTAGGCCGAGGCGCCGAGCGCGACGGTCATGTAGCCGAGCTGCGAGAGCGTCGAGTAGGCGACCACGCGCTTGATGTCGTTCTGCACGAGGCCGAGCAGGCCCATGAAGAAGGCGGTGATAGCGCCGATGGCGAGCACCACCGCGAGCGCGGTCTGCGACATCTCGAAGAGCGGCGACATGCGCGCCACCATGAAGATGCCGGCCGTGACCATGGTCGCGGCGTGGATGAGCGCCGAGATCGGCGTCGGGCCTTCCATCGAATCCGGCAGCCACACGTGCAGCGGCACCTGGGCCGACTTGCCCATCGCGCCCACGAAGAGCAGCAGGCAGGTCAAGGTCATCAGCGACCATTCCTGACCGCCCCAGATGGACACCGTGGTGTCGGCCAGCGCCGGCGCGGCCTTGAACACCTCGGCGTAGTCCAGGCTGCCGGTGTACATCAGCACCGCGCCGATGCCGAGCAGGAAGCCGAAGTCGCCGACGCGGTTGACCAGGAAGGCCTTCAGGTTCGCGTAGATCGCGGTCGGCCGGGTGTACCAGAAGCCGATCAGGAGGTAGGACACGAGACCCACCGCTTCCCAGCCGAAGAACAGCTGCAGGAAGTTGTTGCTCATCACCAGCATCAGCATGCTGAAGGTGAAGAGCGAGATGTAGGCGAAGAAGCGCTGGTAGCCAGGGTCCTCGTGCATGTAGCCGATGGTGTAGATGTGCACCATCCACGACACGAAGGTCACGGTCACCATCATGGTGGCGGTCAGCTGGTCGATCAGGAAGCCGACGTGGAGATCCACGCCGCCCGCCGACAGCCAGGTGTAGAGGTTCGCGTTGTAGACCGGCGCGCCGTCCAGGACTATCTGCTTCCACACCAGGGCCGACAGCACGAAGGCCAGGCCCACCGTGCCGCTGGTCACCCAGTGCGCGCCGGCGCGCCCGATCTGGCGGCCGAACAGGCCCGCGAGTATGGCGCCCGCGAGCGGCAGGAGAACGATGGCGAGGAGCAGATTACCCATGCGGCTGGCCCAGGATTGCGTGGCGACGGTCGAGCGAGGCGATCACTGCTCAGCCCTTCATGGCGTCGAGGTCTTCGACGTTGATCGAGCTGCGGTTGCGGAACAGCACCACCAGGATGGCGAGGCCGATGGCGGCCTCCGCCGCGGCCACGGTGAGAATGAAGAACACGAACACCTGGCCGGCGACGTCGCCGTTGAAATGCGAGAAGGCGATGAAGTTCATGTTGACCGCGAGCAGCATCAGCTCGATGCACATCAGGAGCACGATGACGTTCTTGCGGTTGATGAAGATGCCGGCCACCGACAGGCAGAACAGCACCGCGCCCAGGGTCAGGAAATGGGTCAGGGTCAACATGGATGCCTTCCTCAGCCCTGGCGCTCGGCTTCGACCTTGACCAGGCGCACGCGATCCTCGCGCCGCACCGCCACCTGCTTCTCGGGCTTGGGCGCCTTGGTCTGGCGGGTGTGACGCAGCGTCAGCGCGATGGCCGCGATGATCGCGACCAGCAGCAGCACGGCGGCGATTTCGAAGGGCCACACGTACTGGGTGTAGAGCGCCAGCCCGAGCTCACGGGTGTTGTTGTAATCGGCGGGGTGCGCGACCTCGGCGGCGGTCTTCGCCAGCGTGAACTTCTCCTGGGTCAGCACCGAGCCGACCGCGACGAACATCAGCACCGCGGCGATGCCGGCGATGGGCAGGTAGCGGGCGAAGCCCTCGCGCAGCACGGTCAGGTTGATGTCCAGCATCATGACCACGAACAGGAACAGCACCATCACCGCGCCGACATAGACCAGCACCAGCGCGATGGCGAGGAACTCGGCTTCCAGCAGCAGCCACAGGCCGGAGCTCGCGAAGAAGGCCAGCACCAGGAACAGCGCCGCGTGCACCGGATTGCGCACCGTGATCACCATGCCGGCGGCGAGCGTAAGTACCGCGGCGAAGGTGTAGAAGACCACTTGTTCGAACATGCAATGTGGTAAGACGGCACGCGAACTCCGCCCGCGTGCGGCACCGGCCAGGGAACGCGTGTTCCCCGCAGCGCGCCGCGCTGGCTCCGTTCAGCCTGCTCCCGTCGTCCCCCTCCCGTTGTAATGCGTTCTTGGTGTGCCGGTGGCCGTCAGCGGTAACGCGCCTCGGTGGCGCGGTCGGCGGCGATCTGGGCCTCGAAGCGCTCGGCGTTCGCGAGCAGCTTCTCCTTGGTCATGAGCAGGTCCCCGCGCTTCTCACCGTGGTATTCGAAATGGCGGGTCTCGACGATGGAATCCACCGGGCAGGACTCCTCGCAGAAGCCGCAGAAGATGCACTTGGTGAGATCGATCTCGTACTTGGTGGTGCGCCGCGTGCCGTCGTCGCGCGGCTCGGACTCGATGGTGATGGCCAGCGCCGGGCACACCGCCTCGCACAGCTTGCAGGCGATGCAGCGCTCCTCGCCGTTCGGATAGCGGCGCAGCGCGTGCAGCCCGCGGAAGCGCGGCGACATCGGCGTCTTCTCCTCCGGGTACTGCACGGTGATCTTGCGGTCGAACAGGTAGGTGCCGGTGAGCTTGAGGCCCTTCACCAGCTCCCACAGGGTCAGACTCTTGAAATAGTCGGCGACTGCGCTCATGGAGTTTTCCTCAGGCCGCGAACCACGGCGGCAGTTTCCACACGACCATGGCGGCCACGACCACGATCCACACGATGGTGATCGGCAGGAAGATCTTCCAGCCGAGACGCATGATCTGGTCGTAGCGATAGCGCGGGAAGGTCGCGCGGAACCACAGGAACAGGAACAGGAAGAAGCTGGTCTTGGCCAGGAACCAGTGAATGCCGTCCGGGATGCCGGGGATGGGCGACAGCCACCCGCCGAGGAACATCACCGAGGTCAGGGCCGAGATGAGGATCATGTTCGCGTACTCGGCCAGGAAGAACAGCGCGAAGCCCATGCCGGCGTACTCGACGTGGAAGCCCGCGACGATCTCCGATTCGCCTTCCGAGACGTCAAAGGGCGCGCGGTTGGTCTCCGCCACGCCGGAGATGAAGTAGATGATGAAGAGCGGAAAGAGCGGGACCCAGAACCAGCTGAGCGGGCCCAGCCCACCGCGCTGTGCCGCGACGATGTCGCCGAGGTTCAAGCTGCCCGCCGCGACCAGCACGCCGACCAGGGCGAAGCCCATGGCGATCTCGTAGGACACGATCTGCGCCGCCGAGCGCATCGCGCCGAGGAACGCGTACTTCGAGTTCGACGACCAGCCGGCGACGATGATGCCGTACACGCCGAGGGAGGTCAGCGCGAGCAGGTACAGGAGCCCCGCGTTGATGTCGGCCAGCACCACTTCGCTGTGGAAGGGGATCACCGCCCAGGCAGCGAGCGCCGGGCCGAGCGCCAGGATGGGCGCGATGATGAACAGGAAGCGGCTGGCGCCGCTGGGCACGACCATTTCCTTGGTCAGGAGCTTCAGCGCATCGGCGATGGGCTGCAGCAGGCCCTTCGGGCCCACGCGATTCGGACCCAGGCGCACCTGGATGTAGCCGATGACCTTGCGCTCGGCGAGCGTGAGATAGGCAACGCCGCCCATCAGCGGCAGCACGATGACCAGGATCTTGGCGACGATCACCGCCACCACCACCAGCGGCGCCGGGATGAAACCGAGCGCGGTCAGCTGTTCCTGCAGGAGCGCGAAGGGATTGATCATGCGGCCGCCTCCCCGCGCGCCGCGGAGAGCGTGACGGCGGCGCCGTTGACCGCGAGCGCAGCGAGCGTCGGCCGCGCCGCGCACACCAGCACCACGCCGTCGGCCAGGCCCTCGTCCAGGGTCAGCGTGCCGGTCGCCTCGATGCCGTCACGGGACAGCGTCACGCGCTGACCAGCCGCGAGTTTCAGCCCCGCTGCGGTGGCGGCGTTCACGCGCACCCCCTCGTCGCCCGCCTGCGGCATCTCTTGCAGCGCGGCCGCGTGGCGCACCAGCGCATCGGTGGCGTACATCGGCGTCTCGACCAGCAACTCGAGGCGCGAGGCATCGATGGCGAGCGCGCTGGTCTCGAGTGTCGGCGTGGCGCGCGCGTCGCGCTTCACCTGGCCGACCAGGGCCTCGATCTCGCGGGTGATGTCTTCCACGGCCACGGCATCGAACCCGGCCAGCCCGAGCTTGTTGCCGAGCACGCGCAGGATCTTCCAGGCGGCGCGCGCGTCACCGCGTGGCCGCACCGCCGCGGCGAAGCGCTGCCAGCGGCCGGTCATGTTGACGAAGGAGCCCTCGTTCTCGCCGTACAGCGCCATCGGCAGCAGCACATCGGCCACCGCCTCGAGCGCCGGGCTCGCGAAGGCCGTCAGCGCGATCACGCACTCGGCCTGGTCCAGCGCGGCCATCAGGCGCGCGCCGTCGGCGCTGTCCAGATCGGGGTCGAGGCCGAGCAGCAGGTAGGCGCGGCGCGGCTGTTCGGCGAGCGCGCGCGCGTCGCGGCCGG
>JAIEQK010000090.1 GCA_019747795.1 Gammaproteobacteria bacterium | reverse complement strand
CTGGTCTCGAGCCCGAAGGCCGCGGTGATGGCGGGAAAGGCCACCGCCACGGCGAAGTCCAGCGGACCGGTGGACGCGCCCAGCCCGACCACGGCGAGGCCGACGGCGGGTGTGCGGGGAATGCCGAGGTAGTTCAAGCGCGGCGGCGCCCGGCACGCGAAGCCGGGGCGGAGTCAGGAGCATGAAAGCGCATGCCGCATTATAGCGGCCGAGCACCCTGTAGGTCGGACTTCAGTCCGACATTCAATGGCGGGGCTTCGATTATCGCCCCGGAATTGAATGTCGGGTTGAAACCCGACCTACACCTAATGTCGGACTGAAGTCCGACCTACAACGCGTAGCGGCCCGCCGCTTACGAACTCGCCCTGGCCGCCGCCAGCGTCGCGAGATCCTCCGCGCTCGGCGTGCCGGGAAATTTCGGCAGCGCCGGATCCATGTAGTCCCAGGGCTGCGCACTCGCGGTCCAGATGTGCGCGTCCAGCCGCACCTGCTCCGGGTGATCGAGGCTCGCGACGCTGACGCCGTGGATCTCCGGGAAGAGATCGGCCCGGGCCGCGAGCGGCGAGCCGCACTCCGCGCAGAAGCCGCGATGGGTCTTGTGCCCCGTGGTACCCACGCTGTCGTGATACTTCGGCGCGCCGCGCGTGAAACGCACGGCCGACTTCAGGAACACCGCGTTCACGCCGCCCGCGCCGCCGGTCGCGCGCTGACACTCTCGGCAATGGCAGATCCAGGTGAACATCGGCGGCCCGTCGCATTCGTAGCGCACGGCGCCGCAGGCGCAGCCGCCGGTGAAGTTCGCAGTCATGGTTCTCCCCAATCGTCTTCGCGACAGTCAGCCTAATCGCCCGACACGTCGGGCGAAAGGCCGCGACCTCAGCGCGCGCCGGCGGGCTTCGCCAGCACCGGCTGACCTTCGACCCGCTCGAGCGTGCCATCCAAGCAGGCCCAGGCCGGCGCGCTCGCCGCCCAGATGTTGGACGCAGGCGTGATGGAAGACGGGTCGTCCAGCACGCCGAGCCGCACGACCGTGAAGCCCGGACGACCGGTGGACTCCGCAAACAAGTGACTGCCGCAGGTCGCGCAGAAGCGCCGCGTGAGCGTGTTGCCGCTGTCGGCCACGCTGCTGTAGGCGCCGGTGTCGCCGCTGATCTCGAGGCTCTCGCTCGGAAAGATCGCGTTCGCCGTGCCGTTGCCCGCGATGCGCTGGCAGTCGCGGCACCAGCACAGGCGCGCCGTGACGGGCTCGGCGGTGAGGGTGAAGCGGACCTGGCCGCAGAGGCAGTGGCCGGATCGAGTCGGCATGGCGAAGGACTCCGAGGAAGAGACGTTGAACTGACCTAGACCTTTCCAGCGTCGCAGTCTCACTCGAAGTCTATGCCAAGCTTGACGGCGAACGGCACCGTGCAGGCTTCGTGATGCTCGGCCGGCGAGAACTGCAGCTTGCTGACGAAATCCCGGGCCGGCGCCTCCAGGGCGCGGTCCGACAAGTATTCGATCATGATGGAGTCCGGGTCGACCAGGCCCGACGTCTCGATGGTGAAACCCACATAGGCGCGGCCCTCAGTCCCGACCTTCACCTTGCCCTGCAGGTCGCTCAAGGGCGAGGGCGGCGTCTCCACTTCCAGCGGTCGAAACACGTAGGTACCCGGGGTGTGTCCCGGCACCTCAGGCGGACAACCGGTGGCGATCAGCGCCGGGATGTCGCGCAGCAGGGTGAAGCCCGGCACTGACTCCTGTTCACGGTGGCCGCGGTGATACATGTCGATGTAGATCATCGATTCGGTCTGCCCGCAGGTGAGCTTGTAACCGTCCAGGATGTGTCCGTGCGGGCCCTCACCGAAGCTGCCCACGCGCTCGAAGCCCGGTTCGTCCCCGCCAGGGCAACGCAGGCGCATGATGTACTCCCTTTCGCCCCAAGGCATATCGGCCTGGACGGGCCTGGCGACCGTCCCCAGATCGTCGGCGCGTGCGTTCGCTCCGTGCGCGACGCAGAGCGCCAGCATCAGCAGGCACAGCGTCAGCCTGGGCATCATTTCAATCATCCACCGGCGCGGCACGCTGCCGGCTAGGCGTTTGCGGAGCGCAAGCAGGCGGTCGCTGGTGCGCTGGCGATAGCCGGTCTTCCAGAGTTTGAGGCGCCAGTACGTGGGCATGGAAGTGCTCCCTAAGTCTCCCGCCACTCGGCGCGACGATCGCGTGGCCTACCACCGTGTGCCTTCGAGTACCGCGCGCCTCAGCCACGCGCCATCGCGCCACGTATGGGCGACACAGGCTCGTGCACTTTGCGCACCAGCAGTTCTTCCTCCGGCGTGCCGGCCTCGAGCGCGCGCAGCCAGGCCTCCGGATCGTATTCCACACCGATGGGATTGTTCTTGCGCGGCACACTGGTCGTGACCGGCGGCGCGCGGCGCTGGGCCTCGAACGTCTCGACCTGGAACTCCATCTGGTTGCCGTCCGGATCCGCGTAGTACATCGACACCGTGTCGCCGTGGTGGATACACCAGTAGGGCCTGATGCCCAGATCCCGCAGGTACACATAGTTCGCGAAGAGATCCGCCAGGCCTTCGTAGGTGTAGGCGACGTGGTCGAGCCCCACCAGCCCCGCCTGATCAGGTTCGCGATGCTCGGGCCGCAGCGCGTCGAGATTGGCGATGGCCAGGCGATGGTCCTCGTCGTCGAAGGTCATGAAAGTGACCGTGGGACTCGCGCTCTTCACCCTCGCCCCGAACACCGCCTGGTACCACCGGACCATGGCCTGGTAGCGGTGCGTCCGGTAGACGACGTGGCTCAGCTTCTTGGGCGGGACGCGAGGCATGGACGCAGTCTCGGGAATGAACTGGCCCGCGATTATGCGGCCCCGCGCGCCGTTCCGCAGCGCCGAGCTAGCCCTTCAAGCGCCAGCGGAAATCACAGTGGCTGCCACCGCTCATGATGGTCGAGGTGCGGCCCATGCTCACCGTGCTGGTGAAGGTCTCCATCATGGGATGGTCCGCCTCGCAGGTGATCATCGCGCCGAACTCCCGCTCGCCGAGCTCTTTGAAGTAGTCCGCGTAGCGGCAGCCGCGCACGTTCACCGAGAACTCCGCCGGCGTGTCCGCCACCGGCTCCACGTCGAGCGCGTTACCCGCGGCGAACATCGGCATCATCGCCTTGACCTGGGCGACGTCCTTGCCGGGGATCGCGTCCTTCATGGTCGCGCCCATGGCGAGCCCGTACTCACGCACGGCGTCCCGCAACAGCGCCGCGGCGCGCTCCGCGCCCAGTTCCGCGCGCACGCGCTGAAAGAAGGGCAGCAGGATCTCGCACTGGATCTTCACGCGGTCCAGGTAGCTCACGTCCGTCATGATAGTCGTCTCCCGTGTTGCTGAGGGGCTGGTGATGGCCGGCCGACCGGATCGTCCGCGCGGACGAGAGCACAGCAGGCCCAGGCCGAAGGTGGCGCCCTTCGGGAAGCGTAGGCGATCCCCGGTGGCTTCGCTTGCTCAAGACGCCTCTGCAACGTTCTCCCAAGCCGAGTTCTGCAGCACCACGCGATAGCCGTCCGCGTCCTCGAAGCTGCGCCCCGCCCTGTCCCACCAGGGATTGAGCGACACCACCGGTCGAAAGCCGGCGCTTTCCATGGCCGCGCAGCGGGCGTGCCATGCCTGCTCGTCCGGCAGGTAGAGCACGATGAGATCTTCCGGTGTGGGCGTGGGCGCCACCGGGTGGGTGCGGCAGTAGGTGAACTCGAAGTGCCAGGTGCCGCCCGGGGTGCCGAGCATCACACCGTCGAAGCCTTCGTGATCTTCGAAGTGGCCGAGGCGGTCGAGGGAGAGACCGGCACGATACAGGCTTTCGGTCCGCGCGAGATTCGTGACGGGGCGGGCGATGCGAAGGTGTGGGGTCATGCGTGGCGACTCCTGAATTACCTGTGGTCGAGCCCTTGCGGCTCCGACGTTCCGTCGTGCCGCAAGGAAAAGAGGGCGTCTGCTACGGGCCGGGACTTGGGCCCATGGCGCGGATGCCGCAGCCGCCGAGCGCGAGAACGAGATCGAGGGCCGCGAAGACGCGACGGGCGCGCTTCGAACCGCGCGGCGACTCGGGATACGCGCCGCCGGCGAACCGTGCGCAGGCCGGTCTCACTGAAATCCTCCGCGCAGCAGCCCCAGGATCACGACAAGCGCAGGGATGACCAGGAAAAAGAAGCCCAGCATGACCCAGACAGGATTCGCTTCCGCGATATCGAGCAGGCGGTTTGCCCAGGTCGGGGCCCGTCGCGCTTCCACCGCTCGCCGCGTCTCCTCCGCGGCCATGCGGTCGTAGAACGCGACCGCGCCTTCTGCGACCGAGCGTTGCCTGACGTCTATCGGCACCGGGATCTCGTACAAGCCCCCTTCCATCTCGAACTTCATCCAGGTGTCGTCCACCGAGATGGCGGTGATCTGATTGTAGAGAAAGGCCAGACACCATTCGCCTACGAATACGGCGTCGTCCCGGCACACCACTTCGAGCCCCGTTTGCGCGTGCCTGTCGCACATCTCGAGGACGTCGATCGGTGTGAACGGAGTGTCGCCGTAGCGGCTGCGCATCGCTTGAGCAAAGCGACGCAATTCGTCGGGCTGCACGGTCCATCGCGCTACTATCGTCTCGTCGGCACTACGCTTGGTCATGCAGGCACGAACGCGGTTGCTTCTTGACCCGTCAGTAGGCCCTTCTTGACGCAAAAGATCGCGTTCGCGGCGGGCCGTCGAGCGGGACGTGGCCCCGGCCAACAGGCCTGCCCCGTTCGTTCAGGATGGTGAGCGCGCAGGGTGCCTGCTCGCCGAGGCGTTCGGTCGACCAAGACTTGTATTCTCATGCGCGGTCCTCGTATCGAGGGCACGTGACCAGTTCAGTCACGGATACTGGGAGGCGATGCCACTCGCCATCGCCTGCACCGGCCGACGCTACGGCATCAACGGTCTGCGCTTCGGCCGGCGCGCGGCGCCGCAAAAGGCCCAGTCCTCATTCGTCGATCCAGTAGTGTGTCCCCTGGCCGGCCCTACGCACCATTCAACAGCGCAAGCCACTCGCCGCCCTCGAAATCGATGGTGCTGGTCTTGTAGGGCATGACCGGCTCGGAGGGCCACAGCACCCGCCGCGCCAGCGCTTCTTCCGCCAGCGGATGGAGCTCCTGGTACTTCTGCGAGCGAAACATCTCGTAGCAGGCGCGACGACTCGGATAGCGCGCGAGAAGCACCACGTCCCAGTCGCCGATGTCGCCCTGAATCTGCTCCTTCAGCGCGCCGGCATAGATCAACTCGATGCCGCTGTCCGCGCACACCGCACTAACCTTGCGCAGGTATTCGAGATAGGGATGGATGGACTCGGCAGATTTGAACTTGAGCAGGTTCAGCACCACCACCGGGCCCGTGTCCAGGTCCGCCGGCTGCACCGCGTCGAGCGTCGCGAGAGGGTTCAGATCCATGGTCGACCTCGAACAGACGATTGGATGGCCGATTGGAGCACCTTCGACGCGGGGAGGGAATCAGCATAGCGCGTGACGGCACGAAGACCCCGGATACCTCGTTCAATCCTCGCTCTCAAGCGACGCCCTCCGGCCCCCGAGACCCATCTCATTCGTAGGGCGTACCGTCCTTGTGGACGAAGACCCACTTACCCTCCACCCGCAGCGCCATGATGACGTCGTCCGGGTAGTGGCCCTCGTCACCCGGGGTCCGGTCACCGACCTCCAGGTACACAGCGTCTTCGCTCGTATCGTTGAACAGACGATGGCCGTTGCCACTAGAAGCCGAGAAGCCCGCACATATGCCCGGTTTGAGGCGGGTGAGGCCCTCATCCGTGTGGAGCGTCGGATGGCCACTCAGCACATAGATGAACTCGTCCTGCGCCGTGTGGAAGTGACGCAGGGACGACACTGACCCAGGCGGAAGGGTCACAAGGTTCACGCCGAGGTTCTTGAGGCCGAACTGCTCGCCGAGCACGCGCTTCAGGCGGCCGGCCATTTGGGAAGCGAAGGGCTCGGGGTAGACCGAGGGGCGGGTTCTGATGGGGACGTTCAGGGCTGCGAGCGCAACAAGTTTGGTTTGCTCCATGATAGGCACCTTCATCTGCAGACGAAATGGCTAGGGCGCCGCCGAGAGGTCCTCGTCGCTCGTGAGCTGCCGTACGCTACCTTGCTTTGCTCCACCGCCGTAGAGTCAAAGGCTTTACCAACCCGACGCGCTTAGCAATCGAGGGGCACAATGCAGATCTGTCGATCTTGAATCACTTCTCCAGATCTCTTCCCTTAAGTCACTCGACCTCACATTGATCATGGCGACGAGGGCCGGCACGGTATGAGAGGTTGAACGCCATGCGCCCGAATTAGCGCTGTTTGGCCCGCGTGCCAATCAACGTCTCAACATTACCCAAGTGGCAACTGTATTGCTGAAAGACGCGCCTCTAGCCAGGAATATGAGTTCTGGATCTCAGATACTTCGCCTTGGTTGGCCGGCTTCGTATGTGCGTCGACTCGCCGCGCCTTGTTTAAGGTATCCATATTCATCTCGAACCGCGCCTTGTTCCTTTCAAAAAGTGGGCCGAATACATCCCAGTTGTTCAACATCACGTCCTTTAGGTCAAGCGTAAAGAGTTCATTCATGACATCCTTCGGACGACGACCCACAAATAGCTTCTCTGGATCCCTCCGTTCGCCGCGCTTCTTTAGTGAGGCGCTAACCGCCGATGCGATCTTGCCGTCGTCCCAATTATTCTTGACGCCGAGATAAAGCATGATTGCCCGCCTAAGCTTGATTTCAATCTCTGAGCGCTTCTCGAATAGTTCGCCCAGCAATTTAAGGTCGGGAATCTCGGGCAGCAACTCCGGCGGCATGTCACCGCGCCTAAACGGCGACAACTCTTTTCGATAAGAATCGCCGTTAGTCTGTAAGTACGTTTTCAAATCCGCTATAGAAAAGCGCCTTCCGTCGGCGGTGAGAAGACCATAATGCGTAAAGCGCAGGACAGACTCCGCGTCATTGGCTAAATACTCTTGAACGAAATCTTCGTCGCCATCCGCGAGTATGGTCAAGACGTCATATTCCTCCGGATACCACCAAACCAACGACAAAAGGATGTCCCTGATGGGCCTCTCCAGCCGCGCTCGAATGGCCGTGCTTGAGGTCGCGAAATCCTGAGGTCCCACCGCCGCGCGCTTAAGAGCGTCCGATGTGTCCGCCGAACGTGCAACCTCGCTACAAGCAATCCGAGTCAAAAACGGATGGCCGCCATAGGTAGCTGTCAAGAACGGATACGTCGCTTCATCGATGCTTAAGCCCGAATATCGACCGATGGTACGCACCATGTCACGCACTTGGTGCTCATCTAACGCATTGACGTAAAGTGGCGTCGCAAGTTGGAAGATCGGGTTAGGGCGCTTCTCGAAATGCGACGTAGTAACCGCTGAGGGGTTTACGCCAGCCACCACAAAAGTAAGCTTTCTCTGCACCTCATGGTGGACGGCCCTTATCGTTTGCCAAAATGGCTCAAAATCCTCGTCCCAGTGCTTGCCCAGCGCACCACTTACCTTGGGCGTGATGTACTCGACTTCGTCGAATAGCAGAGTCACGTGCTCTAGACATCCATCCGAGAGTAGCGCCCGAACGTCCTTCAGGAATGCATTTCCGGCTGTCTCCCGTGTATAGCGTGACTGCTCTATCGTCCTCTTGTGTTTACGTCGAAGACTGTCGACAACCCGCTCAACTATTGTTTCAAGCACCTGCCACCATCGGGCGGAATGAATTCCAGGGTTCTGACAATCAACATACTCGATGAGATTAGGCTGTCCTTCTGTTCGACGATCTATCGCAAAAAGAACAGACGTCTTTCCAGTCTTCCGCAAGCCGAAAAGTCCACAGTTCTCTCCGCGCTCAACGAGACGAACGATGAGTTGCTGAACCAGGTCGTTCCGCCCAAAAAAATAGCGATCAGAGGTGATAGGTGAGGCCATTCCAAATAAGTCGAGCGCGCCAATGTACTGGGCAATACGCGCACGCACGAAGAGATCTCCTCTATTGACATCGGTGAGCTCCGACGTCGCGAAAGGGACAATTATCCAGTCCGGGTGCTCTTGCAAAAGCATCTCGGTTCGATCGGGATCGCCGCTATGCACTAGCAAAACGACAGCGCGTTCTACACGGTGCTTAAATTCTGGCGAACGCGAAATACTCTCGATGGCCGTCAAAACTCGGGCGTCAGTTCTTCGATGCTTCGAGAAAATCACGAGAAGTTCTTTTGCGAATCCGAATCTCTCACGAATGTGCGTTTTGGGATCCGCTAGCCACATCGACAACTCTCCGTGGGCGCTACCGAAGGAAATGTCAAAAGCTTCATCGAGCCTAAGTGCGAGTACTCGCTCTATTGGATTCGATCGGAAGTATGCTTCTTCCGCAGCATCACGAATCATATGGTTCTCCTGCGACTCAGACTAGGAACCAGCGTGCCGTTCAGCGGTTTCGGATGCGAAGTGCGCCTCGGCCTGATTCAGGCTGACTTTCTCCCGATCTCTGAGATCTGTCTTCCGATCTTCGCGTGATCGAGAATGCTTGGACGATCATAGAACTTGAAAAGGTCACGCAGTTCATTTGATGAGCTGATTTTTGGGACCTTCTCGAAGCTACGTTGATCGTTATTCTCGTCATTCAGATAGACCAAATTGAACAACGTTTCAGCGATAGCTCTGTCGGAAGAGCGATATTCGTTAAACACGAGAGAATGGCTAGACGGGTACACGTCGCGCGATTCAACTACTGACTGGGCAAACCGCATTAACTCGATGGTTCCTTCGAAGGCTGCAGGCTCTGGGCGGGTGACGAGCACGAGATGGTCAGATGCTAGTATCGCCCCGACCATGAACAAATCGTGCGCTCCGTGGCAGTCGAGGATTATTTGGGTAATGCCGTTCTTGTGCGCCAAACAGCCTAGAAATCGAAGAAAAAGGGTAACCTCGGCCACGTCAAATCTAGATTCCGATGAGCCCAAGAATGGCTCGCCGGCGCGACGACTAGGCAAGAAATAGCAATTTGATGGTCGCGCTCTTCCCAGCGGAGGTTCACGCCGCACGTCTTCTGCGTACAGATACTCCATGTTCAATGGTGAGATTCTTGCCTTAGCCGGATATTTCGCATAGCAAAATTTGTCTCGAAGTTCGAAAAACAGCTCCTCCTCAATCTTGCCCAGATGAACCTTTCCGCCTTCTCGTGGTAGCTTTTCATCGGACAGTACTGCAGAAGAGAATCTTCGCATCTCGGCTAGTATTGTGGTGGATGACTTACTCAACTGACCGTACTTTGAGGTCAGTCCACGATTGTGCAGATCAAAGTCCACTACTAAAACGTTTTCGGTGATCGAATAGAACTCTGCCAATCCGAGTGCCAAACTGGATTTTCCAACTCCCCCTTTACCGCTCACGATTGCCGTTATCTTCGGTTGCTCCGACACATTCAGCCAATAGCTATCGATTCGATATTGGGAGACATCTACAGTTTGGCCGTAATCTCTGGCCCTCCTGGCGACGTCGTCCATGATTTGCTGGTCCGCAGGATTTACACGAAAGCGCCCTATCCAAGCAGGAAACGACAGAAATCCCTCTGACTCGGTAGTGTACTTTCGCCGAATGGACGCACCAATGCCGATCGGCGGCACGTTTAGTGAAATCTCGGCGGATATCTCGGTTTCTACTCTGCTCATTTTCTCCTCCATGGATGGCCTAAAGCTTTTGGCTTAGTCTTTCGCAATCTTGTCGGTTGGGCATCAATAGGGGCCCATGCTGCTGATGGCATCTAGTAACGGCTCGCAGGGAATTGGGCGGATACCCGAAGACAAGGCGGAGGCGCTCGTCGATCTGTAGTCTCTTCCTGCTTGCAGTTCCCGTAGTCTGTTCCTCTAACTACTCTGCCACTCCCCCAATCACCCCCATAGCCTCCCCCAGAAACCCTTCAATCTCCCCATCCCCCATCCCCAACGACAACGCAATCTGCCCCCGATACATCGGAAAGTACCCCCGGTTCGTCATCTCGAACGCAAAGATCTGCATCCGCTCTTCATTCGAATACCGCAGGATGTCGCGACAGCTCCGGTACTCCCGCCCCGGCCGATCGCAGAACTCGTACCCGAGGTGCGAGCCGATGCCGTAGATCACGAACGGATGCCCCTGCTCCGCGCACCAGGTGTTCAGCGTGGTCTTGATCCGCTGCCCCATCGCGTCGAGCTTCGCGTACGCCGCTTCGTCCAACACGTTCAAGCACGCGATACCCGCGGCCGTCGCCAAGGGATGTCCATGGTGCGTGCCGGAGTGATAGACGAAGCCGGCCTCGCCCATCTCGAAGAGATCCGCGCGGCCGCCGATGGCGCCGATGGGCATGCCGCCGCCGATGGTCTTGCCCAGGATGGTGAGATCCGGCGTGACGCCGTAGATGCCCTGCATGCCGTGGTAGCCGGCGCGGAAGGTGATGGTCTCGTCGATGACGAGCAGGATGCCGAGTTCTTTTGTCAGCGCGCGCATGCCGGCGACGAACTCTTTGTCCAGCATGATCACGCCGCCGGCGCCGGCCTGGAGTTCCATCACCACGCAGGCGAGGTCATGGGCCTGGGCCTTGAGTATCCGCGTGCAGGCCTCGAGGTCGTTCTGCGGCAGCACCACCACGTTCTCGCGCACGTGGCGCGGGATGCCGGCAGAGTTCGGCACGGGGATGGGCTGGCCGGGCGGGCCGGGGAAGAGTTCGGGGAAGGGGTGGAGCGAGAGCATGTAGTCGTCCGCCACGCCGTGGTAGCCGCCTTCGAACTTTGCGATGCGGTTCCTGCCTGTGTTGGCGCGCGCGATGCGCAGCGCCGCGAGCGCGGCCTCGCTTGCGGAGCAGGAGAAGATGATGCGCTCGACCGACGGCAGCCGCTCACAGATGAGCCTGGCCAGCTCGCCTTCGTGGGGCATGGGGTTGCCGTAGGAAAACCCGTTCGCGGCCGCGGCCACCACGGCTTCACGGATGGCGGGATGGTCGTGACCGCAGATGGTGGCGCTGAAGTTGTTGTGGAAGTCGCAGAGCTTCACGCCGTCGATGGTCTCGACGTAGGCGCCGCTGCCGCGCTCGACGTAGAGCGCGTGCGGGCCGAAGGTCAGCGGGTGGCGGCTGTAGCCGCCGGGGATGTACTTGGCGACTTCCTGGCGCCGGGCCAGGGACTTCGCGAAGGTCTTCTCGAAGCGCGCGACGACGTCGCCGAGTTCCAGCCTGGCCATCTTTCCCTGCCCCCCCCAAGAGCCCTGGCGATGTGGTGCCTGGCCCCAAGCATATCGGGCGCGCGCGCGGAGTGTCATGTGCGTTTCAACGCTGTGGGCGAAGCGCGAGCGCGGCCAGCGGCGCGAGACTCCCGACGACCAGGCAGAGCAGTACATCCGTGGGATGGAGGGGTCCGAACCGCAGCACGTCGCGCAGCGCCGGCAGGGTGAGCGTGGCGGCGATGAGTGCCGCGCCGCCGGCGAGCACGGCGACGAGCGCGGGATGGGGCGCGCGCAGCGCGGCAGCGAGACCGCGACCGGCGGCCCGGTTGGCGAGGATGAGCCCGAGGTTCGCCACCATGAGCGTGGTGAAGGTGAGCGCGCGCGCCTCGGCCTCGCCGACGCCGCGCCAGAGCGCGACACCGAACACCGCGAACAGTGCGACGAGCGCGGCGCCGCCCTGTGCCAGGCCGCGCAGCAGGAGGTCGCGATCGAAGAGCGGCGCGCGGACCGGCCGGGGTGGGCGCTGCATGGCGTTCGCCGCCGCCGGCTCGGCCTCGAAGGCGATGGAACAGGCCGGCTCGATGACGAGGTGCAGCAGCGCTACGTGCACCGGCAGCAGCACCAGCGGCAGTTCCAGCAGCACCGGCAGCACGGAGATCCCGGCGATGGGCACGTGCACCGCGAGCAGGTAGGCCATGGCGCCGCGCAGGTTGGCGAACACGCGGCGGCCGGTGGCGACCGCGCTCACGATGGCGGTGAAGTCGTCGTCCAGCAATACGAGCGCGGCCGCTTCACGCGCGACGTCGGTGCCGCGCGCGCCCATGGCGATGCCGATGTGGGCGGCGCGCAGCGCGGGGGCGTCGTTCACGCCATCGCCGGTCATGGCCACCACTTCACCGCGCGCGGCCAGCGCCTGCACCAGGCGCAGCTTGTGGGCCGGCGTCATGCGCGCGAAACAGTGGGTGCGCGCCAGGCGCGCGCCAAGCGCCGCGTCGTCCAGCGTCTCGAACTCGGGGCCGGTGATCACCTCCTCGGGATTCGTGAGTCCGATCTCGCGCGCGATGGCGCTGGCGGTCGCGGCGTGGTCACCGGTGATCATCACCACGCGAATGCCGGCCGCGTGGCAGCGAGCGATGGCCTCCGGCACCTGCGGGCGCACCGGGTCGGCGAGGCCCATGAGCCCCAGGAACTCAAAGTCGTAGTCGTGCTGCTGGCCGGGCAGTGTGCCTGCGGTGTGCCGCGCGCGGGCAACGCCCAGCACGCGCAGGCCGCGCGCGGCGAAGCCTTCCACCCAGGCGGCGACTTGCGTGCAGGTCGCGGCATCGGCGTGGCAGAGATCGAGGATTGCCTCCGGCGCGCCCTTCGCGCCCACCACGTAGCCCTGCGCGCCGTCGCCGCGCCAGGCCTGGCTGACGGCGAGGAGATCGGGGCTCAGGGGATGTTCGCGCGCGAGCTGCCAGTCGGGATGCAGGTGCTCGGTGTCGGCCAGGTGCCGGTCGCCCACGCTGTGAACCGCGCGCTCCATGGGATCGAAGGGCGCGGGACTGCTGGCCAGGATGCCGAACTCGAGCAGCGCATGAAACTCTTCAGGGAGCGGGATCTCGTCGGCGGCGCCGCCCAGTTCGATCTCCGCGCCGTCGGCGCCGCGGAGCCGCCGCACCGCCATCTGGTTCAGGGTCAGCGTGCCGGTCTTGTCGACGCACAGCACGGTGGCCGCGCCGAGGTTCTCCACCGCCGGCATGTTGCGCGCGAGCACGCGGCGCTCGGCGATGCGCCGCGTGCCCAATGCCAGGAACACCACCAGCACCGCCGGCAGTTCGTTCGGCAGGATGGCCATGGCGAGGGTGAGCCCCGCGAGCGTGCCGCCCAGCCAGTCCTGGCGCGTGAGGCCGTAGACCACCACCACCAGCACGCAGAGCGCGAGGCCGGCCTGCGCCAGCACGCGCACCACGCGGCGGGTTTCCTGTTCCAAGCGCGTGGCCGGCGGATCGAGTTCGCGCAGGCTCGCGCCGATGCGGCCGAGTTCGGTGGCGAGGCCGGTGGCGTCGACCTCGGCATTGCCCTGGCCGCGGACCACCGTGGTACCGGCATGGATGCGCTCGCCCTGGCCCTTCTCGACTGGCACGGATTCACCGGTCAGGAGCGATTCGTCCACCTGCAGGTTGCGCGCGACGGTCAGCACGCCGTCCGCCGCCACGCGATCGCCCTCGGCGAGAAGCAGCAGATCGCCTCGCACCACTTCGCGTCCGGCGACGCGGCGCTTCTCGCCATCGCGCAGCACGAGCGCACGTGGGCTGGAAAGCCGTCTGAGCGCGGCCAGCGCGGTCTCGGTGCGGCGCGACTGCACCAGGGTGATGGCGACAATCAGCACCAGGAAGCCGAGCAGCATGGCCGCTTCCTGCGCGTCGCCGAGCAGCGCGTAGATGAGCCCGCAGCCGACCAAGAGCGCAACCATGGGCTCGCGCAGCACGTCGACCAGTTGGGTCAGCAGCGTGCGGGCGCGACCGGTGGGGAGTTCGTTCGGGCCGTCGGCGGCGAGACGTTCAGCGGCGGTGGCGGAGGACAGGCCCGGCATGGGTGGAGTATGCCGGTTTGTGGAAGGTGAAGATTGATCCAGGCCCGCAGGGCCGATTTCAATCGGCCACGCGCGGCGCGGGGGTGGCGTGGTCCATGCCGTGCATGGCGGGTTGAAACCCGCCCTACAGGGGATCCGATTTCAATCGGCCGTGCGCGGCGCGGGGTGACGTGGTTGATGCCGTGCATGGCGGGTTGAAACCCGCCCTACAGGGCCGATTTCAATCGGCCATGCGCAGCGCCAGAGGGGACAGACCACGGTTTCCCGCAAAGCGGGAAACCGTGGTCTGTCCCCGTTTCTCTCAGCCAACCTGCTCATAGGCCTCCAGGTGCGGCGAGGCCATCTCCTCGAAGAAGCGCGACGGCGTCCACGGCCAGCTGGCCGGTACGCCATGCTTGTCGAGGTACCAGCTCTTGCAGCCAGTGGCCCAGATGGACTTCTTGGCGGCCTCGGCGCGCGCGGCCTCGAAGTCGGCCGTGGCTTCCGCGCGCACACCTATTTCGCGGCAGGCGCCGGCGCGAATCTGGCCTACCAGCTGCAGCACGTAGGACACCTGCGACTCGGCTATCTGGATCAGCGAGAAGTTGCCGACGGGGCCGTTGGGGCCGTTCAGCATGAAGAGGTTGGGAAAGCCGGGCACCGCGATGGAGAGATAGGCGACCGGGTGATCCGCCCACACCTCGTCCAGGTTCACGCCGTCGCGGCCGAGCACAGTGGTCGGGCGCACGAAGCGGTCGGCGCGAAAGCCGGTGGCGAGCACCAGCACGTCGAGTTCGTGCAACACGCCGTCCTCGGTGCGGATGCCGCGCGGTTCGACTTCGCGAATGCCGGAGGTCACCAGTTCCGCGTTGGGATGCTGGATGGCCTGGTAGAAGTTGGGCGAGAAGATGAGCCGCTTGCACCCGGCGCGGTAGTTCGGGCGCAGCCGCTCGCGAAGCTCGGGATCGCGCACGTTGTTCTCGAGGTTGGCCAGGCAGTAGGCCTCGACCCGCTTCATCTTCTCGGACTCGGCGTCGATCACCGCCTGCGCGCCGAGCTGGAAATCGGTGTCGAGCTGCGCGCGCAGGTCGTAGAGCTTACGTGCGTCGGCGCGAAAGGCGGCGCGTTCCTCGTCGGTGTAGGGGCGGTCTTCCATCGGCATCACCCACTGCGCGGTGCGCTGGAAGAGCGCGTAGTGCCCGACCTTGTCGGCCAGCGCGGTGGTGATCTGGATGGCGGTGGAGCCGGTACCGACCACGCCGACCCGTTTGCCGGCCAGCGGCACGGCATGATCCCAGCGCGCGCTGTGGAAGCAGGCACCCTGGAAGCTGTCCAGCCCGGGCAGCTGCGCAACGTGCGGATGATGCAGCACGCCGGTCGCGGCGATGATCACCGCCGCCTCGTCTTCGCGCCCGCGCGAGGTACGTACCCGCCAGCGGCCGTCGTGGAACTCGCAGTGGGTGATCTCCTCGTTGAAGCGCACGCGTTCGGTGATGTGGTACTTGGCGGCGATGCGCTCGAAGTAGGCCTGGATCTCCGCGCCGCCGGCGAAGGTGCGGCTCCAGTCCGGGTTCGGCTCGAAGGAATAGGTGTAGAGATGCGCGGGCACGTCGCAGGCGATGCCCGGGTAGGTGTTCTCGCGCCACGTGCCGCCGACGCGGTCGGACTTCTCGTAGATGACGTAGTCGCTGTAGCCGTACTGCTGCAGGCGGATGCCGGCCAGTATGCCGGCCATGCCCGCGCCGATGACGATGACGCGAAGCGGGTGGGATGAGGTTTGGGTGACGGTCATGGGTAACATTCCTGGAGCATGTGCGGCATTGAGACATATCGGCCGCGCCTACGGGCGCTGCGCACGATCGTAACCCATGTCATGCGAATGTCGGGTTGAAACCCGACCTACAGAGGACTCAGGTCGCTGGCCGAACGAGCGTGGAATGTCGGCTTGTAGGTCGGACTTCAGTCCGACATTTGATGCGCGGAGTCGCTGGCGGCGCCGGGTTCCAATGTCGGCCTGCAGGTCGGGCTTCAGCCCGACATTCGATCCACGGCTTCGACCACCTCTCTGGAAGGAATGTCGGGCTGAAGCCCGACCTACACCTGCATTCCTCCGCCTATGACGTGCGCGACGCTAGCGGCGAATGTCGGGCTGAAGCCCAACCCACACGGCGTCCGTTGGCCGATATCCCCGTCTCAGGCCGCGCGTCGCTCAGCGTAGCGCTCGGCGAGCGTGATGAGCGGCAGCGGCTTGATGCGCGAGGCCATGCCCGCGCAGCCGAAGGCTTCGAAGCGCTCACGACACAGGTCGCGCGCGGCGGCGGTGGCGGCCTTCAGGAACTTGCGCGGATCGAACTCGGAAGGATCTTCGGCCATCGCGCGACGCATGGCGCCGGTCATGGCGAGGCGGATATCGGTGTCGATGTTGACCTTGCGGACGCCGTGGCGGATGCCGCGCTGGATCTCTTCCACCGGCACGCCGTAGGTTTCGGGGATGGCGCCGCCGTGTTCGCGGATGACGGCGAGCCAGTCCTGGGGCACCGACGATGAACCGTGCATCACGAGATGGGTGTTGGGCAGGCGGCGATGGATCTCCTGGATGCGGTCCATGGCCAGCACTTCGGCGGTCGGCTTGCGGGTGAACTTGTAGGCGCCGTGAGAAGTGCCGATGGCGATCGCGAGCGCGTCCACCCCGGTCTGCTGCACGAAGTCGACGGCCTGTTCGGGATCGGTCAGGAGCTGGTCATGGGACAGGACGCCGCTCGCGCCGGAGCCGTCCTCTTCGCCCGCCTGGCCGGATTCGAGCGATCCCAGGCAGCCGAGTTCGCCCTCCACCGACACGCCCACCGCGTGCGCCATCTCCACCACCTTGGCGGTGACCGCGACGTTGTACTCGTAGCTGGCCGGCGTCTTCATGTCCTCGGCGAGCGAGCCGTCCATCATCACGCTGGTGAAGCCGGCCCTGATCGACGCCATGCACACCGCCGGGCTCGCGCCGTGATCCTGGTGGATGACGAGCGGCACCTGCGGCCAGGTCTCGACCGCGGCGGCGAACAGGTGGCCGAGAAAGGCCTCGCCCGCGTACTTACGCGCGCCGGCCGAGGCCTGCAGGATCACAGGGCTGTCGCTCGCGGCGGCGGCCTGCATGATGGCCTGGATCTGTTCGAGATTGTTGACGTTGAAGGCCGGCACGCCGTAGCCGTGTTC
>JAIEQK010000122.1 GCA_019747795.1 Gammaproteobacteria bacterium | reverse complement strand
GACCCAACTGACTACCGACCACGTCGCCTTCATGCGGCGACATGGCCTTAATCAGAGTTTCCTTCAGTCCGACATTCAATTCCAGAGCCCCAATCGAAGCGCGGTACGAATGTCGGACTGAAGTCCGACCTACAACGGAATGTCGGGTTGAAACCCTACCTACACCGGCAGCACCCGGATCTCCGTCTTCACCGAGTTCGCGATGAAGCACTCCTCGTGTGCCGCGTGGTGTAACCGCTCCAACTCGGCCGCATCCGGCGCGCCCTTGTCCCCGCCCCAGGCGATGCGCGGCTTGAGCAGCACCTCGTTCACCCAGTAGCGACCGCGCTCGTTCTTGACCATGTGGCCAACGGCGTCGTCGTCGTAGGACGTCACGAGATAGCCGGCGCGCGAGGCGAGGAACAGGAAGGTCATCATGTGGCAGCTCGCCACCGCGGCGACGAAGGCTTCCTCGGGATCGACCGCCGCCGGATCGGAGCCGGGCGCCGGCACCACGTGGGGCGAGGGGGAGGCGGGCATGGAGAAGCCGCCGTCGAACTCCCAGCGGTGCACGCGGGAGTAGCGGCCCTTGCGGAAGTCGCCGCCGTCGTGGGTCCAGTGGATGCTCGCCTTGTGTTCGATCATCGCGCGCGCCTCGTCGTGCAGGGGACCACGAGCATAGCCGTCGCGCCGGCGGCATTGAACCAAAATCCGCGCAGGCGGCATTCATGCACAGCGGGCACCACAAAGTGCCCGCGTCGGCCGCCGCCCCAACCCCGCGCGTTCGATTGCCCGCTTGGCCGGCCGGCGTTCACGCCGGCCGGCGAGGCCTCTCACTCAGGCGCCGAGGAAGCCCGTCACCTTGTCGCGCAGGCGCTCCATCTGCTCGAGCGGCGGCTCGTGGCCGCAGGCCGGCAGCATGAAGACCTCGCTGCCCGGCAGCGCGCGCCCGAACTCCTGGGCGTAGACCGGCGGGATGAGCTTGTCGTTCTCGCCCCACACCACGAGGCTCGGCGCGGTCACGCGATGGATGCGCTTCTTGAGCCCCTTGTCCGGGATGGGCCAGATGACCTTGGCCGTGCAGCCGAGCGTCCAGATGAAGTGCACCTGCCACAGCGCCGCGGCTTCCTCGCCGGCCGGCGGGGTCATGCGCCGCACCACGCGCGGATGGGCGGGATCGTGGAACAGCACTTCCATGATCTCGTCCGGCCCGAGCGCACACCAGCTCGCGCAGGTGTAGGGCGCGTCCTCGCGCCACAGGCCGATGGGCGCGATCAGCACCAGCTTGTCGATGGACTGGCGGCGCTGCGCGGCGAGTTCCGCGGCCAGCAGGCCGCCGAAGGAATGGCCGACCAGGTTGACCTTGTCGAGCCCCAGGCCGTCCAGCAGATCGTCGTAGGCCAGCACCACGTCCCACAGGTTGTCGACCAGGTCGATGTCGTTGGGGCGGCCCGGTGCGGTGCCAGGGAAATGCGGCGCGTAGACCGTGTAGTGGTCGGCCAGGCTGTCGAGGAAATCGTCCCAGTAGTAGCCGCCCGCCGAGTGCAGGTACAGGAGCGGCTTGCCCTTGCCCGCGATGTTGACGGTGATGTCCAGCCGGCCGTTCAGCACCGGCACCACCTTCTGCGTGATGTTCTTCATGCTCGGTTCGGTCTCCACCCTCAGGCCGCCGCCCGCGCCGCGGGCTTGCAGGTCTTCGGCCACCAGTGATCTTCCCAGCCCTCGTTGTCCCACACCCCGCGCAGATGCGGCATCACGTTCTTGGCGATGCGCTCGATGTTCTGCATGGTCTTCTCGTGGGACAGCGAGCCGAACTGCGGCAGGATCATGAGATGCCCGACGCGCAGCGTCTTGATGATGTGGAGCAGGCGCTCGGTCACGGTCTTCGCGCTGCCGCAGACCACGAAGTCGCGCTCGTTGAACTGCGGGAAGCGCATCGTCTTCAGCTCTTCGAACGGCGGGAAGGGCCGCTTGGTGATGAGATGCGTCAAGCTCGAGTGGGTCATGTGGCCAGGCGGCGCGAGCAGCTGCTCGGGCAGGTGCAGACCCTTGTGGTAGAAGTACTCGGCGGCATGGCCGTAGTCGGCCTCGGCCTGCTCGTCGGTCTCCGACACGCCGACCGGCACCAGGAAGCCCATGCGGTAGGGATTGCGATCGCGCCCGAGTTCCTCGGCGCGGTTCCAGAAGCCCTTCACCATGTGCTCCGCGCCCTTGGCGCCGAAGTAGGTCAGGAAGCAGTAGCTGTAGTTGTTCTTGATCACGAAGTCCCAGGTGCTCGGGCTCGCGTTGCCCGGCACCCAGATGGGCGGATGCGGGCGCTGCACCGGCTTCGGCCAGATGTTCACCATCGGCAGCTGGTAGTGCTTGCCGTTCCAGGCGAACACCTCGTCCGCGGTCCACGCCTTCTTGATCAGATCGTGGGCTTCGTAATAGCGCGCGCGCTGTTCGATCGGCGCCATGCCGTAGCTGTAGGAATAGTCACCGCCGAGGCCCACCGGGAAACCGGCGATGAGCCGCCCTTCAGCGATGCAGTCCAGCATCGCGTATTCCTCGGCCACGCGGATCGGCGGATTGAGGAACACCGCCGTTTCGCCCATCTGGATGATCGCCGTGTCCTTGCCGCGCGTGGCGCGCGCCAGCACCGAGCCCATCATGTTCGGATTCACCATGAAGCCGTAGGCGTTCTGGTGATGCTCGTTGGTGCACACGCCGTCGAAGCCAAGCTCGGCGGCGTAGGTCAGTTCGTCCAGCGTGTGATTGAAGTACTGCGCGACCTTGTTGGGATCGGCCACCGCGTTGAACGGCAACGAGAACCAGGCCGACTTGTGCTTCTTCTCGAAGTCGTCCGCCAGGTCGCGGTAGGGCATGAGGTGGAAACAGGCGATTTTCATGGGTGCATGGACCTCCGGTTGGCCGCGTCCTTGGGACTCTCAGCGGTCCGGATTATGGCGCAAAACGCGCCGTTGGACGCTTCACCTTGCGGGTAGGCGTGCGCGCGTCGGCGAGCGGGTAAAGTGTCGCCTCACACCCGCCTTTCCGAGCCTTCGGCGACGCCGCGACGCGCGCCCGATCGGGCAGGCGGCTCATGACAGGCTGACCCGACGTCGACCCGCATGCACAAGTATCGACCCGACATCGACGGGCTGCGCGCCCTCGCGGTAGTGCCCGTGGTGCTGTACCACGCCGAGCGCGGCCTCGCGCCCGGCGGATACGTCGGGGTGGACGTGTTCTTCGTGATCTCGGGCTTCCTCATCACCGGCCTGCTGCGGGGCGAGCTGGAGGCCGGCCGCTATCGCATCGTCGAGTTCTACGAGCGGCGCGCGCGTCGCCTGCTGCCTGCGCTCGTCGCCATGCTGGTCGGCGTGACGCTCGCCGCGTTGCCGATCCTCATGCCGAATGCACTCGAGCTCTTCGGCCAAAGCGTCATCGCGACCGCACTGTTCGCGTCCAACCTGTTCTTCTGGAGCGAGTCGCGCTATTTCGCGCCTGACGCGGACCAATTGCCGCTGCTGCACACCTGGTCCTTGGCGGTCGAGGAGCAGTACTACCTGATGTTCCCGCTGCTGTTCGCGGGCCTGATGCGCGTGGGTCGACGGTTCGCTCTCGGTGTCATCGCGACGCTCGCCGTGCTCTCCTTTGCGCTCGCCTGCCGGCTGCTGGAAGTCGAGCCCGAACAGGCCTTCTATCTCGCCCACGCGCGCGTCTGGGAACTGTTGCTCGGCGCGCTGCTGGCGCTGGACTCGGTGCCGGCACCTCGTTCGCGCTGGCTGCGCGAATCGCTCGTGGCGGCCGGCCTCGCCGCCATCCTGGCGGCGACGCTGGGCTACGACACGACCACGGCATTTCCCGGCGCTGCGGCGGCGCTGCCCTGTCTCGGCGCGGCGGCCATCATCCACGCCGGCACGGGTGGCACGAGCCTGGGGTCCCGCCTGTTGGCGACACGCGCTGGTCGGCGTCGGTCTCATTTCCTATTCGCTCTACTTGTGGCACTGGCCGGTGTTCGTGCTGCAGAAGTACTACACGGTGGGCGAGCCGAGTCTGCTGCAGCTGGGCATCGCCATCGCCTTGGCGTTCCTGCTCGCCTGGATTTCGTGGCGCTATGTCGAGCGGCCATTCCGGGAGCGCGCCCGCGTGCCGCGCAGACAGCTCTTCATCCTGACAGGCGGGAGCCTGGCAACGCTTGTCGGCGCCGGCCTCGCCATGCATCTCGGCCAGGGACTGCCAGGCCGTTTCTCGCCCGAGGTACTCGCCCTGGCCTCCACCCCGCACCATGACCGCGATCTGCGCGGCCGCTGCTTTCAGCTGGACGGCGCCGGTTACGCCGCCGGCAGCATGTGCCACCTCGGCCCGGCGGATCGCCCGCCCGAGTTCCTGCTGTGGGGTGATTCCCATTCGCTCTCCATCCTGCCCGCGGTGCGGGACGGCGCGGCGTACTTCGGCCGCGCGGGCGCCTATCTCGGTGCTTCGGGCTGCCCGCCGCTGCTCGATGTGCGCGTGACCAATCGCAATCGGGCGACGAGCGAAGCGTGCCGGGACACCGTGGCCGAGGCGCTCCGGGTGACGGCCGCCACACCGGAGCTGCGCCGCGTGCTGCTGGTGGCGCGCTGGCGCCTGGTCGACGATTGCGCGCGTTCGCAGGCCGGGCCCGGCGACTGCCTGCTGCTCGCCGATGACACGCACGACGGGCGTCGCAGCCGGGACAATCCCGCCGTCGTCGCGCTAGCGTTGCGCCGCACCGTCGGCGCATTGACCGCGCTCGGCAAGGACGTGGTGCTGCTGGAACCGCTGCCCGAGCCCGGCGTGGATGTACTGCGCGCGCTGGCGAGCGCCGCCGTGCTGGGCCGCGACGCCGATATCGGGCCCACGCTCGCGCAGTACCTGGCGGCGCAGCACACGACGCTGGCACTGTTCGCCGAACTGCGCCGTGAATTCCCCCGCCTGCGCACTGTGTCGGTGGCCGACATACTCTGCGCTGGCGCGTCGCGCTGCCGCCTGGCGCAGAACGGCAAGCCGCTCTACTTCGACGACAACCACCTCACCCAGGCCGGCGCCGCCCTGTTGCGCGACACGATCGCCGAGGCGCTGGGCTGGCGAGCGCCAACCGGCGCCGTCGACGTTCCAGTTCTGCCCCGGCCCGGCCGCTAAGTCCCCATCATCCATTCCGGCGCAACGCGCAAGGAGTCCTCGATGGCGACCATCAGCAGCCTCGTGGCGGGAAGAATGAACCAGGCATGGCTGCGCGCCGGCATCGATTCGAGCGGTGACGGGCCGGTGCGCGAGGGGCGCCATGGCGCGTTGCGCGCGACGCGCGACGCGGACTGCCGGGAATGTCCGGCACCCGTGGCGAAGCCGGTGGCCGACAAGCAGGTCGCGACCACCGCCAGCGCCGCCTCGATGAACTGGCAGCGCACCGAACGCACCTCGCTCTATCTCACCACCCAGGAAGGCGACGTGGTGGAACTCAACATCGCAACGCGCGATAGCGCGAGCGCGAGCGCCGCGCAGGCGAGCGACGGCAGCACCGAAGTCGCGCAGTTCGACCTGTCCTCCAGCAGCAAGCTCAAGCTGTCCTTCAGCGTGAAGGGCGACTTGAACAGCGACGAACTCGCCGCCATCAGCGACGTCGTCGCCCAGGTCGGCGAACTCGCGGACGACTTCTTCAACGGCGGCCTGCCCGAGGCCTTCGCCACCGCGGAATCACTGGCCATCGACGGCAGCCAGCTCGCGACTGTCGCGCTGCGCATGAGCGTGCGCGAACAGTTCACCTACAGCGGCGCGGCCTTCGGACCGACCATCAAGACGCTGCCGTCGCGATCGCCGACGGCGCAAACCGCCGCGCCCGTCCCGACCAGTGCGACCCCCGCGCCGGCCGAAGCCAGCAGCGCAGACTCGGCGACGACGACCCCGCTTGCGACGACGGCCAGCGAGCCCGAGTCCGTGCTCGCAGAGCCACCGCGTGCGCCGACGTCCACGGGCAACGCCCTCGATCTCGTGCGCGGCTTTCTCGGCAAGCTCATGAACACGCTCGGTGACGAGTCCGGCAAGGCCGGCGCCGTCGACTTCTCGCTCAAGCTCAAGATGTTCCAGTCGGCGGTGACGTCGATCAGCGTCGCGCGCGTCGAGCCCAAGGCCGAAGCGCCCGAGCCACTACCGCAGCTGGTACCGGAGACCCTGGACGCTATCGCGGCCCGCCAGGCGCCCCCGCTGCAAGCGGTGGCGTGAGGCCTGACGGGGAATCGGGGACAGACCACGTTTTCAGCGACAGACCTGGAAGGGTCTGTCGCTGAAAACGTGGTCTGTCCCCGATCTACAGCTCCGCCGCGTGCTCCTCACGCACCTTGCGACGTAGCGGCTTGCCCACCGGGCTCTTGGGGATGGGCGCTTCGCGAAAGAGGATGCGCCGCGGCACCTTGTAGCGCGTGAGCCTGGCCTTCAGATACTCACCGAGCTCGTCGGCGCTCACCGTCGCGCCTTCCTTCGGCACCACCACCGCGCACACCGCCTCACCGAAGCGCTCGTCCGGCACGCCGAACACCGCCGCTTCGTGTACCGCGGGGTGGGTGTAGATGACGTCCTCGATCTCCGCCGGCCAGACGTTGAAGCCACCGGTGATGACCATGTCTTCCTTGCGATCGACGATGTAGAGATAGCCGTCCTCGTCCATGCGGCCGATGTCGCCGGTGTGGATCCAGCCGTTCCGCATGCGCGTGGCCGAGAGCTCCGGGTTCTTCCAGTAACCGAGCATGCAGTGCGGCCCGCGCGAGATCACTTCGCCGACTTCCCCGGGCGCGCAGCGTCGCCCGTCCCCGTCCACCACCCGCACTTCGATGTTGTGCGCCTCGCGCCCGGCCGACCGTAGTCGCGCCGGCGGTTCGCCCTGGTAGACGTGCTCTTCCCGCAGCAGCGTGGTCAGCAGCATCGGCGCCTCGCTCGTGCCGTAGACCTGGATGAACACCGGGCCGAAGGCGGCGAGCCCCTGCGTGAGTCGGGCGAAGGGAATCGGCGCGCCGCCATAGATGATGGAGCGCAGGCTCGACAGGTCGTGCCGGCCGAGCGCCGGCGAATCGAGCAGCACGTTCAGTACCGTCGGAATGAGGAACACGCTGGTGATGCGATGGCGCTCCACCAGGCGAAAGAACTCCGCGGCGTCGAACCGGAAGGCGCGCCGGATGACGCCGCTCGCGCCGCGCATCCAGTAGACGTACATCATCATGCCGGAGGCATGCGACAGCGGATGCACGTGCAGTGCGACGTCGTCGCCGTCGATGGGCCAGTTCAACAGCATGTTGTTGATGGTGTGGATCATCGCGCGGTGCGACATGGTCACGCCCTTGGGCACGCCGGTGGTGCCGCCGGTGAAGCGGATGGCGTAGAGCGAGTCCTCATCGAGCTCCACGTCCACCGGCGCGTCGCTGCTTGCTGCGAGCAGGCGCTCGTAGTCGTGCTCGGCGCCGTGGGCGCCGCCGATGGCGATGACGTGCACCGCGTGCTCGACCATCGCAAGGCCTTCGCGCACGGCCGGCAGGCACTCCGCCGACACGATCACCGCGACCGCGTCGGAGAAATTCAGGTAGCGCGCGATCTCGGACGGCGTCGCCGCGGTCAGCATGGGCACGCGGCAGGCGCCGGCCTTGGTCACGCCGAACTCGGCTTCCGGGTATTCGATCTGATTGGCGATCATCACGCCCACTCGATCGCCGGTCTGTACGCCGAGCGCGCGCAGCGCGTGGGCGACGCGGTTCGAGCGCAGGTCGACCTCGCCATAGGTCACGTGGCGATCATCGTGCACGAAGGCCAGGCGGTCTCGATGCCGGGCCGCGCTGGCGGTGATGAGATGGGCGACGTTCATGGTGTCCTGTCCTGCGTGGGCGCGGCTTCGCGCGCGATCATCTCTCGAATGCGCGCCAGCCGCGGCGCACCGCTCAGGAATTCGAGTTCGCGCGCGTTGCCGGGGTCGATCTCTTCGCGGATCAGGCGCAGCGCTTCCGGGCTCGGCGCCGGCGTCACCGGGCAGTCGGGCGCGATCTCGACCTCGAAGCCGGTGGCGGCGCGCACGTCGGCCGCACAGACTCCCGCGTGCAGCGACAGCGCGGTCATGCCAGCCGTGCTGAACTCGAACACGCCGAGATTGCTCACCAGCCGCTGCGTGCCGTGACCGGTCACGCCGCGCGCGACGCGCGCCTCGCGTGTTTCAGCGGGTCGATGGCCGACGCCACTGACGAAGTCGAGCGACTCGACGAAGGTGCGCCGGTCGTGGCGCGGCACGTAGAGAAAGGCGCGGTGACTCTCGTAGGGGCTGAAGTCCGACACGCCGCCCACGCCGGGAAAGCGCAGCTTGGGCTGCGCGTAGTCGCCGATCACGACATTGTTGGTATTGCCGTAGCGGTCGACCTGCGCCGGCCGCGAGAACTCGGCGAAGCCGACCCGCGGCAGCATGTCGCACACGATCTCCGCGTAGCCCACGCGCCGGAGCGGCGTGTCCAGCGCCAGCGGCTCCATGTCGAGCAGCGACAGCGGGCCCTGGCGGGTGGAAACGGTGCAGCCGACCGAGTAGAGGAAGTAGCAGTGCGGCGCGTGGGTGCGTCGCGCGAGGAAATAGGCGCAGGTCGGCAGGTGGGTGGCGATACCTTGCGCGAGATACTCGCCGTCGCGGATCTCCGCGGCGATGGCGCACACCATGAGTTCGGCGATGGTGTAGTCGAGCGTGTTCATGCGGAGGTGGCCGCCAGCACGCGTGCACCCAGGAAGGCGTCGAACTCGCCGCGTGGGCAGGCTTCGACATAGTCGGCGAGCAGCGCGAAGTCGGCGTTGTAGGCCGGCATGCAGGAGGCCGGCCACGCGCCGCGCGGCGCATGCACCACGTGGTCGACGTACATGCCGAGAAGATCGGCGCCCTGGCGCGCGATGGTCTCGGTGTCGACGATGGACTCGGCGGTGACGATGGTCACACGCGCGGCGGCGGCCAGGTCGACGTCGAGGCTGGCCGCGCTGCCGAACACCGCGTTGCCGTCGCGGTCACACTGCGCGACATGCACGATGGCGACGTCTGGCACGAGCGCCGGCACCGCGACATAGACGTCGTCGGAGTAGGGCGAGCCGACCAACCGCAGATCGGGCCGCACGCTGAGCATATCGGTGCCGGCGAAGGTGCGCACCGGCAGGAAGTCCACGCCGGCGCGCGCCGCGCGCAGGCCATAGGCGATGGTCGCCTCGGTCTCCTCGATCACCCGTAGCCACCCACGCTCGGCGGCCTGACGATACATGGGCGCGAGGCCCAGCACGTCGAGTCCGAAATAGCAGCTCTGCACGCTCGCGATGGCGCCGCCGCCGACCAGCACGTCGCCCTCGAAACCTGCGATGTAGTCGAGCAGCCGCAGCTCGCGACGTCCCTGGCGCAGGATCTCGAGGGCGGCCGCCACCGGACTGCGACACAGCGCGAGACCGCCGAGCCCCAGCAGGTCGCCGTCCTTCACCGCGCCGATGGCTTCGTTCAACGTGCAGGTCTTGTCGCGCCACAGGCCGTCGCGCGGCGTGCGCGGTGCGGTGCGCGCGCCGGTGAGTGCGTCGTTCATGGTTGGTCCATCTGGAAGATGAGGCCCGCGCATACCGGTACACCGTTGGCGGCGCCGCCGCGCGCGCCGGCGTTCTGCACGGCGGCGATGCGCGGTGGACGACCATCGTGCCAAGCCTGTCGCGGGCCCGCGCGACCGCGCATCTGCACCACGGCCTCGTGGATCTGCGCGAGCCCGGTGACGCCGACCGGATGCCCGCGCGCGAGCAGGCCGCCGTCGGTGCCGGTGGGAACGCGTCCGCCGAGACGCGTCGCGCCGCTCGCGAGCAGGGCGGCTTCTTCGCCCGGCGCGCAGAGGCCGAGCACCTCGTAGGCCAGCAGCTCTTCGGGCGCGACCGCGTCGTGGATCTGCAGCAGTTCGAGATCGCGCGGGCCTACCGCCGCGCGCTCATAGACTTTCGCGAACACCTCGGCCACGTCGTCCATGGACGGAACGCCGGTGCGGCGCACGGGCGCGTCGTTCCGCAGATAGGGCGTGGAGCGCAGGTGCATGGCGGCGACGCGTGGGCCGGCGGTCGCGCCGAGCTCACGCGCGGTCCGGCGCGTGCAGACCAGCGCCGCGGCGGCGCCATCCACGCCGGCGCTCGCGCACATCGGCCGGGTCAGCGGCCAGGCGACTTCCGGCGCGGCCAGCACCTCGGCTTCGCTGATCGGCTGCTGCACTTCGGCGAGGGGATTCATGGACGCGTGCCAGCGGTTCTTGGCCGTCACCCGCGCGAAGTCTTCGCGCGTCCAGCCGCGGCTGTCCATCAGGCGGCGCAGGCCCATGGCGAGTTCGGCGAGCGGCGTCATGCCGAGATCCATCGCCACCACTTTCTCGAGCGAGGTGTTGATCGCGCTGATCGAGCGCGCCGGGTTGCCGGGCACGAACTGCTTCTCCACGCCGAGCGCGAGGCCGATGCGGTACTGCCCCGAGCCGACCGCCATCACCGCTTCGTGGAACGCGACCGTCGCCGCCGAGGTGCCGCCCGAGATATGGATCATGGGCAGGCCGGAGAGCCCGGTGTAGCCGAGCACTGCCGGCGCAACCGCGTCGCTCTGGCCGGTTATGACGCCCGCGTAGCAGTTGGCGACGTAGGCTATGTCGATGGCGCGCGCGTCTATGCCGGCGTCCTCGATGGCGTCCCACACCGCGACCCGCGCGAGATCGGCGAGGTGCAGACTCGGATGCTCGCCGAAGCGATGCATGCCGACGCCGATCACCACCACCTCATCCATCGCGGCGTACCACCGGGTGAAAGCTCCAGCCGATCACTGTCACGTCGCCCTCTTCACGTACCGGCACCAGCGCCATCTCCAGCGCCTCGCCAAGCGTGAGCGCGTCGTCCGCCACCGGGCAGCCGTCGATCAGAGAGTAGATGGTCGGGCCGTCGTCCAGGCGCACGAAGCCCTGGATGTAGGGTGCGCGAAAGCCGCTCGGCCCGCGGCGCGCGACCACGAAGCGGTCGAGCGTGCCGCGTCCGGCGAGGCGCACCGGCCGCATGCTGTCGCGCGACACGCAGGCCGGGCAGTCCAGCATCGCGGGAAAGACCTTCTCGCCGCATTTCACGCAGCCGCTGCCGAGCAGCCAAGGCAGGCCGTCGGCGCTGTCGGCCGGTTCGAAGAGTCCCTCGGCGACGGGGCGTTGCGCGGCGCTCACGCGACTCAGCCCAGCGCGCGGCGTGGTGTCGCCGAGGGCGCCGTGAGCAGCGGCGCGGGCAGCATCGCGCTGCCGGCGACGGTGACGTCCACCGCGAGCGCGGCGGCACAGGCCGGGCAGTAGTGTTCGCGCACCACCACGGGCGGGTCTTCGCGCCGCGCGCGCACGTTCATGCCGAGTTCGGCGTAACGCTCGGCGATGGGCGATTCGCGCAGCACCGCCCGCGTGCGCCAGTTGTCCTCCGCCGCACCGAGATCCTCCGCGCAGGAGGCGCAGTGCCAGCGCTGCGATGCCGCGTCCAGCACCACCGCCACGCCGACGCTCGCCGGTGCGCGCAGGGGGCGCCTGGGCACGCCGCCGATGCGGCTCGCGCGCAGCGCGTCGCGCGCGAGCTCGGTGGCGGCGGCGTCCAGTGCATCGTGTTCGTCCACCACCACGCCGTAGGCCGCGCGCGCGTGCTCGCGGGTAATCCAGCCCGCGCCGACGTCGGCCGCCACGGTGGTGGCTTCGCGCAGCAGCGGATCGCCGAGCCCACCGCCACCGCCGCCGACGATCACCAACACGTCGTCGCGATGCAGGGTCATGTAGCCGACCTTGTTCGGCGTGACCTCGCGCCGGCCCCGCAGGCGTTCGGGCAGCGGCGTCTCGCCGCGCGCGAGCAGTTCGCGCAGGTTCGGGTCGCGCACGACGAAGTAGCTGCTGCCCGCGCCTGGAAAGCCGCCGCCGAAGCCTGCCGCCGGTACTTCGGCGCAGGAATTCCACGCCGGTCCACCGAGGCTGTCGACATAGGCGAGCGCGAACGCCTGCTCGAGCGCCTGGCCGCCGCGGAACTGGCCCGGCCCGCCGGAATTCGCCACCACCCGGCGCCACAGGAACAAGACCGGATCGTCCGCCTCGTGGGTTTCCAGATCCGACAGCCCGCAGCCCGTCATGCAGGTGCTGCCGTAGCCGTCCTGGCCGTCCTGGATACTCTGCGCGCCGCCGCCGATGCCGGTCGGGCTGTCGAGATAGAGAATGACCGAGGTCCCGCCGTGCTGGTTCTTGCCATACAGCGCGCTGACCGGCGTGCCGTCATGGGCGCGGCCGCCGACGCGCGCGCGCAAGATCGGGTCGTCGGACAGGGCGAGCGCCTGCGACAGCACCTCGCGGGTCATCTTGCAGGCGCGCATGCCGACCTCGGCATGACCGTCACTGACCGGCGCGGGCGGCAGCGGATGCACCAGCGTGCCCGGCGGCCCGAGCTCGATGCTGAGCGGCCGCCACAGGCCGCCGTTCACCGGCAGGTCGCCATAGGCGAGCGTGGTCAGGAGCGCGGTCACGGTCTGGCCCCACATCGCGCCGCGGCCGGCGTTGACGAAGCCGTCGATCTGCGGCGCGCCGCGATAGGTGAACTTGAGATCAGACCCGCGCACCTCCATGCGCAGGCCGAGCTCGAGCAGCTGGTCGCCGCCATCGTGGCCGTCCCATTCGTTCCACTCGACGGTCTCGTAGACGCCGTCCGGGAGCTTCGCGATGCGCTCGCGCAGCACGCGCTCGGTGATGTCCTTGTTCAAGGCCGCGTAGCGCCGATGGCGCTCAAGGCCGAAGCGCTCCACCACCTCGGAGAGCTTGCGATTGCCGACGTTGTTGGCCGCGATCATGCTGCGCAGGTCGTTCAGCACCGGGCCCGGCGCGCGCACGTTGGCGCGAATGAACTGCTCCCACTCGCGCTCGAGCTTGCCGTCGCGAATCATGCGCACGGCGGGAAAGCGCAGGCACTCGGCGTACACGTCGTGCGCGCCGGGCGCGATGCCCGACAGCCCGCCGCCACCCATGTCCAGCATGTGCATGTTCACGAAGCCCCAGCCGAGCAGCTCGGCGCGGCGGAACATCGGCATGATCACCGCGACGTCGCCCTGGTGAGCCGCGCCGCCGTCGTAGGGATCGTTGACTATCCACCCGTCGCCGGGCCGCACTTCGCCGATCTCCTTCACCCTCTCCGCGACGAAGCGCGTGCCGAGCAGCGAGGTGCCGAGATGGAACAGCACGTAGGCGGCGAAGCCCAGGTGTTCGACATCCGCGTCCAGCAGGCAGGTGGAGAAGTCCATGGCCTCGACCACGATGGGCGAGCCCGAGGTGCGCCTGAGCGCGATGGCCATCTCGTTGGTGAGATTGGCGAGCGCCTTGCGGTGGATCTCGGCGCCCAGGATGTCGTCGTCTCGGCGGTTCATGCGGGGCTCCGGGTCAGCACGTAGTTCTCGAGTTCGTCGCGCCGCGCGCGGCAGCCGGGTGGCACGAACAGTGTGGTGTCGTTGGCATCGATGATCGCCGGACCTTCGATCTCACTGCCTGGTGTGAAGCGCTGGTCGGCGTAAATCGGGATCTCGCGCCGTCGACGCTCGCTCGGCAGGTAGACCGCGCGCGTGCCGGTCTGGATCTCGGCCGCCGGCGTCGGCCGCGTCACGGCGCGCCGCACGTCCGGATGAGGGCGACGCCCGGTGACCGTGATGGTCAAGGTCAGCAGCTGGGTCGGCACGCCCTGCCAGGCGGTGCCCGCGCCATAGGTGCGCTCGTAGAGCGCGAAGAACTCCTGGGCGATGCGCGGCGCGTCTTCCGCGGTGAGCGGGCGAGGCGGCAGAGGCAGGTTCAATTCATAGGACTGGCCAAGGAAGCGGCAGTCGGCGCTGCGCTGTACTTCGATGTCGGCGTCGGTGAAGCCCTCGGCGCGCATCTCGCTGCGGGTCTCGGCCTCCATCTGCGCGGCGAGCGCGTTCACTTCGTCCAGCTGCGCGAGATTGCTCAAGTCCCAGGCCACGGTGCGATCGCTGCGCAGCACGAAGTCGGCGGCGAGCAAGCCCAGCGCGCAGAACACCGAGCTCATGTGCGGCACCACCACCGTGTCGATGTGCAGGCGCTCGGCTATCTGCATGGCGAACATCGGCAGCGTGCCGCCGTAGGCCAGGAACAGGAACTCGCGCGGGTCGTGGCCCTTCTCGACGCTGACCTCGCGCACCGCGTCGGCCATGTTGACCACCACGAGATCGTGGATCGCGGCGGCGGCGTCCTCCGCGTTCCAGCCGAAGCGCGCGCCGAAGTTCTCCACCAGCGCGTGCTCGGCGAGCGCGCCATCGAGGGGAAAGCGTCCGCCGAGGTACCCCGCCGGGTCGATGAAGCCGAGCGTCACCATGGCGTCGGTCACCGTGGGCGCCGTGCCGCCGCGGCCATAGCAGGCCGGCCCCGGCGTCGACTTCGCGCTCATCGGGCCCACCTGCGGCACGCCGCGCTCGCCGACCCAGGCGATGGAGCCACCGCCCGCGCCGACCGACACCACGTCGACGATGTTCACACCGGTGTGCAACAGGCCCAGATCGACGTGCTTGTCGATGTGCAGGCGGTTGTCGACGATGATGCCGGTGTCGAAGCTCGTGCCGCCCATGTCGCCGATCAGCACGTGCTTCGCGCCCAGCCGCTTTGCCAGCGCATTCGCGCCGAGCGCACCGCCCGCGGGCCCCGAGCCCAGCAACGCCAGTGGATAGTCCCGCGCGCGGCCGTGGCTGATGCCGCCGCCCAGTCCTTGAAAGAACGCGAGCCCGCCGGCCAATCCCGCTTCGCGCAGGCGCGCGGCAAGCGCGTCGAGATAGGCCTGCGCGCCCTGCTGCACGAAGGAGTTCAGCACCGCCGTGGTCCAGCGCCGATTCTCACCGCGCACCGGAAAGACGGCGTGGGAGAGCGTGACGAAGAGTTCGCGGTGGCGCGCCTGGATCACTTCCAGCGCCGCGAGCTCGTTGGCGGGATTCAGGAAGCTGTTCAGGAAGCACACCGCGAGCGCTTCCACCCCTTCCTGTTCGACCAGGCGGTCGACGCCAGCCGCGAGCGCCGCGCGATCGAGCGGCGCCAGCACCTGCCCGGCCCAGTCCACGCGCTCGTCCACTTCGAGCAGCGCGCGACGCGAGAAGATGTCCGGCGCGTTGACCTGCAGGTGATCGTCGAACACCGCCTGGCGCGCGCCGCCCGCGAAGCGGAAGCTGTCCTTGAAGCCGGCGGTCACGATCACCCCGACCCGCGAGCCGGTGAGCGTGGTGAGCGCGTTGGTGACGACCGTCGTGCCGTTCACGAACAGGCGCGTACGCGCCAGCAGCGCCGCGAGCGACAGTCCATGCCGCTCGGCCGCCACCGCCACCGCGTCCAGCACGCCGCGGCTGAAGTCGTCATAGGTGGTGAGCGCTTTGCCACGTTCGAGTCGATCGCCGACCACGGCGGCGACGTCGGTGTGGGTGCCGCCGACGTCGACGCCGATGAAGGCGTCCTGCGCGGCGGCGCTGGGCGGCGTGCTCAAGCTGGTGCTCCCCTGGGGTCGCGTGGCGATGCTGTTCGCCTGATCGCGAAGGGTTCCGAATAGAAACCGTGGAGGAGGGGGTGTCAAGGTAGGTCGCCGGGCACCGTGCTCGCGGGGAGGGCGGGCCGCCGACACGTCGCGCGAGGCGCGACGTTCACGCGCGCCGCGTGACGCGTTTCGCACTCCTCGCTGTCAACCGTCGGCTGGGGTGCTGCGTTATGGGTGGGGTAACATCCGAAAACGCGCAGGAGCGCCGTCATGAACACATCCCGTATGCACCTCACCGTCTGCACCGTCGTGACCGCCGTCGCCTTGGGCCTCGGCGCCGCGGCCAGCGCGCGCGACCTCGATGCGCGCGGCGATCGCATCGATGCGCGCCTCGACCGGCGCGGCGAACGAGTCGAGGAACGCCTCGACAACCGCGGCGACCGCATCGAGGACCGTCACGAGCGGCGCGCGGAGCGTCTCGACGATGCCGGCTTCGAACGTCGCGCCGAGCGCGTGGAAAACCGCGGCGAGCGCGCCGACGCGCGGCTCGACGCTCGCGGCGACGCCCGCGAGGCGCAGCTCGACCGTCGCGGTGACCGTATCGATCGCCGCCTCGATCGGCGCGCCGACCGGCGCGACTGATCGCGACGCCCTGCATGCCGTGGCGACCAGTCAGCGACGTACGACAGGCCACCCGCGGCGGGACGCCGCCGCCGCGTGAGTCCGGTCGACCCCGCCGCGCTGGACCGCTTCCTGGCCGGCGTCGAACGCCGCGCCCTGGCCATGGCCGAGTACGCCCTCGGCCAGCGCGAGGACGCGCTCGACGCGGTGCAGGAGGCGATGCTGACCTTGGTGCGACGCTACGCCACGCGACCGCCGGACGAATGGGCGCCGCTGTTCTACCGCGTGCTCGAGAGCCGCATCGCCGACCTGCGGCGGCGGCGCGGCGTGCGCGAGCGCTGGCGTGCGTGGTTCGGCGGTGGCCGGGAAGAAGAGGCGAACGAAGATCCCTGGGCGCAGATCCCAGATCCGGCTGCCGCGGACCCGGCGCTGGCGGTGGACGACGCGCGCTTCGGCAGTGCGCTCGACGCCGCTTTGAAGGCGCTGCCGCTGCGCCAGCAGCAGTGCTTCCTGCTGCGCGCCTGGGAAGGCCTCGACGTGGCCGCCACGGCGCGCGCCATGGGCTGCTCGGAAGGCAGTGTGAAGACCCACTACTCGCGCGCCACGGCCGCGCTTCGCGCCCGGTTGGGCCCGCACTGGAGCGGCGCTGAATGAACGGCCTGCCGCCGGACGACGACATCACGTCCGCCGACGCGGACTTCACTGCGCGGGTGCGGCAGCGGCTCGACGCCGGGCTCGCTTCCCAGGATGCGCAGACGCTCGCGCGTCTGCGCGCCGCGCGCCTGAATGCCGTGGCCCTCGCGCCGCGTCGCCCGGCCTGGGCCGCGGCG
>JAIEQK010000145.1 GCA_019747795.1 Gammaproteobacteria bacterium | reverse complement strand
CGGTGTGCGGCCACCGCCGCCGCCCGGCCGACCGGCGGCACCCGCCGCGGCCCCGTCATCGGCAGTCTCACCGCTGCCGACGATGCGCCGCACCTGGCCGTCGGCCGAGATTTCTTCCGCGGTGACCACCGCGGCGTCGGGCACCGCGCGGCCGTAGCCCTGGCCCTCTCCGCCCTGGCCCTGGCCAGCACCGCCGGCGGTCGGCGCGTGCGGTGCAGGCGGCCCGTCCTTGGCGGGCACCACGACGGTGGTGAGGGGCTTGTTCGACGGCGTGCTGCAGGCAACGAGACCCAGCGCCAGCACGGTCGCCAGCAGCGCGACGCGACGGGTGGGGGCGGGCACGGACACTCTCGACACTCCTGCGGCGCGGAACGCGCGTCGGCGACTATCGCGAGCAAGTGTGCAGTGAGCGTGGGCCTGGTCGCGCCTGCTCGCGTGACGGCAGTCTACACGAGGGATCGCGCGCGCCGCTGACGGTGGTCAAGCGTCGCGCGGCGTCTCGCGCGAGGCCGGGGCGGGCTCTGCGTGGCGCTCGGCGAGCGCCGCGAGGCAGGCGGGGCAGTAGCAGTCGGTGGCGCCGTCCAGCGCGCTCGCCGGCAGCGGCGGCAGCTCGCTGCACCAGCAGTGCGGATCCTGGCGGCCGCAGCCGAAGGCGGTGCCGCAGCGCGCGCAGCGCTTGGTCTCGCTCATCCGAGCGCGCTGCCTTCGTCGAGCATGAAACTCGCGCTCGACTCGGCGTAGACCGTGCCGTCGCGCGCGTCGCTGGCGCGCGCTTCGAGCTGCAGCAGGCGGCCCTTGCGCTTCACCACTTCGCAGGCGATGGCCGCGGTCGCGCCGACCGGCATCGGCGCGCGGTAGCGGATCTCGGCCTTGGCGGTGAAACCGCGGCCACCCTGCAGGAAGAACCAGTTGGCCATGGCGTCATCGAGCACCGCGAACACGATGCCGCCGTGGGTCACCCCGTCGAAGCCGGCGTGCTCGGCGCGCGAGGTGAACTCGCCGTGGCAGCGCTCACCTTCGACGCGGAACGCGAGCTTGAGCCCGATGGGGTTGTGTGGCCCGCAGACGAAGCAATGGTCTGCGTCACCGCGCGCGGGGGCGTTCATTCAGACCATGTCCTCGTAGCGGTTGGGCAAGGTGAGATTGACCGCGTGCTGGAAGCCCGGCAGGTGCACGGCGGCGGTGTCGATGCTGATGTCGTTCTCCTCGATCAGCGCGTCGCCGAAGCGGTAGATGGGCTGCATGGGGCCGGCCAGGCATTCCGCGTCGTAGGCCGCGGCCTGTTCCAGCACCGCCGCCTGGCGCTCGCGCCACGCGGCGATGGCGCGCGCGCCGTGGCGCTGGGCGAGCATGGCTTCCACGCGGCGCGGCGCGATGACCGTGCCGGTGGCATTGTTGCCGCCGAAGCCTTTCGAGTTCAGGAACGCGACTTCGGCGCGCTCGCCGAGCTCGACGTCCTTCAGCACGATGTCGAGATGGCTGGCGTCGAGATCGTCGGCGAGCTTCTCCACCGTCTTGATGCCGGGCAGCACGCCGTGGCGCAGCACGCCGAGCGTCACCATCATCTGGTCGGCGCTGGCGGGCGCGAGCGAGTGGCCGACGAAGGCCTTGATCGCCGTCACCGGCCAGTGCTCGATGCCGAAGGCGCCGGCCACCATGTTGATGATTCGGCTCTCGGTGGTGCGGTTCTGCGGTGTGCTGGAGCCATGCGCCTGCACGAAGCTGCGGCCACGGATGACCTCGTCGCCGAACATGGCGCGCGCCGAGGCCACCGCCTTGGCGAGCGTGATGTAGTTGCCAGGACCCGGCGCGGAGATGGACTTCTTGAAGCCGTCCGCGTTGACGAACACGTCGCTCACCGCGCCGTGGACCTGCGCGCCGAGTTCCAGCGCGAGCGCGTCGTCCATCAGCACGAAGTACTGGCCGGACTCGCCGAGCGTGAAGCCGCAGTTGTCGCCGAAGGGTCGGCTCGCGCGGCGGTAGTCGGGCGTGGTGACGCCGTCCAGTCGGCACAGATCGCTGTCGGTCGCGAGCGCGCTCATCGCCGCATAACCTTCGATGATCTCGGGGATCAGCGGTGCTTCCGCGTTACCCACCACCGCCACGCGGCGACGGCCGGACTGGATGTCCTCCACCGCGAGCCGCAGGTTGTAGAGGAAGGTCGCGCAGGCGCCGGCGTTGGCGCCGGTCGCGCCGACCGAGCCGAGCACGTAGGCGTTCACGAAGTCGGCCGGCATGGTGTTGAGGCCGAGCGGCAGCTGCTTCGCGCTGACGCGAGTGCCGCGCAGGCGCGCCTGCAGCATGCCGCCGGTGCCATTGCTGTCGAGCTGCGCCATGGCGCTCGCCGCGTACACCGCGACCTCGTCCGGGTGCACGCTGTCGACCACGGTCTGCCAGGCTATGCCCATGGAGCGCACCGCGTCGGAGGCGGCGACGATCGCGAGCTGCAGGCCGCGGGGATGGAAGCGCGAGGGATAGAGCGAGGCCGGGTCGAAGCCGGTGGGTAGTTGGCCACCGGACTGCACGGCGAGCTTGCGCTTCGCTTCGACGAACAGCTGGCTGCCGGGCGGAATGCGCAGGGTCACGTGCTTGTCCTGGGTCTCGATCACCTCCCAGCCGGGGGGCAGGGGATCGGGCAGGTCGCGGGCCGGCACGGTCAGGCGGTTGCCGAGATCGCCGTCGGCGACGATGGTGAGGCCGGCGTTGCCGGACACCTGGTCGGGATCGAAGCGCGCCGCTTCGAGACGGCGAATGAGTGTGCCGTCCAGCACCGCGCGCTCGAGCGCCGCGCGACCCTCGGCATCGAAGGCGCTGCCGTCGGGCCGACGCAGTTCACCGTCCTTCATCACGCCCAGGTTCATCATCGCGGCGAGCGCCGCCACGGTGCGGGCGCGACGCTCGGCGTCGATGCTCTCCCAGACGATGCGGTGGTAGGCGTGGTGGAAGGACGAGCGCCCGGCCGGGCCAACCCCGCCGAAGCCAACGATAACGGGCAATCGGGTCATGGTGCCGCTCCATACTGAATTGGGTCGTATTCTAGGCACCCCGGAAAGATTTCCCGTGGGAATGTGCGCCATATAATTGGCCATATGCGCCAAACCCTGCCGCCCCTGCCATGACCACCGCGCAGCGTCAGGTGAGCCTGCGCATCGGCTTCGTGCTGACTCCCGGCATGCTCACCACCGGGACGGCGCTGCCCTATGAAATGTGGCTCGCGGCGCGCGACCGCCGGCGCGCCGAGCGGCGCGGCGACGCGGGCCTGCAACTCCTGCTGATCGCGGCGCTGCCCGAGGCGCTGGACTGCGGGCGCCTGCCGATCAGCGCCGACTGCACGCTGGCCGAGGCCGGGCATTGCGACGTGGTCTACCTGCCCGCGCTGTGGCGCAATCCCGCGCTGCTGCGCACGCGCCTCGCGCCGTTGTCGGCGTGGCTGCGCGAACAGCACGAAGCCGGCGCGCAGATCGCGGCGGTCGGCACCGGCGTCAGCCTGCTGGCCGACAGCGGTCTGCTCGACGGCCGGCCGGCCACCACCCACTGGTACAACTTCGAGCGCTTCGAGCGCGCCCATCCCCGGGTGGATCTGAAGCGCCAGTTCTTCATCACCCAGTCCGGCTCGCTGTACTGCGCGGCCAGCATCAACTCGCTGGCCGACGTCTCGGTGCATCTCATCGAGCGCGCCTTCGACCGCGCCACCGCGCAGCACGTGGAGCGCAACTTTTCCCACGAGATCCGCCGCACCTACGAGGAGTACCGCTACCTCGATGGCGGCGAGGCGCCCCTCGCCGACGAGGTGGTGGCCGAGGCGCAGCTGTGGATCGAAGCCAACCTCGCGGCGCAGATCACGGTGGCCGACCTCGCCCAGCGGCTCGCCATCAGCGTGCGCACCCTGGACCGGCGCTTTCGCGCCGCGACCGGCGCGAGCCCGCGCGCCTACTGGCAGCAGCGCCGCGTGCGACTCGCCAAGGAACTGCTGGAGAAGACCAACCTCACCATCGGCGAGATCGCCTACCGGGTCGGCTACCAGGACGCCGGGCATTTCGCCCGACTGTTCGAGCGCGAGCTGTCGGTGCCGCCCTCGGCCTACCGCCAGATGGTGCGCGCGAAGCTGTTCCAGCCGGCGCGCGAAACCTGATCCGTGTCAATTCCTTTGACACCCGCCCCTTGACGAGAATGCTTTGCGAATACAGTGGATTAGCATGCGATCCGACGGGCGTGGCCGGCGCCGGCTGTCAACGTTCTTTACACGAGCCGCGAAACGCCGCGCGCTCGCCGCCACAAGTCTTTGATTTAAAAGGGCGAGATTTCTTGGCAAGGCTCTTGCTGAAGCAATCCCTCGACGGGTTCCGTTTCCCGTTTCTCGTACCGACGTGGCGTGCCTCGCCCGTCTTCGCGGCTGTGCCGTCGTGAAGATTCCAAGCGGGCGTGTACCCACGCCACGGCGGTCGTGCCAGTCAGGTCGTACACGTGCACGACCTTTTCAAGCCCCGCTCGCGCGGGGCTTTTTTTTGCAAGGCAGCGCGTTACCATGCCTGCCCCTCACGGCACGCGGATGAGCGCGGGAGCAAGCATGGCCGGGCCTCGGTACCCAGGATTCGACACCCTCACGCTGCACGCCGGGCAGCGGCCCGACAGCACCACAGGCGCACGCGCCGTGCCCATCTACCAGTCGGTGTCCTTCGTGTTCGAGGACGCCGACGTCGCCGCGTCCCGCTTCGACATCGCGCGCTCCGGCCACGTCTACTCGCGTATCTCCAATCCCACGGTCGCGGTGCTGGAAGAGCGCCTGGCGGCGCTGGAGAAGGGCGTCGGCGCGGTGTGCACCGCGAGCGGCATGGCCGCCATCCATCTCGCGCTCACCACGCTCGGCGGCGCCGGCTCGCACATCGTCGCCTCGCACGCGCTCTATGGCGGCACGCACAACCTGCTGCGCTACACCTTGCCGCGCTTCGGCATCGAGACCACCTTCGTCGATCCGCGCGACCCGGCCGCGTTCGCCGCGGCGGTCCGGCCCAACACCGTCGCGATGTTCGCCGAGACCGTCGCCAATCCGCGCTGCGAAGTGCTGGACGTGCCGGCCGTGGCGGCCGCCGCCCATGGCGCGGGGGTGCCGCTCATCATCGACGCGACGCTGACCACGCCCTATCTGATGCAGCCGCTCGAACTCGGCGCCGACATCGTGGTGCATTCGCTGACCAAGTTCATCGGCGGCCACGGCGTCGCGCTCGGCGGCGCGGTGGTCGACGGCGGACGCTTCGACTGGGACCAGTCCAAGACCCGCTTCGCCACGCTCTGCCAGCCCTACGAGGGCTTCCACGATCTGAATTTCGCCGAGGAGTTCGGTCCCAAGGCCTTCATCATGCGCGCGCGCCGCGAGGGCCTGCGCGACTTCGGCGCGAGCCTCGCGCCGATGGCCGCCTTCCAACTGCTGCAGGGCCTCGAGACCTTGCCGCTGCGCATGCAGCGCCACGTGCAGAACGCGGTGACGGTGGCGGAGTTCCTGGCCAAGCAGGAGGTGGTGAGCAACGTCACCCACCCGGCGCTCGCGAGCCATCCCGATCACGCGCTCGCAGAGCGCCTGCTGCCGCGCGGCGCGGGCGCGGTGTTCAGCTTCGAGATCAAGGGCGGTCGCGCCGCCGGGCGCAAGCTCATCGAGACCTTGAGCGTGTTCTCGCACCTCGCCAACGTGGGCGACGCGAAGTCGCTGGTCATCCACCCGGCCTCCACCACCCACAGCCGCATGGATGCCGAGGCGCTGCGCGCGGCCGGCGTGTCCGAAGGCCTGGTGCGCCTGTCCATCGGCCTGGAAGACCCGGCCGATCTCATCGAGGACCTGTCGAAGGCCCTCTACCGTTCACAGAAATAAGACCGGGTCGAGGAGCGCTGGATGAATTTCGAAGTCGACGGACAGCCGGTCTTCGCCGCCGGACGCCTGGTGCCGGACAGCCCCGCGCCGACCGTGGTGCTGGTGCACGGCGCGGCCATGGACCACTCGGTGTGGGTCTACCACACACGCTATTTCATGCACGTCGGGCGCAGCGTCGTGGCGCTCGACCTGCCGGGCCACGGCCGTTCGGGCGGCACGCCTCTGACCAGCATCGAGGACATGGCCGCGTGGCTGCTGCGTGCGCTGGACGCGCTCGGCGTGCAGGACGCCGCGCTCGCCGGCCACAGCATGGGCGCGCTGGTCGCGCTCGAAGCGGCCGGCCGCGCGCCGGCACGGGTCTCGCGTCTCGCGCTGCTCGGCGCGGCGTTTCCCATGCCGGTCAGCGACCTGCTGCTGAACGCCGCCAAGGCGGATGCGCCCGAGGCGCGCGACATGATGATGATCTGGGGCCACGGCCCGGCGGCGCAGTACGGCGCCAACCCGGTGGCCGGCATTCACATCGTCAACTTCGCCACGCGCCTGCTGGAGAAGGCCCAGCCCGGACTGCTGCATGCCGATCTGAAGGCCTGCAACGACTACGCCCATGGCCTCGCCGCCGCCGCCGAAGTGCGCGCGCGCACCACGCTCATCTGCGGCACCGATGATCGCATGACGCCGGTGCCGGCCGCGAAGCAGTTCGCCGCGGCGATCGCCAACGCGCAGATCGCGACCATTCCCGGCTCCGGCCACATCATGATGAGCGAACAGCCGGAATCGACCCATCGACTGCTGGTCGCGGCGGTCGCCTGAGCGTTCACCCACGATGAGCGACGCGCCGCTCGCCGCCGCGGCGCCGCCGAGGCTCACGCGCGCGGACCAGGTCCGCGCCGGCCTCATCCTGCTGACCCTCGCGCTCTTCACCACCGCGAGCCTGGTGCACTACGCCATGGGCGTGATGGCGCTGGCCGGCATCGTCGAGTTCGTGCGTGAGCGCCACTGGCATCATCCGCTGGCGCGCACGCTCGGCATGCTGTTCGCGCTGCTCTGGCTGCCCATGCTGATCGCCTGGCCGACGGCCGTGTCGCGCGAACACACCGCCGGCGTCGTGCTGCCCTACCTGCACCTGCTGCCGGCGGCCTGGTTCGTGGCGCGCGCCTGCCTCAACCCGGGCGTGCGACGGGTGGTGTCGCAGGGCGCGGTGATCCTCGCCGCCTTCATCGCCATCGACGCCTTCGTGCAACTCTTCTGGCACCAGGACCTGTTCGGCTATCCCTACAAGCGCGGCGTGCTGAAGGGCGTGTTCCATCCCAAGCAGCGCCTGGGACTCTTTCTCGCGGTGTTCGCGCCGCTCTATTGCGCGACCGTGCTTGGCTGGTGTCGGCGCCACGTCGCGTTGGTGGCGCTGCTGGTGCCGATGGTCGTGGTGCTCTTGATGTCCTTGAAGCGCAGCGCGTGGATCATGCTGGTCTTCGGCCTGCTGTTCTTCGCGCTCGCCTGGGTGCGACGGCGCGGCGTGCGCCGCATCGCGCTGTCGCGCGTGCTGGTGGTGGCGCTGCTGCTCGCGCTCGCGGCCGGCGCGACCTTGAGCAACGCGAGCCTGCGCGCGCGCCTCGCCGAGACCAGCGGCGTGTTCTCCACCGATCTCGCGCGCTTCGACAAGGCGAGCGCCTATCGCCTGACCCTGTGGCGCACCGGCTTGCGGATCTTCGCCGATCACTGGCTGACCGGTATCGGACCACGTGGCTTTCGCCACGCCTATGCCGACTACGCGCCGAAGGACGACTTCTGGCTGAAGCGCACCGGCCAGGGCCAGACCCATCCCCACCAGGTGCTGCTCGAGATAGCCATCGAAACCGGGGTGATCGGATTCATGGCCTTCCTCGTGTTCTATGGCCTGCTGCTCGCGCGCCTGCTGCGCGCGCCGCGCGACACGCCGGTGCCGGCCTGGCTGGTGGGTGCGGCCGTGGCCTGGCTGCCCTTGAATGCGCACCTCGCGTTCTACGGCTCCTACTGGTCGTCGCTCGCGTGGCTGGTGCTGGCGGTAGGTCTGGCCGAGACCGCGACGGCGCGCGAGGCGGCCTGATTCAGGGCTTGCGCTTGTTGCGCCGCGCTTTGAGTGTGCTGCGCTCGGCGGCGAAGTGCCGCTTGTCGTCGGTGGCTTTCGGTCGCACGCAGCCCCAACCCAGTTCCTCGTCCTGGTCGTAGCGCTTGCCGAGCTGCCAGGCTATCTGCGCCCGCGCGAGTTCGAGACCCAGATAGAAGGCGTGCGCGCCGTCGGCCTGTACGTTCAGCTTGTCGAACACGTCGTAGGGATCGGTCGCGGTCTGCAGGCCGTGGCGGTTGTAGATGTGAAAGCCCTCGGCGCTCACCTGGATGCGGAAGTTGTCGTCGCCGACCTGGCTCGCGAACTCGGCGATCTCGGCCGCGCTGTAGGGAAAGGGCTTGCGCTCGTGCAGCGCGAGCAGGGATTCGTCGATGTGCCGGGGCGGCATGTTGTCGTCGCGCGCGGCGAACATCACGCGCCGCGCGCGATCGACCTCGCGCACCACGCTCACGCAGTGGCGGCTGACCTCGGTGGTGAGCACGGCGGTGATGCCGAGTTCGGAGACGATGCCCATCAGGAGCGTGTTGAGCCCGAGTGTGTCGGCGTGGGTCAGCTCGGAGAGATTGCCGATGCCCATCAGCATCGGGCAGTCCGGGTAGCGCTCGCGCAGCGTCGCGTAGCGTCCCACCGAGCGCGTGAAACCGTGATGTATGGGGTCCAGCACCGGGTCGGCGTAGAACGGCCGGCCGGTCGCGGCGAAGGTCTCGATGGTGCGGCAGAGGTCATCCAGGTCGCCCGGCTGGCGCGCGATCAGGACCGGCGTGCAGGGGCTGTCCGCGACGAGATCGAGCGTGCGGCCGGTGAGACTGAAGACGTAGTCGGCGCCGGCCGCGATGCCGCGCGTGAGATCCTTCGAGTCCAGCGAGTCGACGCTCACCCGGAAGCCCGCCGCGCGCAGTTCGCGCACCGCGTCCTCGAGATGGGGAAAGGGCGTGGCCGGCAGGCAGCCGATGTCGATGACGTCGGCGCCGTCGGCGGCGTAGCGCGCGGCGTGGGCCAGGATCTCGTCCACCGTGATGTGCGGCGCCTGCACGAGCTCGGCGAACAGGGTGACGTCGGTCGGGCCCACCTCGCGCGGCTTGCCCTTCAGGCCGAAGTGCGCGGGCAGATCCTTCAGTTCGTCCGGGCCGCGCTCGAAGGGCAGGCCGAAGTGCCGGGCCAGGTCGTCGATGTCACCCCGGCAGCGACCGGGCAGGATGACCCGCGTGTAGCCCTCGAGATCGCGCAGGCGCCGCTTCAGCATGACGGTCGTGAGCAGCGCCGCGACATTGATGCCGGGCACGCGGATCTCGTAGTCGAAGGGGGCGTTCATCCCGCCCAGCACCCGCGCCAGGCTGCGCTCGGCGAGGTGCCCGGTGATGAACAGCAGGCGTTCGGTCATGGCCAGGCGCGAGACGCGGCGTGCGCGCCGTCGTCAAGCCGGCCGCCCGTGAGGCCGCTAAGCGAAGAAGAGAGCTTGGCGTCGCGCTGCAACATCGTTTCCCGCGCGACCTTGTTCCGACTCGATTGCTGGTCTAGCTTTTGAGTTGAGAGATGTTTCTAGCCAAACCGGTCCGGAGGTTCTTACATGTTCGAACATGACCAGGCTACCGTCGCACGACTGCTCGATGCGGACGACGGCTTTCGACGTCTTTATAACAAGCATAGCCTTCTGAATGCAAAGGTCGACCAGGTCAACGCGGGCAAGGCCGCGATGGGCGATCTCGAGCTCGAAATGCTGAAGAAGGAGAAGCTGCTGCTGCGCGATCGACTGCAAGCCATGATCCAGTCCAAGGGGCTGCACGCCTGAGCCCCAACGCCTGACTCGCTACGCCGCCGCGATGCGGAACACCGCATCGCGGCGCTCCAAGCCTCCAATCCCCTGTAGGTCGGACTTCAGTCCGACATTCGAGCCCGCGCTTTGGAATGGAATGTCGGACTGAAGTCCGACCTACACGTCCCTCCACCTGTTTCCGTTGCCACCCACATGCGCTAGCTTTCACCCCTTGCGCGAGGCGTGGAGACTCCGATGGCTTACCAGTATCTCGAAGTGCGTGTGGCGGACGGTCTGCTCGACGTACTGATCAACCGGCCCGAGAAGCGCAACGCGCTCAGCCAGGACGTGCTCGCGGAACTCGGCCAGTGCTTTCGTGACGCGGCCGCGCGCGAGGACCTGTCCGTGGCACGCATTCGCGGCGCGGGCGATCGCTGCTTCGCCGCCGGTGGCGACCTGGCCGAGTTCGATCGTATGCGCAGCCGCGACGACGCGGCCCGCATCGCCACGCATTCGAGCGCCTGCCTCGACGCGATCCGTCACTGCCCGGTGCCGGTGGTCGCCTGCCTGAACGGCGACGCGCTCGGCGGCGGCGCCGAGCTCGCGGTGGCCTGTGACGTGCGGATTGCCGCGGCCCACGCACGCATCGCCTTCGTCCAGGGCACGATGTGCATCGCGCCCGCCTGGGGTGGGGGCAGCGATCTCGTTCGCCTGGTGGGCGGCGCGCAGGCCCTGCGCCTGCTGTGTCGCGCGGACTTCGTCGGCGCCGGCGAGGCCGAGAGCTTGGGCCTGGTGCAGGCGCGCTGTGGCGCCGGCGACGAGTTCGGTGCCTGGAGCGACGCCTGGCTGCAGCCCTTTCAAGCGCGCAAGCCGCAGGTCGCGCGCGCCTTCAAGGCGCTCACCCGCGCCATGGCCGACGGCGTCTCGCCGGCCGCACGCCGCGAACTGGAAGTGGCGAACCTCATCGAGACCTGGTGCCACGACGATCACTGGCAGGCCCACGACCAGGTACTGAAACGCATAACGAGCTGAGGCCAGCCTGCCGTTCCGGCATATATACTTCGCGCATCCTCGCGAACTCGAAGGCCGACCGGCGGTGAAACTGCAGCAGCTGCGCTACATCTGGGAAGTGGCCCGCCATGGGCTGAACGTGTCCGCCACGGCCGAGAGCCTCTATACCTCCCAGCCGGGCGTCAGCAAGCAGATCCGCCAGCTCGAGGACGAGCTCGGCGTGCTGATCTTCCAGCGCAGCGGCAAGCACCTGACCGAGGTCACCAAGGCCGGCGCGGCGATCATCGACGTGGCCGGTCGCATCCTCGGCGAGGTCGAGAACATTCGGCGCATCGCCCAGGAGAACAGCGCCGCGACCCAGGGCAGCCTGTCCATCGCCACCACCCACACCCAGGCGCGCTACGTGCTGCCGCCGACCATCAAGGGCTTCATCGCCAAGTACCCCGAGGTGGCGCTGCACATGTACCAGGGCACGCCGCTGCAGATCTCCGAGCTCGCGGTGAACCGCAACGTCGACTTCGCCATCGCCACCGAGGCGCTGGAACTGTTCGACAACCTGGTGATGCTGCCCTGCTACCGCTGGAACCGCAGCATCATCGTGCCCGACGGCCACCCGCTCACCCAGGTCAAGCCCCTGACCTTGGACGCCATCGCGCGCTATCCCATCGTCACCTACGTGTTCGGTTTCACCGGCCGCTCGCAGCTCGACGACGCGTTCACCGCCGCGGGCCTCGAAGCCAAGGTGGCGTTCTCGGCGGTGGACGCCGACGTGATCAAGACCTACGTGAAGCTTGGCCTCGGCGTCGGCATCATCGCGACCCTGGCCTACGATGCCGAGGAGGACCGCGGTCTCACCGCGCTGCCGGCCTCCCATCTCTTCGACTACAGCGTGACCAAGATAGGTTTCCGCCGCGGCACCTTCCTGCGCGGCTACATGTACGAGTTCATCGAACGCTTCGCCCCGCACCTGACCCGCGACGTGGTGGAACGCGCCGTCGCCACCACCGACCGCGAGGAATTCGACCGCCTGTTCGAGGGACTGGTGCTGCCGGAGCACTGAGGCTGCGCTGAGCGCCCATGGACCCTCGCTTTCGCGAGGGTGATGGGGTAGTGAAGGGCGGAGAAATTCGTCAGGCACACCGCCGACGCGTCGCGGCCGCGCGGTAGTGGCCGAAGTCGGAAGTCGCTCAGTCACCCTCCAACCCAACACCCGGTCATTCCCGCGAACGTGGGAATCCATGGGCTTCGCCGGTCGCCGCTGGCCCCTCGCTTTCGCGAGGGTGACGGAGTGGTGGGTGATGACGAAGACGGTCAGACCCCCACGAACGCATCCCGCCCGTCATTCCCGCGAACGCGGGAGTCCACGGGCTTCGCCGACCGCCGATGGACCCTCGCTTTCGCGAGGGTGACGGAGTAGTGGGGGATGACAAGACGGTCGAACCCCCACGAACGCATCCCACCCGTCATTCCCGCGATTGCGGGAGTCCACGGGCTTCGCCGACCGCCGATGGACCCTCGCTTTCGCGAGGGTGACGGAGTGGTGGGTGATGACGAAGACGGTCGAACCCCAACGAACGCATCCCACCCGTCATTCCCGCGCAAGGGGGAATCCATGGGCTTCGCCGAGCGCCGATGGACCCTCGCTTTCGCGAGGGTGACGGAGTGGTGGGTGATGACGAAGACGGTCAGCCCCCCCCGAACCCGACACCCCGTCATTCCCGCGAACGCGAGAATGCATGGGCTTCGCCGGTCGCCGCTGGACCCTCGCTTTCGCGAGGGTGACGGAGTGGTGGGTGATGACGAAGACGGTAAGACCCCCACGAACGCATCCCACCCGTCATTCCCGCGAACGCGGGAATCCACGGGCTTCGCCGAGCGCCGATGGACCCTCGCTTTTGCGAGGGTGACGGATTGGTGGGTGATGACGAAAACGGTCAGCCCCCCCCGAACCCGACAACCCGTCATTCCCGCGAAAGCGGGAATCCATGGGCGTCAAGAATTCAGCGCACCGGCCAAACGCCGGCGCGGCCCGATCTCAGCCCTCGCTCGCCGGCAGCAGGCCGCTCGGCAGGAAGGTGCCGTGGGAGGACAGGTCGGTGAAGCGCAGGGCGCCGCCTTCCAGGGGTTCGATGATGAGATGCATGCGCGACACGTCGCGCAGCGCCGCGTCGACCACCACGTTGCACACCGAGTCGCGGCCGATGATGTTCTTGCCCGGACCGATCACGTGGGCATTGCCGAGTTCGTCCACCAGCTCGCGCACCGCGTGGTTGCGGAACACGAAGTGATGCTTGGACAGGCGCATGTCGAAGTCGGCATTGCTGCGCGGCCGGATGGTGACCGCTTCGCCCTTCGGCAGGCGGGTGAGCTGCGCGCCGGCGGTGAGATCGGGCGGCGCCTCCAGCGACATGGAATCGAAGATGCTCGTTTCCTTGAACTGGTCGCGGGTCTCCTCGACCGGGCCCGGCGTCGGTCGCGCCGCTTCGCTCGCGCGGCCCAGTTCCTTGGCCTTGATCTTGTACGTCTGCTTGATCACGTCCTGGCGCGAGCGCAGGTACTGCATGTACTTGACCACCGCCACGCGGCGCAGCTCGTCGTAGGCCTCGTCCTCGTTGTTCAGCGCCTTGAAGATGCTCCGCCACTCGTAGTCGTTGGAGAACACCTGGATGTCGACTTCCCGCACCAGGCGACCTATCTCGCCCGGCTGCTCGATGGAGCGCGAGAGGATGTCGACGAAGCGCTTCTCGACGGTCTTGATGCTCTTCGCCTCGCGCTTCAGTTCGTCGGGGCTCAGCATGATGAGGTCGGCGAGCTTCGACGCCGGCACATTGGTGCGGCCGCCGAGCGCGAATTCGAATTCGGCCAGCGTGTGGAACGAGATCTCCTCGCCGTTGATGCTGAGCGAAAGCGCCTTGTTGAACAGCCGATCCAGCATGGTGTCCTGGCCTGCGAGGTGTTGGTCCTTCCCGTGTCTGTAGCGGCAGGCGGGTACGCGGCTTGAAGGCCGCCCAGTGAGTCCACCCGAAGCTCGAGGATTATAGGGACAGGACCGCGCCGCCAGCCATGCCCGTCAATGGACGCCCGTGATGGCCGTCACAGCGGTTCGGCGAGTTGCGCGCAGGCGGGGTCGGTGACATTGCGCAGGCAGGCGCGACGGCTGGCGGGCGGCAGTCCGCCCAGCCGTTCCACCGCGCGGTAGAAGCGCGGCAGGTCGTTGCCGCAGCGTGCGTAGAGCGCGAGGAAGTGTTCCACCTCGTCGTGATAGGTCGCGACCGAGGCGAGCTTGGCGTTATTGAGCTCGGCGCCCATCCAGGCGTCGTAGCCGTCGTAGCCGCCCCAGCTGTCACGCAGGCGTGCGTAGTCCTCCGCCAGCTCGGCGAACAGCGCCTGCTTGGCGGCGCGCTTGGCCGGGTCAGGTTCGCTGCTCCCGTAGAGCGTCGCGAGCTTGGCGCGGTAGCGCATCAGGAGCGCCAGGAAGGCCTGCTCGCGCGCCTGTGACTCGGCGTGGCGCGCGCGGGCCGGCGCGTCATCGGCCAGCCAGCGCTCCACGCCGAGGCGCGCGACGGTCATCGCGAAGCCCTCGTTGAAAGCCGTGTCGTCCGCGATGTAGAGCACCTGGTGGGCGAGTTCGTGAAAGATTGTTTCGACGATGCGCAGATCGTCCCAGCGCAGCACCGTGTCCAGCACCGGATCTTCGAACCAGCCCAGCGTCGAGTAGGCGGCCACGCCGCCGACGAAGGTGTCGTAGCCCTGGGCGGCGAGGGTGGTGGCCGCGAGCCGCGCGCGCGCCTCGCTGAAATAGCCGCGGTAGTCGACGCAGCCGAGCAGCGGAAAGCAGGACTTCACCGGCGTGAGTGACAGCGCCGGCGCGGCGAACACGTTCCACACCACGTAGTCACGCTCGAGGCGGGCGAAGCTGTGGTAGCTGCCGTGGTCGGGCAGGGCCAGCGCGGTGTGGGCGAAGCCGCGCGCGCGCTCCACCAGTTCGAGCTTGGCGCGCAGCGCGGGCGACAGGTCGGGCCGCGCGAGCGCGTTCGCGATGGGCTGCTCGCGCTGCCAGATCTGCCACTGGCCGCGCACCGCCTGCAGGTAGTAGTCGAGTGTGCCGCAGCCGGCGAGCGATGCGCACAGCGTGGCGAGCGTCACGCAACGCAGCGCATGTGCGAGTGCCGCGCGCTGGACGCTCCTGGGCTTTGGACTTAGGCTGGCGGCCATTCTGCGCGTGGCGTGATGCTGGCAAAGGGCGGGCTTGCAGCGCGCAGGTTAGCAGGCTGGTGAAAAACGTCGCGAGCGACGGCAGTTTGCGTCCCGCCGGAGCGGAGGAACCGCAGCGTATATGGAAATACGTGAGGATTCCGAGCACCGCCGGGACGCAAAATGTCGAGCGCAGTAGTTTTTCATCAGCCTGTCAGCCCGGCGCGGCGGCTTTGCGGAACGCTGGCCACGCGAGCCCTGCGCACAGTGGACCACGGACCGAAGCCATGACCAGTCTGCCCACGCCTCTGATCGACGTCGACACCCTGGCCCGCGTGCTGCCGCGCGCCGAGCTCGTCGTCGTCGACTGCCGCTTCGACCTGATGGCGCCGGCCGCTGGTGGCGACGCCTGGCTCGAGGCCCACATCCCCGGTGCGGTCTATGCGCACCTCGATCACGACCTGAGCGGCCCGCCCACCACCGACCGGGGTCGTCACCCGCTGCCGCCGCCGGACCGATTGTGCGAAGTGTTCGGCGCGCTCGGCATCGGCAACGACAGCTTCGTGGTCGCCTACGACGACGGCGGCGGCATGATCGCCGCGCGTCTGTGGTGGATGCTGCGCTACATGGGGCACGAGGCGGTGGCGGTGCTGGACGGCGGCTGGCAGGCCTGGGTGGCCGCCGGGCAGCGCGTCGCGCATGGCGCCGAGACCGCGCAACGACGCGGCTTCAACGGCACACCGCGCCGCGAGCGCCTGGTGACCGTGGAGGAGGTGAGCCCCGCGCTCAGCCTGCTCGACGCGCGCGCCGCGCCGCGCTACCGCGGCGAGCAGGAGCCCATCGATCCCCATCCCGGCCACATTCCCGGCGCGCGCAATCACTGCTGGCAGGCGAACCTCGGCGCCGACGGTCGCTTCGCGCCGGCGGCTGAACTCGAGCGCCGCCTGGCCGCTGACCTGGGCGCCACGCCGAACGCACACACCGTGCATTACTGCGGCTCCGGCGTGTCGGCCTGTCACAACGTGCTGGCGCAGGTCGCGGCCGGTCTGCCCGAGCCGCGTCTCTATGTCGGTTCGTGGAGTGAATGGTGTCGCGACCCTGGCCGCCCACGAGCACTTGGGGGAGAATCGAACGCATGACGAACATCCATCGTTGCCGAGCAAACACCCGCGGCATGGCCGCCTCGCGCCTCGCGCGCCTGCTGTGCTGGCTGGCGCTCGCGCTCAGCGGCGCGTCGGCGCTGGCCGTGCCCACCGACATGATCGTGGTGCTCGACAACTCGGGCAGCATGCGCCAGAACGACCCGGCGTTTCGCCTGAAGGACGCGGTCGCCAAGTTCTTCGGCACCCTGCCGGCCGACACGCGCGCCGGCATCGTGGTGTTCGACAGCAAGGCCAACTACACCATGCCGCTCGCGCCGATCGATGCCGCCGCGCAGGGCGCGGTGGCGGCGAGCCTGGGCAAGATCGACTACCGCGGCCAGCACACCAACATTCCCGCCGCCATCGAGCGCGCGATCTACGAGCTGAAGAGCAACGCGCGTCCCGAGGCCGCCAAGGTGGTGGTGTTCGAAACCGACGGCATCATCGACACCGGCAACGCCGCGGTGGATGCCGAGAAGGCCAAGTGGATGCGCGAGGAGCTCGCCGCCGACGCGGCCGACAACGGCATCCGCGTGTTCGGCATCGCCTTCACCGAGAACGCCGACTTCTTCCTCATCCAGTCGCTGGCCAAGAAGACCAGCGGCGAGTACTTTCGCGCCGTGGCGCCGGAGGATCTCGAGGGCGTGTTCCAGAAGGTGCAGCAGCGCCTGGCCGCGCCGCCGCCCGCGCCG
>JAIEQK010000271.1 GCA_019747795.1 Gammaproteobacteria bacterium | reverse complement strand
GCCGCCCAGGCGCGCCTCGCGCAGGCTTTCGCCGCTGCGACCGATCCCCGGGATCGCGAACGCGCCGCCGGCTGGTTCCGGCGCGCGGCCGAGGCCGGCGACGCGCGCGCCATGCACGGCCTCGGCGTCTGTCACTACCGTGGCATAGGCGTACCCCGCGACCTGCTCGAGGCCTACGTGTGGTTCTGTCGCGCAGCGACGAGCGGTCTGGCGGTGGCGGTCACGGCGCGCGACCGACTGGCGCGAAAACTCGGCCCGGAGGTGCTGGCGAGCGCGCGGCACCCGGCACGCCGCCCCGCGCCGTGACAGGACCGCGGGTCGCGCGCTGGCGCGGCCCGAGCGAGCTTCGAACTGGAAAAATGGTGAGGGAGCAGCACCAATGATCTTCCGTAGTCCGCTACCCGACGTGGTGATCCCTTCGGCGACGCTCGCCGACTACGCGCTGGCCAACGTCGACGCGCACGCCACGCGCGCGGCCTTCATCGATGCGAGCAGCGAGCGCGTCGTCACCCATGGTGAACTGCGCGCGCTGGTCAAGCGCGCGGCCACCGGTCTCGCCGCGCGCGGCGTGGCGAAGGGCGACGTGGTCGCCATCAGCCTGCCGAACCTGCCGGAGTTCGCGGTCGCGCTCTACGCGGTGACCAGTCTCGGCGCCGTCGTCACCACGTTGAATCCGCTCTACACGCCGGACGAGGTGGACAAGCAGCTGCGCGACGCCGGCGCGCGTTATCTCATCACCCTGCCGCTGCTGCTCGAACCGCTGCGTCCCATGTTGTCGCGAGCCGCGCTGCGCGAGATCTTCGTGCTGGGCGAGGCGGAGGGCGCCACACCGTGGCGCGACCTGTTCACCTCCGATGCGCCGCCTCCGGTGGTGAACATCGATCCGGCACGTGATCTCGCCGTGCTGCCCTATTCCAGCGGCACGACCGGCCTGCCCAAGGGCGTGATGCTCACCCATCGCGCCCTGGTCGCGAACGCCGAGGCTGGCGTGCATGGGCCCAATCAACTCAGCGGCAACGATGTCTTCGCCGGCGTGCCGCCGATGTTCCACATCTACGGCATCACTTTCTATTTCGGCCTCGCGATGCGGCTGGGTGGCACGGTGGTATGCCTGCCGCGCTTCGATTTCGCGCAGTACGTGGCGGCGTTGGCGCGCTATCGCGCGACTTTCGCCGTGGTGGTGCCGCCGGTGGCGCTCGGCCTCGCGCAGCATCCGCTGGTCGCGGAGCACGATCTCTCTGCGCTGCGCTACATCGTGTCTTCGGCCGCGCCGCTCGCGCCGTCCCTCGCCGAGTCGATGGAGAAGCGGCTCGGCGCGCGGGTCGTGCAGGGCTATGGCATGACCGAGATCGCGGGCGCCAGTCACGTGCAGCGCGAGAACGATCCGCCGGGGAGCGTCGGCGTCGCCTTGCCGAATGTCGAATGGCGCGTGATGGATCCGGACGGCGGCGCGGAACTCGACGTTGGTCAGCACGGTGAGATCTGGGTGCGCGGACCGAGCCTCATGACCGGCTATCTCAACCAGCCAGACGCCACCCGCGCCACCCTGGACGACGAGGGCTGGCTGCACACCGGCGACATCGGCTACGGCGATGCCGAGAGCCGCTGCTTCATCGTCGACCGGCTGAAGGAACTGATCAAGTACAAGGGCTACCAGGTCGCGCCGGCCGAACTCGAGGCCGTGCTGCTCAGCCATCCCGCGGTGGCGGACGCCGGCGTGGTTCCCATGCCCGACGTGGAGTCCGGTGAAGTGCCCAAGGCCTTCGTGGTCAAGCGCGGCGACGTGGACGCGGAGACGCTCAAGGCCTATGTCGCCGCGCGCGTCGCGCCCTACAAGAAGCTGCGCGAGGTGGTGTTCGTCGAGTCCCTGCCGAAGTCACCCGCCGGAAAACTTCTGCGACGCATGTTGAAGGCCTGAAGCTTCGACCGGCTGCGGCCATTCACGCCCGCCGGTCGCGCTCCCGCAGCAGCGCCAGTACCTCGCCGAGCTGACGCTCCATGCCGTCCATGCGCTTGTGCGACGCCGCGTAGTGTTCGTCCAGCTTCTCGTGCATGTGCGCGATCTGCATCTCGGCCTTGAGATTGACGTCGTACTCGATGTCGTTGCGCACGCGGTCGCGCTCCACCTGGCGATTCTGGCTCAAGAGCACGAACACCGAGAGGATGATGGTCTCGAGCGTCACCACCAGGGTCAGCAGGCCAAAGGGAAAGGCATCGAAGCGCGCCGACGCCGGCCCGAGAATGTTCCAGCCCAGCCAAAGGGCGAAATAGAGCACGTGAAGCGCGAGAAACAGCATGCTGCCGGCGAACTGTGCGATCCAGTCGGTGAGACGCACGAAGAAGCCGCGGTTCTCCTCGAGGTCGTCGTTGGCGTTGCGCGCGCTGGTGTTGCGCAGCAGCTGGGTGGCATTGCGCAGCCGGCTGCCGGTCGCCGACAGCAGCTCGAGCGCCGCGGCGGGCTTCAGGCGGAACAGTGCATCGAGATCCTCCCGGGAGATCTCGAGCAGATCGGCGGTCGTCATCGCGCGCGCGGTGGCGGTGCGAGGTCCGCCGTCCAGGAGCGAGATCTCGCCGAAGAAGTCGCCCGCGCCCAGCACACCGAAGATGATGCTCTCGCCGGTCTTGGTGCGGAGCGAAAGCTCAATCTCGCCCGACTGCACGATGTACATCGAACGCGCCGGGTCGCCGTAGGCGAATACCTGCTGGCCCGCTTCACAGCGCACGCGCTGCAGGCGTTCAGCGAGAAAGGCCCGCTCCGACTCGTCCATGAGCGCAAACAAGGGGACGTCGGCAAGCACTTCTGTCTCGGTGGTCAAGGCTGGCAACCTGGTGTTGGAAGAGTCGGGCAGGGCCGCTCGGTGGCACCCCGTGCGGGATGGTAACGGAGTTTCCCGCCCGCCACGCCCCACGCTCCCGCTGCCCGGTAAGTTCCGTTACAATGCGCGACCCCAAGGGAACCCGCCCGGCGTGTTCCCCGCCGCGGACCGCCTTGCATCCAAGGCCCCGCCCGCGGCACGCCAGCTTCGGAGAGGTGGCAGAGTGGTCGAATGCGGCTGACTCGAAATCAGTTGTACGTTTGCGCGTACCGGGGGTTCGAATCCCTCCCTCTCCGCCATTTCCTAAGCAATTGAAATTAAAGAATTTAATTGCTTTCTCGGTCTACTGGAAAGTAGCGTGCTTTCCGTCGCTTGCGCTTCCCAAGTCGAGCGTTTCCGTCCACAGAGACTATTCAGATCCGTTCAATTTCCGGGATCGGCCGTGCGGTCTCTGACCCACCGCAATTTGGTCCGGAGTTGCACGCGCATCAGTCGAGATTCGGCGCCCTATCAGGATGAGCGCGCGGAGTGTCCCGTCACGCGATGGGTCAGCACGTACGACGTCCTGCAAGTGCGAAGCAATGAACCCTAGCGCTCAGGCAGCAGATCGAATAGCGATGCGTCGCCGCTCTTGCTGAGCGACAGCGAGATGCGGGTCGGCGCTGGTCTTTGGACAGAGCAGTGCATCTTTCAAGTGGGCGGCCTTGCTCTTCGTCTCATCGGCAGATCGGAGTGCCGCTCGTTCAATAACCGTACTTCGGTGGCGTGGTGCCGAGACGACGCACCGCCGCGCTATTGATGCGGCTGTGATGAGTGGGGACGGCCTCTATGGCTCGCTCTGTTGGGCTTGAGTCTTACGCCCCTCGGCATCCGCGTCAACGCAGCTCCTCGATCCCGAGGAGGCGGCGCTGCCCAGGCCAGTCGATGGGAAGACGTGAGGACAGCTTCAGTAGTCGAAGTGCGTTCATCTCAGCCGGATGCTGGCCGCTCAAAAGTGCGAGGGTCACGTCGGGCGCCAGCCACGCGAGGCGGAGGACACGGGTAAAGTAAGACGACGTCACTCCCGCGTCGGCTGCCAGGCTTTGCATCGTGGCCTCCTCGGCGGCCGCGTCGAGCTGCCGGTGGTAGGCATGCGCTGTACGCAGCAGCTTCACCAACGTCGGATCTGGCGCGGTGTCCGAACGCGAAGGTCCTTGCATTACCAACTTCAAGCCACCACGCGTCAGGCAGAGTCGCACGGGGAAAGTGACCGAGTGACTGGTGACGGGCGCGTACACCGCGTGTGGGCGCTCAACCGTCTCTGCGCCTAGCAGCGCACACACGCCTGCGACATCGAGTTCAAGCGTCATCTGGTCAGGGCTGACGACCACTCGGTGGAGAAGCGTCTGGACCAGCACGCGCCGTCGCAGCGAGGGCAACGTGTCCCACGACGCGGCCACGGCTGCGGCGGTTGTGAAGAGGGCGTCGAGCGCTGCGGTCGACACGCTGTCGGTGGACGCGAGTGTGTACAACAATGCCCGGTCCGTCAGACACTGCCGCAGACGCTCGACGACCGCCTTTTCGAGCTCGGCGGCCGGCAACCGCAGCCCCCCTTCGCACTGCGCTCGCGTGGCGCCGGCGGTCAGCGGCTGTGAAATATAATAGCGATAACGGCGTCCCTGTTTGACTGCGTGGGTCGGGGTGAGGCGGCGTCCGAGGGCGTCGTAGAGACAGCCGGTCAGCAAGCTCGGTTGTTTGGTATGCGGGCGCAGGTGATGCTCGTTTCGTTGCTGCGCCAGTAAGGCCTGGACGGCTTTCCAGTCGGCTTCGTCGACGATAGGGGCGTGCAGCCCTGGATAGGTCGCGGTCTTGTGCCGAATGCGTCCCACGTAGAGCGGATTGCTGAGAAGCTTGTAGAGGGCGCCGCGTTGCATCGGGGTGCCGCCCGGGGAAGTTCGCCCGGGTCGGCGCTTGCTCACAATCCCGGCCGCATCCAGCTCGGCTTTGAGCTGGGCGACGCTCTTCAGGGCCAGATATCTCTCGAAGATGTGTCGAACGGTCGCGGCTTCTGTGGGATTAATGACGAGCGCGCGCTCATGGACGTCATACCCCAGGGGCGGACAGCCGCCCATCCAGAGGCCTTTGCGTTTGGAAGCCGCAATCTTGTCGCGGATCCGCTCGGCCGTGACCTCGCGCTCGAACTGGGCGAACGACAAGAGCACGTTCAAGGTCAACCGCCCCATGGAGGTGGTGGTATTGAACTGCTGGGTGATGGAGACGAAGGATACGGCGTGGGCGTCGAAATGCTCGACCAGCTTGGCGAAATCCATCAACGATCGCGTCAAGCGATCTACCTTGTAGACGACGATGACGTCGACGCATCGTTGCGCGATATCGCCGAGCAGCCGTTGGAGCGCCGGGCGCTCTAGCGTCCCGCCGGATCTGCCGCCGTCGTCATACACGGCTGGCACCAACCGCCACCCTTCATGTTGTTGGCTCTGAATGTAGGCCGCGCAGGCCTCACGCTGGGCGTCGAGTGAATTGAAGTCTTGTTCGAGGCCCTCCTCCGAGGACTTACGTGTGTAGATGGCACACCGGCGTACGGGCGGGGCGGTCATCGGGCGCGGGACGTGAGCCCGAAGAAGCGCGGGCCCGACCACTGGGTGCCGGTGATTTTGCGCGCAATCTCAGACAGCGACTGGTAGCGTTGGCCGTGGTACTCGAAGCCTTCGGGTAAGACGATGACGTGATGGGCTTGACCTTGCCAATCGCGAATGAGCTGGGTGCCGGGCTGCACGGGCGCGATTGAGGCGGGCACCTGACTATTCGCTGCCTCGAGCTGACGGCGAACGCGGCGGGGCAACCCGCCTGACTGCGCCGCTTGCCTCTCGAAGGCCAGCGCGCGGATCAGCATTTCCTGGCGCAGGGCGCGTGGGGCGGGCCGTCCGAAGTGTCGTTGCCATTGGCGACGGAGGACGTCGAGTGAAGATCTAGACAAGGCCGTGAGCGCCGCGTCTAGTGCGGCGCCCTCGGCCAGACGCCAGCCCTGGTGGGTCATGCGCCCTGCAGCTGATAGCGCGCGGTGCCGCCTTCATCGCGCGTTCGGGTCACCACGAAGCCGGCCTGGCGAAAGTGGGTTATGGCCGCCCGGACGCTGTGCGACTGCCACGCGGTCGCAGCCGTTAGCTCAGAGAGAACCGCGCCTTCCGGGCGCGAGAGCAGCGCGATGAGCGTGGCCTTGCGCGTCTGTCGCGAGGCCGCCGGCAGCGGCGCGGCCGGCGCCGGTGGCGGGGCTTTGGACTTCGAAGATCTCGCGCGCGTGCGTTGAGAAGACGTACGTGCGGTGGACTTGGTGGTCGTGCTTTGACGGCGGCGCTGGGCCATATCGAGCTCCTTTGGTTCAGGGTGCCCCCTTTGGGCACCGTCACCGCCGAAAGCCCGACCGGGCTTGAGGACAATGACGCTCTGATGGCTTGGGAAGTCCAGTCGTCAGGGCTTACCTTTTGGTAACCGCCGAGTGGTCGCGCACGAATCGCGCGAGGGCTTGCGCCTCGCAGCCTAAATCAAACCGCACGCTGCCGAATGCCGCCACGTCGTCGCTATCCACAGTGCCGTGTCTGAGCACGCCTCCGAGGCTTCTAACGCGCTCGGCCAGCGTCTCCACAGCCTCAAGGACGTCCTGCAGTGACATTGGGTCTTGCTCCAGATCGACGTTCCACCAGCCGGGGTACATGGGTGGTACGAGAGCCGTTGGTGATCTCGGCGCGCGTTTCGTCGATTGGCGAGTCGGCCCGGTCGAATCTTGAGATCGCACACTGTTGCCCGATTACTATCACTATCCACTGCGGGCCATGACGCCATAGCGCACTAGAGAAGTCCACTCCATTCGCTCGACATGTCCGTGAGGCACTGAGGCGTTGCCGCAAAAAACGTGGAGTGATCTGAATAGTGTGATCTGAGCCTAGTGCGGCGTCCAGTCAACCGTAGATGGCGCGAGCGTTGCCCGAGCGATTTCGCTGCCGATCTCGGATCCAGAGCAAGAACTGCGAAAAGCTGTCAACCTGATCATCATGCGTGCTTGCGGGAAAGGCCATGAGTTCATTCTGGAACTCGCCCATCCATGTCGCCTGCCGCGGCAGATAGACTTGACCCGCTTCGACGAGGAGCGACGCTTGGTGGCACCGGTCGTGCTTATCCCCTTTGGGGGCCACCGCAATGACCCGGATCCCATCCCTGTCATAGCGTATGTCTGCGATGAGCGCCTGACCGGATGCCATGTCTTCGATCAGGACGACGTTGGCTCCAAAGCGTTTCGCGCGGTGGGTGATCTCTCGACGCAGTCGCGGATAGTCGAGGCGCTCTCGAAACACATCCTGCAAGTAGTACTTGTTTCCCTTGACAAGCCACGTCGTGCAGACCGAGTAGTCGTTGTCACTGCCGGCCTTGAACGCCGTGTCCCAGCTTTGCACAACCTCGCCGTCCGGTCCGTAGGCGACGTGGTCGTAGACGTTGAACCAGTTCCACTTAAGGAGATTGCCTTGCTCGGGTACAGGGCGTTGTTGATACTGGGCCGAGAACGCCATCTCGCCCATGCTCTTCTTGAGCCGATGAAGGGATTCGTGTGTATCGCGCCCGGGGTGCAAGAGATCACCCACTTGCCGCTGATGAGAATAGTTCGCGCTAAGCGGAATGCAGGCCGGCACCTCGGCGATGGCCGGCAGGTTGAGATGGACCCAGTGCTGGCCCTCATTCTGCAGGATACGACCGACGAGGTCGTCTACATGCAGGCGTTGCATCACGAGGATGATAACGCCCGTACGCTGATTATTGAGGCGGCTTAAAACCGTGTTGCGGTACCAGTCATCGACTGCGTTGCGGGCAGTGGACAACATGGCGTCGTCGGCTTTCATGGGATCGTCGAGAATGATGTAGTCTGCGCCCAAGCCGGTCATGCTTCCACCGACCGATGTGGCGAGTCGTTTGCCGCCGCGGCTGGTTCGGACCTCGTTCTCGGTATCTTGGACTAAGGTGACGTGGGGAAACGCGCGCCGATACCACGGCTCGTTCACCAGGCTCCGAAACTGTCTAGAAAGTTGGGCGCTAAGCTCATGGTTATAAGACGCCGCGATGATCTGTACGCTCGGATCGCGCGCCAAGAGCCACGCCGACAGCGCGACATTGGCGGCGATCGACTTCATCTTTCGTGGTGGCACCGTGATAATCAACCGCGTCGTGTCGCCTGTGACGCAGCGACTGAGCGCATACCCCATGGCGTCGATGTGCCAGTTGGGCTGATATTTGTCGCTGCCGATGAGGCTCTGCGCCGAACGATGAAGAAAGGCATTGAAGTCGCAAAGCAGAGCGTCGTGCAGTAGCTCTCGATTATTCTTCATCGGGGGCTTCTTCCGAGACGGGGGGCGGGCCCGCGGCGTCATCTCGCGCGAGCCGGGTCTTTAGCGCGGCCAGTACCGCTTGCTCGTCGGCGTCGAGGATGTCGGGAGGTTGCTCGCCGTCGTCGAAGTACTGTTGGATGAGACTTAAGATGGCCTTGGCGGCGGCCTGCTCGCCCTTGATACTGCGACCGACCATGCTTTTTAGGATCGCACGTTGTTTTGAAATCGACTTCTGGCGGTCGCCCTCGCGGATCACGATCTGCTGGCTGAGCTCTTCCTTGAGATCGGTTTTGAGGTTCTTGGTGCCCTTGGGACGACCTTTGGGGTTGCCTGAGCGGCCCGGCGCAAAGCGTGTATGGCGCGGCGGCCGTTTGTAGCCGACGCCGTCGGGATCTTGGTCAGTCATGGGACGCAGCCTCATGCAGATTGGATGGATGGGGAAGCGCGCGGATGACCTCGGGCGGTCGGCTCGCGTCGGTCGTCACCTGGAGCGCGGCTTTGCCGGTCAGCTGCTGCCACCGACGTACGCACACATCGACGTAGTGCGGATCGAGTTCCAGACAGCGCGCGCGGCGCCCCGTGTGCTCGGCGGCAATGAGCGTGGTCCCGCTACCGGCAAAGGTGTCGAGGACGAGGCCGCCCGGGCGGGTGCAGTCGAGGAGGGCGTCGGCGACCATCGCGACGGGTTTTACAGTGGGGTGCATGTCGAGCTCGCGCTGGCGGCCCGATTTGAAAGTATTGACGCCTGCGTAGTCCCACACGTTGCTCCGATAGCGGCCGTGGACGCCGAGTTGGACGTTGTTGATATGTGCCGCCGTGCCGGCCTTATAGACCAAGACCAGCTCATGTTTCGACCGATAGAGCGAGCCCATGCCGCCGTTGGTCTTGTTCCACACGCAGAGATTTTTGAGCTCGGTATAGACGGCTTGGGCAGCGGTTTGGGCGTCGTGGAGATGGCGCCAGTCCATGCAGATGTAATGGAGACTGCCGTCTGTGGAGTACCGCACGAGGTGCCCGAAGACGGTGCGGAGGAGGGTTGTGTAAGCGTCGGCGGAGAGCTCGCCAGTGGCCATGGCGAATTCGCGGTGCTGGACGGCGCCGAGGCCACGCGCGTGGCCGCTGATGGGCACGTTGTAGGGCGGGTCGATGAATACAGCTTCGGCACGCTCGCCTTGCAAGAGGTTGTCGTAGTACCGAGCGTCCCGAGCGTCTCCGCAGACGACGATATGCCGGTCTAGGATCCATGTCGTCCCGGGACGGGATAGGGGGGGCTGGTCCAGAAGGGGGGCTGGCGCCTGATCGAGCGCGTCTTCGCTAGGACGGCGACGACGCGACTGAAGGAGGCCGTCAAGTTCGCCCGTATCGAATCCAGTCAATGTCGCATCGAAGTCAACATCGAGGTCGAGGATAGCTTCGATCTCTGCACTCAAGACCTCTAGATCCCAGGACGCCAGCTCTGCCAGCCGATTGTCGCTGATCCGAATTGCGCGCTTCTGGGCGTCAGTCAGGCCTGAGAGTGTGATAGTCGGTATCGATGACAACCCGGCCTGGCGGGCCGCCTCCAGCCGCCCATGGCCGGCCAGAATTTGGCCCGACCCGTCGATCAGAATCGGAGTGGTGAAGCCGACCGCTTCAATTGCAGCCGCAAGCTTCTTGATCTGACGCTTCGAATGCTTCCGCGCATTGCGCGCGTAAGGCGTCAGGCTGTCGGGAGATCGATAAACAACGAAAAGCGCCATACACAGTCCCCTCGGGTTCTTCCCACGCCAACCGCGGCGCGGGCACAGCACTGCATTGAAAAAGTGCTGTAGGGGGTGAGCTGGCAAGCGCAGCTTACGGTCTCGGGAGGGCGTTTGTGTACCCCCCCTCACGGATTTTGAAAGGCGGAAGAAACAGCGGATTACAATCTGAGTTCTTGAGGTCCGTCGAGAAGCGAACGATGCCGCGTCAAGGCCGGATGCGTACAGGATGGCGGCTTAAGGTCTGGCTCCAAACAATTCTTGATACAGTTCGCCGACCGTCTCGACCCGACGAAAGGCGCCTTTACGAACTTCGCGAATGTTGGGCCGCGCTTTCTTCTCGCCCTGAGCATTGCCTTTGGAGTGCTTGGCAATGCGGAGATCTTGCAAGGAAGGAAGTGGCTCGCCGGCGCGTCCGCCAAAGACGAAGAAGGGACCGAGGGCGAGGGTTGCGCGGTCAAAGCGCGTCCAAATCACGCACCCAGACGGCTTGAGCGCGAGGCCGGTGTGGAGCTTCTGTAGCGCGGTCTTGGCCTCGGTTGCCGAGGACTTCAGCTGGACATGACGCGTAACTCCATTCGCTTCAAGGACGATATCGAACCCACCGCGATCCAGCTCCGGTCGGGAAACTTCCAACTCCGCCTGCCGATTCAGCCAAGCGAATTTGAGGAGCTCGCCAATGAGCAGGTGTTCGAGGAGGTGCTCTCGATAGACCGATTGATGAGTATCCAAGGACGCATCGTCGTCCAGCATGTGGGGGCTCCTTGTGATGCTATGACGACTATGAATCTACATACTATAAGTCACGTATTCAAGTTGAGAGGTGCATCCAGCACGGCCTCTGATGGACGGCCGTGTATAGTGCTCGGCCAAACGCTGTGCGGGCCGGGCGGCGGACAAAACCTGCAAGAAAAGCCGACTCCGGCGGTGTTGAACACCGGCGGCACGGCGGATAATGCTCCGGGCGGTAGGGCCGAGATAGGCCACCGCAGACCCAGGTGTTTAAGTCATTCGAGCAAGCGGCTGGGCGGCACCTTCAGCACGTCCGCGAGCGTGGCGATGATTTTGACGGTGGGATTGCGAACGCCCCGCTCGACGCCGCTCACATACGTGCGATGCAAGCCGGCTTCAAACGCCAAGGCTTCCTGGGACATGCCGGTTTCCAGGCGATATTTCTTCAAATTGCGGCCGACTCGCACCCGGATGTCCATGGGACAAATGGGACGAGCGTGACGCTTTTGGGTCTACATACTATAAGTTTCATTTGATGCGAACAGGCGCTGTACCTACCGCGAGTGGCACCGCACACTCAGAACAGGCAGCGTCATGAACCGACGACGTCGATGCCGGTGAGGAGCCGTCATGCTGCGGCAAAGACTGGCGGTCTGGACCACAATCGAGACATAGCCGACCGTGAGAAGGTACTCATCGACAAAGTGCACAAAATGTCCGGCGACAAGACGCATCAGGTGAAGCGTGGCCTGCGGGCTTTTCCTGAAGGCCGTGGAGGGCGAGAATCCTGCGGTCGAGAACGCCAACTGCCTAGCGGCCTTTGTACACGCTCGGCGGTCGGTCGCGGCCGGTGGCGTCGGGCTTTCGGACGCATGTACGGCGCGCCCCACCAAGGCGCTGACGGGGAACTTCGACCGCCGCGGCGCCATATGCAAGGAGCTGAACGCGCCACACCCCTTCTACAACGCCAGCATTCAGGGTCGGTTCCGCATCATCGGGGCGATCGCCGGCATTCGAAAGTGCAGGCGCCGGCGGCCCGCACTCTCGCAGGCGCCATACACTTGCAGGTCGCAGCGCGTTAAGCCGCACCCCACGAACCAGACACCTCGACTCGCCATCCGACCCGCCGCCAACGCGCTCGGTGGGGGTGGTGTCTGCCCATGACCGCCCTCATCGAACGCATACCCCGCCGCTCGCCCGAATTCCAGCCACCACCCGCTCGACTCGGCGTCTTAGCGCAGTTTCCCTCTACAGTGAGATAGCCGGGCTAAATAGCGGGGCAGGTTCACTCACAGCGGCCCAAGCTTAAAGTTTGCTTTCTTCTGGGCCGATGGTAATTAGCTGCTGCGGAACTTTGCGGGTCCGCCCTGGGACTGTTCGGCGACACAGTTACATGCTATACATATTGGCAATGCTCAGCTCCTTCCGAAATCTGGCGCGCTATGTCAGCTGCGTTATGCTGCTGACCATGGGTTTGGCCTCCGTGGCAGCAGGGTTCGAATTGGGGGAAAAGGTCCTGTGTGTGAACGGAGCCGGGCACGCCACCGTGGAATATTCGGTGAGTTCGAAGTGCTCGGCCTTTATAGGCAAGGAGGCAAGTTCATCGGCCCGCACGGTTTCACAACAGTCCACACATTGCGGCTCTTGTCTTGACGTAATTCTTCCCACGGCCAATGCGACCAGTTCGAGGGATTGTTACGATCGGGCTTGGCTAACGGAGCTTCCGGCATCCCCCAGCCTAGTTGTACCTGCCACGACCCGATCGGTGGCGATCGCTCTGCTGGTTCTTGACCATCCGCCTTTAATCCCACAACACCCGCTCGATTCAAAAATCCGCGAACGGCGGACAGTCGTTCTCCAAGTTTAAGTCTCTACCGACTACGGGCCTTGTCAGGGAGCCCGCGCGACGTCGTGTCGCGTCACTTTGTCTTTTGACTCGGTGGAGATTTTTTCATGGGCAGAATTAGTGAGAAGGTGAAGCCGCCAAGCGGCTATTGGTTGCAGTATGGCGGCACCTTCGAGCAGATGGCGTCGGCGGCTGCGCGATTGCAGCTGCTGGTTCCCTTAACCCAACTGATGATATTCGGGCTCTTGATGACGACCTTCGGGTCAGCAAAAGAAGCACTTATCGATTTTAGTGGCGTTCCGCCCGCGTTGAGCGGGGGCGTAGTCGGGCTTTGGTGGCAAGATGCCCCACTATCCATTTCCGCTGGCGTTGTCTTCATCACTCTGTCTGGCGTCGCCGTATTAACCGGCGTCGTCATGGTTTCGGCCTCTACACAATATCTCGTGAAGGGTCGTGCGTTTGATTCCGCGATCCCTGAAGGTCCTCTTATGCGGCCGCGGCCGGTGCTTATGGTCGCTCTAGTCGCCTCCTTGGAATTTCTACCTATGGCGCTCAATGTGGGAACTGGCGCCGAGGTCCAGCGTCCGCTAGCGACGGTTGTCATTGGCGGAATCATCACGGCGACCGTGCTGTCACTCCTAGTACTGCCAGCGATTCATCGATTGGTATATGGAAGGACCGCGCAAGTGGGTTTAGGGGCAAACGCTAATGAAATCGATTAATGCAAAACTTGCCGACATGGCGACGAGCCGGATGCAGGGCCTCGCTCTAGTCGTCATGCTCGCGGTCACTCTCGCGATGGCGCCGGCGGATGCGACGCAGGTAGAAGGTACGGAGGACGCCCTTGACGTTCCGGTAACAACCATACAGACGCGACCGGACCTCGGCATTTTGAAGGACGTAGTGGTAAAGCGGGCCGGAAGCGCAATTGCGATCTCAGGAGCGGTGCACGTCGACCCGCCTAGGCGAACGGAGATAGTGAGCATGAAGCCAGCGCGAATACGGATCGAACTGCTCGATGCAGAAGGTAAGGTGCGCGCGGACAAGAGTCTACTTCTCGGGTCTCATGGATTGCATAGCCACGACGGTCAGATCCCGACCTTCGATACGCATTTGGAAGTAGAGCCCAAAAGGGGCGACCGATTGCGTATGTACATTGAAGACGAACACAAATAGTGAAGATGTCGTCGGAGTGCGGGTTATAGCGACTGATAGGAGGTCCAATGGGTACCGAAAATACCTCAGTATTCCGCATCGAGGCTATGGACTGCCCTACCGAGTTTGAGTTGTTGCGTAAGTCACTTGAAAAATTGCCGGGCGTGATAGCACTTAAAGTCGACTTGATTTCGCGACAGCTATCGGTGACTCATGCCTCACTAGAGGACGCCGTTTTAATAGCGGTCATCGCAAAGGCAGGAATGGAGGCGGTTGCTGTGCCATCCGATGGCAGCACGGCGTCTAGTGATGGTGACAACACGCCGACGCCTTTTCGCCACCAAAAAATGTGGCCCTTGGCGTTATCTGGTCTCTTTGCGCTCACGGCCGAAGTGGTCACTTACAATCTCAATGACGAGAAATCACCCTGGGTCTTGCTCTGCGCGGCCGCGGCAATTGCCATTGGCGGTCGTGAGACCGTCAAAAAGGGCTGGATCGCTCTTCGAAGCTTCACGATAAACATCAATCTGTTGATGTCGGTGGCGGTTATCGGTGCGGTCGCGATTGGCGAGTGGCCCGAGGCTGCCATGGTTGTTTGGCTTTTCGGTATCGCAGAAGCCCTCGAAGCGATGAGCCTTGACCGCGCTAGGGACGCTGTGCGGAAACTGGTGACTTTGGTCCCGGAGAAGGTTGCGGTCATGCAGGACAATGGTTTATGGAAAGAAACCCCGGTCGCCGGCATCGTTATCGGCGCTCGCGCTCGCATCAAGCCTGGAGAGCGCATTGCCCTCGACGGCACCATTGTCTATGGCCGTTCAAGCGTCAATCAGGCACCAATAACGGGCGAGAGCTTACCGGTCGAGAAGAAGGTGGGGGATTCCGTGTATGCGGGGTCCCTGAACGAACGTGGAACGATTGAAGTTAAAATTACTTCGCTTGCAGGTGAGACGACTTTGGCTCGCATTGCCAAATATGTCCAGGCAGGCTATGCACAACGTGCACCCACTCAGCGCTTTGTCGATCAGTTTGCCCGCTACTACACGCCGGCTGTCCTGGTTGCCGCCATTCTTGTCGCGCTGGGACTTCCTCTGGCGCTGGATAATCCATGGCATTCGTCCATATACATGGCGTTAGTGCTACTGGTCGTCGCCTGCCCGTGCGCGCTCGTTATCTCAACGCCCGTATCGGTTGCGAGTGGGCTCGCTGCCGCCGCGAGGCGCGGTATCTTGGTCAAAGGAGGGCTTTATCTCGAGCTCGGCCATCGCCTCAAATTTTTGGCGATGGATAAGACCGGGACTCTGACGCGCGGCACGCCGAGTGTGACCAATGTGGAGCCGCTGAGCGATCACGTTTCTTCCGAATTGGTACTGGAATTAGCTGCAAGCCTCAACAGCCTTTCAGAGCATCCCGTAGCAACGGCGATCGTTAAAGCGTATACGGGAGAGTTAAAGCACGACGTCGAAGAGTTCGAGTCGTTACCAGGCCGTGGCGTGAAAGGAAAAATTGATGACACGGTATGGTATTTGGGAAATCATCGTCTGGCCGAAGAATTGAAGATCTGCTCGCAGGCTCTCGAGTCGACGTTAGACAAGTTTGAGCGTCAAGCCAAGACGGCAGTTGTCCTCGCAACAGAGCGTGGGGCTGTGGCTGTTATTGCCGTTAGCGATACGGTCCGAGACTCAAGCAGAGAGACCGTGCGTCTCCTGCAAACTAGGGGCGTTAAGCCTGTCATGCTCACAGGAGATAACACAAAAACGGCCAAGGCGGTCGGCAAAGCTGTCGGGATAGACGAGATCTATGGTGACCTGCTACCTGAAGATAAGTTGGCGGCTATCGCTGGCCTTGCGAAAGACGGCGTTGTCGGGATGGTAGGCGATGGTATTAATGATGCTCCGGCCTTGGCCCGGGCGGATATCGGCTTCGCCATGGGCGCCGCTGGGACGGATACGGCTATCGAGACGGCAGATGTTGCGCTTATGACCGATGACTTACGAAAGATTCCCGAATTTATCGACCTCTCGAATCGCACATATAACATCATGCGTCAGAATGTGAGCTTCGCCATTGCAGTGAAGGCCATATTCTTCGGATTGACCCTGGCTGGATGTACGAGCCTTTGGCTGGCCGTCTTCGCGGACATGGGTGCCAGCCTCATTGTCGTCGGTAATGGATTGCGGCTTTTGCGGAAGGAATAACGCAAAGAATTGGGGGAGTGAAATCGACAGTCCGACGCGGGGTGTGTTCGAGTTTCTGAGTGCGAGGCGGGTTTTACATGTGGATGCCGCGGTATGGTCCCGAATTCCGGTAAGCGCTCCATCAACAGCGTGATACCGCCAGTCTTAGTGTCGTGCGATGGTGGAACCCGATCAACGAGAGTCCCTCCCATGTCAGAGAAGAATGCACCAACCTGGATATCTCACGGAGTCTGCGCGAGTGTGAGGCTGAGGTCGGCGATGCGTGCCGTGGGTGTGAGGTCGTGGGCAAGCGTGATCGGTGGCATGATTTGTCTAGGCACGAACAAGCTGGTGCGGCCGACGAGGTCGGCGGTACGGCTAATAGCTTGTGAAGGTGCCTGTTTCTTAGGAGCGACTTATCGCGCCGCGACGTCCAGGGCATGGCAGGCGGCGGTGAACTCCGCCTGGTAGGGACAGGCACTGCTCATGGTCAGTCTGACCCTTCTGGCGTGCATGGTGACGACGGCGCCATTCTGCAACAGGCGTAGACGGACTGCATTGGCACAGGCGAGTGCGAGAGGTGTCGGCCAGACCGATGCGTCGGAAGGCATGCATCAACACGTACGCTGTCGGGCCTGTCAGATTTTTTGTGTGCGAGGCATATCATGACAATCGTAAGGAGTCAGTATGCCAAGCAAACGCAAAAA
>JAIEQK010000287.1 GCA_019747795.1 Gammaproteobacteria bacterium | reverse complement strand
GCTCGGCTTCCTGACACCAGAGCAATGTTATGAATCTCGATAACTACTGGTGTTGCACTTCGGAGTTGAATCTAAGGTCCAGCATTGTTGGATACCGCGGAGCCGACGAGTCGCACGCGTCACGCCGGCAATTACCAGGACAAGGGGAGAAGAAGATCCATGGCTCATATCAGGAAATTCGATTTCGACTACAGCCGCCGAACCTTCATGGACAAGACCGCGCGCGGCATTGCCACTGCAGGTGTGCTTGCGCCGCTGTGGCCGACGATGTGCGAGGCCGGCGACATCACCAAGGCCTACCCGGAAGAACTGCTCAGCATCGAGGCCTACACCAAGGGCAAGGTGAAGACCGGCGACTGGATCGACAAGACCAACGTCGAACTGGTGCAGGACCTCATCGATCCCGCGCTGATGATCGAAATCCAGCAGATGGATCGCAAGTTCCAGATCCAGGCGTCCACCACCGACGTCACCAAGATGTTCCCCCACGAGTTCCTCGAAGCGACCATGCGCAACCAGGGTCGCGCCAAGGTCGACGACGTGGGCAACGTCTACACCGACGACGGCTCGCAGTGGATCGGCGGCCTGCCCTTCCCGGACGTGAACGATGGCATCCAGGTCATCGCCAACATGACCATGAGCTGGGGCCGTCACGACGAATCCACCTACGCGGTCATCGCCGACGCGGTCGATAACGAAGGCAAGGTGGTCTACAACTACGAACTCGTGTGGGCGGAACTCGCCGCCTCGGGTCGTGTGACCGACACCAGCAACGGCGGCAACCTGCCGGGCGATCTCGCGAAGAACAAGCTGCGTTACCAGTCGACCTGGTTCACCCAGCCGCAGGACGTGAAGGGCACGGCCTTCCTCTCGGTGTGGCCCTATGACCAGCGCGAGTTCCCGGACCTCTACGGCTTCCTGCCCGCGTTCAAGCGCGTGCGCCGGTTCCCGACCAACCAGCGTTTCGAGCCGCTGGTGTCTGGTCTCAACTTCTACCTGTCCGACGCCTGGGCGGCGGGCGACCCCTATCTCACCTGGGGCAACTACAAGATCGTCGGCCGGCAGCCCTACCTCGGCAGCTCGCAGGGCGGTTGGATGGGCGACCAGCCCAACTGGCGTCCGGAGTCCCACGGCGGTCCGGATGGCAAGACCTTCTTCACCATCACCAAGGAACTCATTCCGGAAGTGGTGGTGCTCGAGGCCGAGCCGACCGGCTTCCCGCGCGCGCCCTACAGCAAGAAGCGCGTGTACGTGGACGCCCGCAACTTCGTGTTCCCGCAGATGCTGACCTACGACCGTCGCAACGAGCTGTTCAAGTGCGGCGAGCCGGGCTTCGGTCAGTACAAGACCGCGAACAACGAGGTGCTGGACAACGGCAAGCCGGCGTGGAGCTGGACCTGGTATCACAGCCATGACTTCCAGGGCCGCACCATGTCGCGCTTCAACCAGACGGAGAAGGTCTCCGGCGGTTACCGCTCCGAGTACAACAAGGGCGGGATGTACGACAACTACATGACCAAGGCGGCGATGCTGCGTCTCGGCACCTAGTGGGTATTCTCCCCTGAACATTGCCCGTGGCTGGCACCCCCTGCCGCCAGCCACGGGGCCTTGTTCAAGGGCCCCGCAGGCATCGTGTCGGGAGGGACCCCGACCGTCTTCGTCTCACTGCCAGGGTGGCGCCACCGCCGGGTAGGGCACCGCTTCCACCAGTTCCAGCATGATGCCGTCCGGATCGCGGAACGTGACCGCGCGCCGCTTACCGCTGTCACCCATGTCCCAGGTCTCGATCGCGCCGAGCGCATCGACCTTCGCCGCCACGAGGCGCGCGCGCGCCGCGTCGATGTCGTCCACCTCCAGGCCCACGCGGATGATGCCGAGGTGGTTCGCCACCGGGTAGGGTTCGCCGTAGGGTTTCGGCATCGCCCATTCGAGCACGTCGAGCGGACTGCGCGAGTCGGAGCGTACGCCCATCAAGGTCGCGGAGAACTGCATCAGCCCGGGGTAGGGCGAGCCGTCCGGCGCCGTGAGGGCATCGCCGAGCGAACCGTTGCCGGCCGGCTGCGGCGCGGCGGGCTCGAGGTAGGCCTGGCCGTCCAAGCCGATCACGTCGCGATAGAAGCGGTAGCTGCGCTCGAGATTGCGCACGTTCAGATTGCAGTGGTGCATCATGCCGGCGTAAGGCGCGCCGCCGGCGCGCTCGGCGCCGATCATCTCGAGCGTCGAGCCGTCGGGATCGCGAAAGCCGAACACCCGCACCTTGAAGCCGTCCGGCGTCAGCACGATGTCGCTCGGCGGACCGTAAGGACGGCCGCCCGCGGCGAGCACCCGCGCGTAGGCCTCGTCGAGATTGCCGACCAGCGAGTTCTGGCGATAGATACCCACGTGGTTCGCCTCGCGGTAGGGCTGGCCGACGGGCTTGGGATCGAGCCACTGCACCAGGTGCAGCAGGCGTCCCGGAAACTCCGCGACCAGGTCGCCCGGCGGCCCGGGCTCGGTGACGCTCTCCATCACCCACCCCACGCACTGACCGCGCTCGAAGCCGAAGCCGGCGTAGCGCTGCGCCGGGCCGTTGATGCGGCTGCGCCGTCGCACCGGGAACGCGGCCTCGTAGAAGTCCACGGCGCGCTCGGCGTCGGACACGTTGATCACCACGTGGGAGAAGCGGTTCAGATGGCCGCGCAGGCCAAAGGCGAGACGATCGACGGTGGACGTGGCCATGCTGCGCTCCTCGAGTGGTTGGGATGGCAGCATAGCCAGCGGCGCCGCGTGTCGGCCACACGCCTTTAGGGAAGCGGCGCGTGACCGTTCACGGCGTCGGCGAGGGCGCCTCGGCCGACAGCCATTCGATGTCTTCGAGCCGGCATTCACGCATGCCCTCGAGCGCGCCCCGCCGACGACCGTCCAGCATGGCCGGCGTGTGCACGCCGAAGGCCGCGCCGGCCGGCGCGATGCTCGCGGCCGCGGTCGTGTAGGGCGAGTCGACCACCTGCGCGTAGTCGCGCACCTGGCCGACCAGGAGGCCGGCGGGTTCGAGCAGCGCCTGCCAGGCGGCGGCGCTCTGCGTCGCGAGCCGCGCCTCCAGTGCGGCGATGAGCGCCGCGCGATGGGCGAGTCGCCCGCTCACCTCGGCGAAGCGCGGATCGTGGGCCAGTTCCGGCGCGCCGATCAGTTCGATGAAGCGCAGCCAGTGCGCCGGCAGGTAGGCCGAGATCACCAGCGCGCCCTCGCCACAGCGCAGCAGATCCGCGGGCGCCGACAGCGGCGCGGAATTGCCGCTGCGTGGCACCTGCTGGCCGGTCATGAGGTATTCCACCAGCGGACCTGACTGCAGGTGCAGTGCCGTGTCGTAGAGGCTCACGCCGACCGTCGCGCCGCGACCGCTGCGCTCGCGGCGGAACAGCGCGGCCAGGATCGCGTGGCACAGCGCGTGCCCGGTGGCGGCGTCCACCACCGTGAAGCCGACCTTCATCGGCGACTCGGCCGGCCCGGTCATGCTCATGATGCCGCTCTCGGCCTGCACGATCAGATCCACGCCGCGCTTGTCGCTGACTGTCTCCGACCAGCCGAAGCCGGACACCGAGGCATACACCAGCCGTGGATTGAGCGCGTGCGCCGCCTCGGGCCCGAGACCCAAGCGCGTCATCGCGCCGGGACGCGAGGCTTCGATCAGCACGTCCGCGGCCGCGACCAGGCGCTTCGCGCTGGCGAGATCGGCAGCATTGCGCAGATCCAGGCGTACGAGCCGCTTGCCGCGGTTGTAGGCGACGAACACCGGCGACACCGGCAGCGCGCTCGCCGCCGCCGAGCGCAGGTTGCGGCAGTTGTCGCCTTCTGGAGGCTCGACCTTCACCACGTCCGCGCCGTAGTCGGCGAGCAGCAGCGCGGCCGACGGCGCCGCGACCATCTGCGCGAATTCCACCACGCGCACCCCGGCGAGCGGCGCGTCGTCATCCTGCGTGTGGGGACCGTTCATGCGAGGCCGAGGCTCGGCAGGCTGCCGCTCAGGACCAGCGTCATGCTGCCCTGGCCGTGGCTCGCGTGTTCGCCCTGCGTGGCGGTCACGCGGACTGGCTGGATGCGATGCCAGTGCTCGTTCGCGCGACCGTCGGGATAGACGATGCGCGCCGGCGCGGAGACGTCCCACACGTCGGCCTCGACCACCCGCGCGCCGCGCCACACGCCGAGACCTTGGGCGTCGTCGTAGCCACCGCTGTAGCCGAGACCCTGCATGGCGATGGCCGGGCCGTTGGCCTGTGCGTTGAGTTCGAGCGGCGTGCCGTCATCGAGACGCGCCGTGAGCGTCGCGCGCTCGAAGCGCCGCGTGCCGGGATACAGCGCGACCTCGAGCTCCAGCGCGGCGATGGCCCATTCTCGACCGCTCGCGCGGTCGCGCACCATGCCCGTCACGTAGCGTTCTTCGCCCTCGCGGCCGTTCAACTGCGCGTGACCGGCCAGCGCCTCGGTGGAGAAGAACAGGAAGGCGAGCGCGAAGCCGCGTTGGTCCAGGCCTTCTTCTTCGCCGGTGCGCGGCTCACGTATGCCCATGCGCGGCCGCACGCCCCAGGAGTGATCCCGGCAGGCCCACCAGTCACGCACCTCCACGCGCACCCCGCCGGTCTCGAGCCAACCGTTGGCGAGCCCGATCTGATCGAAGCGCTGGTAGTCCTCCACCACCCGCGCGCGCTGACGACGGAAGTGCGGCTGCTCCTCGTGGGGCGGCACCACCGCGCGCCAGTCTATTTCGCCACGCAGGTGGCCAGGCTGGTCGAGCGTCAGGCGAAATGCTTCGAGCGGCGTCACCGCCTCGATGGCGAGCGGTCCGAGCCGCGTGTCGAAGTCGCGGCCGAGCGACTGCGAAGCGCGCAGGTTGTACTGGCGGCCGTCGCGGATCACGACCGCCGCGCCGTCCAGCACGTTCATGTTGCGGTAGACGCCCATGGTGACCTGCGCGGCGCCGTTGCCGTCCGGCGCGTAGAAGGCGAACCAGTGGCGGTCGAAGAAGCGTGGGTCGCTCGTGCCGACGTGATCGAAGGTGCTGGCGATCTGGTGCCAGAGGGTGTCGTCCATGGGCGTCAGCACGGCGTCTTCCTCAGGTCTTCTTCTTCGGTTGCGCGCCGGTGATGCGCAGTGGAAAGCGCTCGGCGCGGGTGGCGAGATGGGCGGCGATGCGCGCGCGCAGCGCCGCCGGTCCGCGCAGCGCCTCGCCGAGCAGGCCACGCAGGCGCTCGTTCAGCGCGTCGGCGGCGTCGAAATCGAAGGGATCGGCCGGCGGCGCGTCGAGCGCCGCGGTCAACTCGCGCGCCGCGTCGCCGGTCAGTACGCCGCGCGCGTCGGCCAAAAGCGCACGCATCGCGTCATTGTCCCAGTGCAGGAAGGGCAGCAGGCGCGGCCAGGCGCGATCGAGCATGCGCAGGTTGGCGACCACGCCGCGCAGCGTCTCCTGGGTGTAGGCGTTGCCGAGTTCGGTCGCCACCGAAGTCTCGAGAATGCGACACATGCCTTCGAGCTGCTCGTGAACGGTCGGGCGCATGTCATGCCTCCATCAGTGCGAGCATTTGTTGAACGAGCCAGGCGGGCGCGTGGTAGATGCGGTCCATGGTGCCGGCGGTGAAGGCAGCGACCCCGGTCAGCACGATCACCGAAAGCTTCCAGCAGGAAAACACGTTCCACCAGCGGAGCGCGCGTGGCTCGACTTCGAAGCCGGTCGCGGCGGTGAAAGCGGCGACAATCTCGGCGCGCGTCCAGGCGCCCGCGATCTGCTGTTCACGCGCGCGCGGCGGATTGGTGATCCAGCCGAGGTCCTCCAGCGGATCGCCCAGGTGCGCGGTCTCCCAGTCGAGCATGGCGTTGATGCGCTCACCCACCAGGAGCGCGTTGCCGGGCTTGAAGTCGCCATGTACCAGCACGACAGCCTGGGCCACGGGGGCGTGCTCGCGCAGCCAGGCCAGCGCCAGATCCATTTCGGGCAGCGGCTCGAGGCGCACGCGCTCGTACTCGGCCTGCCAGAAGTCGAGCTCGGCGTGAGCGCCGTAGGCCTGTTCCGGACGCGCGTCGCCCAGTCCGAGCGTGCGCCAGTCGACCGCCTGGATGGCGGCCAGCAGATCGATGAAGCGTCGCCCGAGTGCGACCCGCTCGGCCAGCGGACGCGCGCCGCCCAGCACGAACCAGTCGCACTCGCCGTCCAGGAAGTCCATCAGCATCGCCGGCGCGCCGAAGCGCGCACCGTCGGCATCGACCCAGCGCACCGGCGGCGCCGGCACGGGGGTCGATTCCAGCGCGCGCAGCACGCGGAACTCCCACGCGCGGTCGGTGACCAGCAGGCTCGCAGGTGGATCGCGACGCAGGATCATGCGCTGCCGGCGCGCGCCTTCCTCGTCCCGCCAACGCGCTTCGAACACCCAGTTCTCGCGGGACAGGCCGCTGGTGGTGCGCTTCAGATCGGACACCTGCAACCCGCGCGCCGCGGGCAGCACCTCGCCGAGCAGCGCGGCCAGGCCGGCGCCGAGCGTCGTTTCCGGCAGGGGGCCTTCGATGTGCGCGGTGTCTGGCATGGCTGCGAGCCTAAGCGCCTCCGCGCGATGAGCCTGGTCGCGCAGTATAGGCAGCCGCGCCCGCGGGCTTGATCGCCTGAAAGGGGAGCGCCCGGCCTGGGCGATGGGACGTATATGCTCGTTCGACCCGTCAAGGAGTGCCCCGCCATGCAGGACGTCGCGATCCTCCACCCGCTGTTCGTGCTCGCCGCGCTGACCGCGCTGGTGCAGGTGCTGATCCCGGTCACGCGCGTGCGCGCCGCCCTGCGTGGCACGGTCAGCATCGACGACTTCGCCCTCGGCGAATCGGCGCGCGTCCCGCCGGCGGTCAGCCTGGCCAACCGCAATTACATGAACCTCCTCGAGTTCCCCGTGCTGTGCTACGTCGGCTGCCTGCTGGCCTACGTGGCCGCCGAGGTCACGCCGACGATGGTGGCCCTCGCCTGGACCTATGTCGCGCTGCGCGGCCTGCACAGCTTCATCCATCTCACCTACAACCGCGTCGCGCACCGCGCGTTCGCCTTCGGCGCGAGCAATGGCGTGCTCGTCGCGCTGTGGGTGCTGGTGTTCCTCAATCTGCGCGCCTGATTGCCACGTTCCCCGATACGGGGAGTCGCTGTCGGCGTGGCCCGCCTATAATGCTGCCCCGCCGAGCGCGGTCGGCCCCAGTCGGTCCCGCGCCCGCCAACGCAGAGGACACCCCATGGCCGACCGACAGTTCACCGCACAGGACGACCGCTTCCATTTCGCCGAGATGGGCGACGACTGGTGGGCGACGGAAACCGCCTGGTTCTCCTTCCACCATCCCGAGCGCAAGCTCGGCGGCTGGTTCTACAACATGTTCCGGCCGAACATCGGCACCGTCGCCGGCGGCGCGTGGGTGTGGGACGACGGCGCGTACCTGCCGTGGGAGGTGCTGTACTCGGCCAACTACTCCGCGCTGCAGCTGCCGCGCGACCAGGATCTCTCCGACTGCCGGCTGCCGAACGGCGTGTCGATCAAGGTGCTGGAGCCCGCGCGGCGCTACGCGCTCGGCTACGATGACGGTGATCGCCTGCAGGCGGACCTCGTGTTCGAAGGCGTGATGCCGCCCGAGCCGCTGACCGCGGTCGGCTCGACCTTCGGCTCGGCCCATCATTTCGACCAGTTCGGCCGCGTCACCGGCCACATCGTGCTGCACGGCGAGCGCATCGCGATCGACTGCATCGGCATGCGCGATCGCACCTGGGGCCGACGGCCCGAGGATCGTCCGCGCCAGGCCGCCTATGTCACCGGTGCGGCCGACGCGGCGCACGGCTTCCTCGCCGTGACCAACGTGCGGCCGGAAGGCGACAAGGTGTCCTACGGCTTCCTGCGCCGCGACGGGCGCACGGTGAGCCTCGCCGGCGGCGAACGCGTGGTGGAACGTTGTCCGCGCGAGCACTGGGTGACGCGCATCACCCTGACCGCGCAGGACGCCGAGGGCCGCGAACTGCGCGCGGTCGGCGTGCCGGTCAGCCGCATCATCCTCAATCGCCATACCTTCATCGACGTCAACAGCCTCATTCGCTGGGACATCGACGGCGTCACCGCGTGGGGCGAGGACCAGGACATGTGGCCGGTGCATCGTTGGGCGCGGCTCGCGCGCGAGCGTCGCGCCTGACACCAAGCCTCAGGGAGGAACTATGGATTTCCAGGCCCAGCTGAGCCAGGCGCGCATCGACTTTCTCACCGGCCGCGGCCTGTGGCTGAACCGTTCCTTCGCGGACGCGCTGGACGAGGCCGCCGCCGCGAGCCCCGACGCCATCGCCATCGTCGGGCGCAGCAGCATGGACGGCAGCGAGACGCGCATGACTTACGCCGAACTGCAGCGCCTCTCGGTGCGGGTCGCGGCGGGACTCGCCGCGCACGGCGTCGAGCGCGGCGACGTGGTCGCGGTGCAGCTGCCGAACTGGTGGCACTTCGCCGTGCTGTACGTCGCCTGCGTGCGCATCGGCGCGGTGATCAACCCGCTGATGCCGGTGTTCCGCGAGCGCGAACTCGAATACATGCTGGGTTTCGCCGAGGCCAAGGTGTGGGTCGTGCCGCGCGAGTTCCGCGGCTTCGACTATCCGGCGATGGCGCAGGGCCTGCGCGCCGCGCTGCCGGCGCTGCGCCATGTGTTCGTGGTCGGCGGCCCCGATCCGGTCTCGAGCTTCGAGGCCTGCCTGCTGGCGCCTGCCTGGGAAGCGGAGACCGACACGGCGGCGCTGTTCCGCGTGCGGCGCATGGGCCCGAACGACGTCACCGAGATCATGTACACCTCGGGCACCACCGGCACGCCCAAGGGCGTGATGCACACCGCCAACACGCTGATGTGCAAGATCCTGCTTGCCACCGAGCTCTTCCACTTCACGCGCGACGACGTGATCTACATGGGCTCGCCGCTCGCGCACCAGACCGGCTTTCTCTATGCCGTGCTGTTCTCCATCTTCCACGGCACCAAGTGCGTGCTGCAGGATGTGTGGGAGCCGGTGGAGGCCTCGCGGCTCATCGCCGAGGAGGGCTGCACGCTGACGCTCGGCTCGACGCCCTTCCTGAGTGACCTGGTGCGCACCGAGGCCGCGCGGCGCTACGACACTTCGAGCTTGAGGCTCTTTCTGTGCTCCGGCGCGCCGATTCCGCGCGTGCTGGTCGAGGACGCGCAGAAGACCCACCCCAACATGTACGTGATGAGCGCCTGGGGCATGACCGAGATGGGCATCACCACGGCGACCTATCCCGGCGATCCCGCCGAGAAGGTGCTGGATACCGACGGCCGCGCGCTGCCGCACCAGGCGGTGCGTGTCATCGACGACGAGGGCCGGGCGCTGCCGCCCGGCGTCGAAGGGCGGCTGCAGGCGCGTTGCGCGACGACCTTCGTCGGTTATCTCAAGCGGCCCGAGGCCTACGGCGTCGACGCCGAGGGCTGGATCGAGACGGGTGACAACGCGCGCATGGACGCCGACGGCTACATCCGCATCACCGGGCGTTCGAAGGACATCATCATTCGCGGCGGCGAGAACGTGCCGGTGGTGGAGGTCGAAGAATTGCTCTACCGCCATCCGGCGGTGGAGGACGCGGCGGTGGTCGCGATGCCCGATCCGCGGCTCGGCGAACGCGGCTGCGCCTTCGTGTCGCTGAAGCCGGGTGCGAGCCTCGATTTCCGCGGCATGGTCGAATACCTCGTCTCCTGCCGCATGATGAAGCAGTACCTGCCCGAGCGGCTCGAGATCATCAGCGCCTTTCCGCGCACGCCGAGCGGCAAGATCCAGAAATTCAAGCTGCGCGAGCAGGCGCGCACGCTGACGCCGATGAGTGTCGGCGACTGATCCACCCGTAACCCAGCAGGACCACGACCGCGCATGAATCCCGATCAGTTGCTCGAACGCATCGCCACCACCTTGAAGCGCGACATCGGTCCCGCGGTAGAGGGCGAGTATCCCAAGACCCAGGCCTTCATGGCCGCGGTGGTGCTGCAGAAGCTCGGTCGCCAGCTCGGACTCGAAGCCGTGCATCGCGCCGCCGAAGAGGCCGACATGCACGCGCTCTTGGACGAACTGCGGGCGGATGCCGAGCACGCGCCGCTGCCGGCGCGGGTGGCCGCTGCGCTCGCGGCCTTGGCAGGCACCCACGACACCCAGGCGCTGTGCGACTTCATCAACGCGCTCTACGCCGAGCGCGCGGCGCTCGGTGACGCGCGCTTCGACGCGCTGCTCGGACGGGTGCGCAGAACGCTGCGCGCGAGCATCGATCGACGCATGGTGTACGCCGCATGAGCGCCACCACCGACGCGCGGCTCGAAGGTCGCATCCTCGATTACCTCAAGAGCCGCCTGCCTGCCGGTCGCGACTTCGCGCTCGCCGACGTCAAGCGCATCGCGGTCGGCTGGTCGCACGAGACCTGGCTGTTCGATCTGAACTACCGCGAGGACGGTCGCGACGTGACGCTCGGGCTCTGCCTGCGCCGCGATCCGGGCAACACCCTGCTGCGTCATCTGTCCAGTCTCGAAGAGCAGTATCGCGTGCTGAAGTGCCTGGAGAGCACGCCGCTCGCGACGCCCAAGGTGTACTGGTACGAAGACGACACGGCGATCCTCGACCAGCCCTTCCTGGTGATGGAGAAGGTGCCCGGCACCTGTCCGAGTCCCTGGGGGCGCGACGGTCGCGCCTTCTACCAGGCGGCGGCGGATCGCGGCTCGCTGCCGGCGAGCTTCACCTCCACACTCGCCACCCTGCACACGCTCGACTGGCGCGCGGCGGGCCTCGATTTCCTGGGCGTGCCGGCCAAGGGCCGCGATTTCGCCCTGCGCGAGATCGCCAAGTGGCGCGAGCTCATCGCGCTGTCGGAGCATCCGCCGGAGCCGATACTGACCGATCTCATCGCCTGGCTCGAGGCCAATGCGCCCGAGAGCGAGCAGGTGGTGCTGGTGCACGGCGCCTACCGCACCGGCAACCTGCTGATCCACGACGACCGCATCTCTGCGGTGCTCGACTGGGAGCTGCAGGTGCTGGGTGACCCGATGTACGACGTCGCCTACGTGCTGTCGGACCTGAATCGCGAAGGCACGCCGCTGCTGTCCAACCTCGTTGACCGCGACGCCTTCTTCCGCGACTACGAAGCGCAGACCGGCTTCACCATCGACGAACAGCGCTGCCGCTACTACAACGCGCTGTACGCGATGCGCTCGGTGGCCTTCTGGATGAGCGCCTCGGGCCTCTACGCCAGCGGCCGCAGCGACGACATCCGCCTCGCGCGCACCGCGTGGTCGGTGCCGGTGGTGCTGGAGCGCGCGGCGACGGAGTTGGGGTACTGACCGACCGCCGTACACTGCCTCTGTAGGTCGGGTTTCAACCCGACATTCGTTGTAGGTCGGACTTCAGTCCGATATTCGATTCCAGAGCCCACTCGAAGTCGTGGAACGAATGTCGGACTGAAGTCCGACCTACACGAATTTTATCTTCCTCACCCTCGATAAACCGACACCCCTCCATCCACCAGCATCGCGCTGCCGGTGGTGAAGCTCGAAGCCGACGAGGCGAGATACAGCGCCGAGCGCGCGATCTCCTCCGGCTGCGCCGTGCGTTGCAGCGCATGGATGCCGCGCACGTAGGCCATCGCCTCCTCGGTCGGCGCGAAGCTGCGACCCATGGGTGTGTCCACGCCGCCGGGCAGGAGCGCATTCACCCGCACGCCACGCGCGCCGAATTCCACCGCCAGCGCCTTGGTCAGCCCGATGAGCCCGGCCTTGCTCGCGGCGTAGGCCGCCATGCCGGCGAAGGCGACCGTGTAGCCGACGAAGGTGCCGGTGAAGATGAGCGAACCGCCGCCGCGTGCGAGCATCGCCGGCAGCTGGTGCTTGGCGCCGAGGAAGGCGGCGGTGAGATTGGTGTCCAGCACCGTCTGCCAGTCCGCGCGGCTCAAGGACGGCGTGTCGCAGGCCGCGCCGGTGGTGGCCGCGTTGTTGAACGCGATGTCGAGCCCGCCGAAGCGCTCCCGCGCGAGGGTCACCAGCGCGGCCGCGTGTTCTTCGTTCTGTATGTCGCCAGCGAGCGCCGCGGCCTCGCCGCCGGCGGCCGCGATCTCGGCGACCAGCGTTTCGAGTTCCGCGCCGCGTCGCGCGCTCACCACCACCTTCGCGCCCTCTTGCCCGAACAGCAGCGCGGTGGCGCGGCCTATGCCGGAACTCGCGCCGGTGACGAGGGCGACCTGGTCTTTCAATGTGTGCATGGCTGTGCGCTCCGTGGATCGAGGCGCGCACACTAACGTCGCGCCCGTCGGCGCGCGTCTCGAAACTTGTGCGCAAGTAACGGGAGGCGGCGCGATGCCGCGCGGTGTGTACTGCCCGACCTCACACCCGCGGGAGCGCATCGATGCCCACGCTCGAGAACAAGGTCGCGCTCGTCACCGGCGGCGCGCGCGGCATCGGCCGCGCCATCGCCGAACGTCTCGCCGCTGACGGCGCGAAGGTGGTGCTTGGTTACCGGCAGGACGCCGCCGCCGCCGCGGCGACCGTCGCCGCCATCGAAGCACATGGCGGGCAGGCGCTGGCGGTACGCGCCGACGTCGCGCTGCGTGAGGATCGCGAGCGATTGTTCCAGGCCACGCTTGCCGCCTTCGCGCGCCTTGACATCTTTGTCGCCAACGCGGGGCACGCGGTGTTCGGTCCGTTGGCCGAGTTCAGCGAAGCGGACTTCGACCGCAGCTTCGCGGTCAATGCGCGCGGCACCTTCTTCTGCCTGCAGGCGGCCCTGCGCACGATGGCGCCGGGCGGACGCATCGTGTGCGTGTCGACCATCGGCACGCTGGCCAACATGGCCGGTGGGGCCTGCTACTTCGGCACCAAGGCGGCGGTGGAGCAGTTCTGCCGCGTGGCCGCGCGCGAAGCCGCGCCACGCGGCATCACCGTGAACCTGGTGTCACCGGGCTTCACCGACACCGACATGCTGCGCGAGGTGGTGGACGACCCCGCGGCGCGCGAGGCGCTCGCCGCGGAGACGCCGCTGGCGCGGCTCGGCACGCCGGGGGACATCGCCGGCGTCGTGGCCTTCCTGGTGGGACCGGACGCCGGCTGGATGACGCGTCAGAACCTCGCGGTGGACGGCGGACGCGTGGCGCGCTGAGTTCAGCCCCCGGCGGCCTGCCGCGCCTCGACCCCGCTCTCGAGGCGAAACCCGGCGTAGCCCGCGCCCGCCACTTCGTCGCACTTGGCGCGATACGGCCCCACGCCGCCGATGTAGGGCAGGAACACGCGCGGCTTACCCGGCACGTTCGCGCCCATGTACCAGGAGTTGGCCTTGGGGAAGAGCGTCGCGTCGGCCACTTCGTTGACGTGCGCGACCCACGCGGCCTCGGCCTCGGGCGTCGCCTCGATGCGCTCGTAGCCGTGATCGCGCAGGAAATCCAGGCAGCGTGCGATCCACTCCACGTGCTGCTCGATGGACACCATCATGTTGCTCATCACCGACGGACTGCCGGGCCCGGTGATGGTGAAGAAATTGGGAAAGCCCGCGATGCCGAGGCCGAGGTAGGTGCGCGGGCCGTCGGCCCACTTGTCCTTGAGCTCCAGGCCGCCCGCGCCGCGGATGTCGACATTGACCAGCGCGCCGGTCATGGCGTCGAAGCCGGTGGCGAACACGATGGCGTCGAACTCGCGCTCGGTGCCGCCGCTGCGCACGCCTCGCGCCGTGATGGTCTCGATGGGGGTCTTGCGCAGATCCACCAGCGACACGTGTGGCAGGTTGTAGGTCTCGTAGTACTGGGTGTCGAGGCAGGGCCGCTTGGTGCCGAAGGGAAAGTCGCGCGGGCAGAGCGCCTCGGCGGTGGCGGGGTCCTTGACGATGGTACGAATCTTCTCGCGCATGAACTCCGCGGCGGTGTCGTTGGCGCGGGCGTCGATCAGGAGGTCGGTGAAGGCGAGCAGCATCTGGTTCAGGGTGCCACTCGCATAGCCGCGCTCGTAGACCGCGCGCCGCTCTGCTTCGCTCACTTCCAGCGCCGATTTCTCCGCCACCAGGTCCGGCACACCGAACACCGAGTGGCGCGAGGCTTCGCGGTGCGCGGGATAGCTCGCCTTCACCGCGCGCACTTCGTCGGCTTCGAGCGGGCGGTTGCCGGCCGGCAGGCTGAAAGCCGGCGTGCGCTGAAACACCGTCAGCTGGGCGGCCTGGCGCGCGATGATCGGAATGGACTGGATGGCGGACGAGCCCGTGCCGATCACCGCCACCCGCTGCCCGCTGAAGTCGACCCCGTCCCGCGGCCAGTTCGCCGTGTGATAGGTGCGGCCCTCAAAGGTCTCGCGGCCCGGGATGTCGATGTCCTTCGGCACCGACAGGCAGCCGGTGGCCATGATGTAGTAGCGCGCGCTGAAGGTCTCGCCCTTCGCGGTCGTCACGCGCCACAGGCCCAGGCGGTCGTCGAAGCTCGCGCGCAGGACCCGCGTGCCGAAGCGGATGTCGCGGCGCAGGTCGAAACGGTCGGCCACGTGGTTGGCGTAGCGCAGGATCTCGGGCTGCGTGGCGTACTTCTCGCTCCATTCCCACTCCTGCTCGAGTTCGGGGCTGAAGGAGAAGGAATAGTCGATGCTCTGCACGTCGCAGCGCGCACCCGGGTAGCGGTTCCAGTACCAGGTGCCGCCGACGCCGTCGCCGGCTTCGAGCACCTGGGCCGAGTAGCCGCTGCCACGCAGGCGGTGCAGCATGTACATGCCGGCGAAGCCGGCGCCGACGATCAGAACGTCGTAATCCATCGCGAATCTCCGGGAGCGTTGAAGGCGGAATTGTCGGCAGCCACGGCGTCGCTGGCAACGCCGCGCCGCGCGCCGTGACAGCTTGTCACACGCATTCGCGCCGCCCAATCCGCGATCGGCGCAAGCGGCGGACACGCGCCGGACCTCGGCCGCGGGTACACTCTCCGGCCCCATGCACACCCCGAGCCGCCCAGTCCTGCCCGCGCAGCGTTTCGATGCCGACGGGCGGCCCCAGATCGACGGCCGCGCGGTGTTCTCGCTCGCCTGGCCGCTGATCCTGAACAGCGCCATCCAGGCCGGGCTCAACCTGACCGACACCTGGTTCGTGGGCCACATCTCCAGCATCGCCATGGCCGGCATGGGTGCCGTGCACTGGCTGGTGATCGTCTTCATCGGGCTCCTGGGCGGGGTGGCGATGGCGGTGCAGACCGTGGTCGCGCAGGCCCACGGCGCGCGGCGCTGGACGCGGGCCTCGCACGCCACCTGGGTGGCGCTGTGGGCCTCGCTCTTCACCGCGCCGCTGTTCGTGCTGCTCGGCCTGTCGGGCGCGCGCCTGCTCGCGCCCTTCGCGCTGGAGGGCGAGGTGCAGACGCTGGCGCTGCAGTTCTGGCAGCCGCGCATGCTGGGCGCGGGCCTGGGCGTCGCGCTGTGGGCGGTGCTCGGCTTCTTCAACGGCACCGGGCACGCGCGCCTCACGCTCGTGATCAACCTGGTCACGCTCACGGTCAACGCGCTGCTCGCCTGGCTCTTCGTGTTCCGCTTCGAGTGGGGCGTGCCGGGCGCGGCGTGGGCGACCAACTGCGCGACCGGCGCGGGTCTGGTGTGCGCGCTCGCGCTGTTCCTCGGCGCGCCGGAATTCGCCCGCTATCGCGCGCGCCTCACCTGGCGCCTAAATCTCACCAGCCTGCTGCGCCAGTTCCGCCTGGGGCTGCCGATGGGCATCGGGCTCGCCGCGGACCTGTTCGGCTTCGCGCTCTTCCAGCTCATGATCGTGAAGCTCTCGCCGGCCGACGGCGCGGCCTCGCAGGTGGTGATGATGCTGACCTCGCTCGCCTACATGCCGGCCATCGGCATCGCGCTCGCCGGCACCACCCTGGTCGGCCAGTCCATCGGCGCGGGCTCGCGCGCCTGGGCGCGCAGGCTCGGCAACCGCGTGATCCTCATCGCCATGTCCTACATGGGCGGGCTGGGGCTGCTGCTCGGGCTGGTATCGCCGTGGACGGTTTCGCTCTTCATCGACCCCTCGGATCCGCTGCACGCGGACGTGGTGCGCATCGGCGTGACGCTGATGTGGCTGGCCGGCGCCTACCAGCTCTTCGACGGCATGATCCTCGGCGCGAGCTTCTGCCTGCGCGGCGCCGGCGATGCGACCGTGCCGGCGCTCCTGATCCTGGGGCTCTCCTGGTGCTTCTTCGTGCCGCTCGCCCATAGCCTGGCCTTCGCCCCCGGGCAGGGCTTCGTCGATTTCCTGCCCCAGTACGGCTTCGGCGCCGCCGGCGGCTGGGCCGCCGCGGTGGCCTACGTCAGCCTGGTCGGGGTGCTGATGCTGGCCAGGTGGCGCTCGCGGGCGTGGGAGGAAATGAGCCTGTAGGGCGGGTTTCAACCCGCCATGCACGGCTTCGAGCGCCGCGGCATTGGCCGATTGAAATCGGCCCTACAATACGCC
>JAIEQK010000141.1 GCA_019747795.1 Gammaproteobacteria bacterium | reverse complement strand
GATGGGAGAACACGAATCGCTGAACACGAATGGAGGCTGGGGTCGGAATCGAACCGGCGTCCACGGCTTTGCAGGCCCGATTCAACCTCAAGGCGATCAGCCTGTTGAAGATAAGGAAAGGAATATTGAGCGCCGAAATCCGCTGGATTTTCGGCCTCAGGACCACTGTATATTCCTGTCTCGCGGCGGTCGTGCTGGGCGCTGTTAGCGGCTGCGGCCAGATCCCCTGCGAAGTCGCGCCTGGCTTCCCGTTCTGCGCCGGCGCCGTCCGCCAGGACATCCCCGGCAAGCCCGTGAAGTGGAACCGGCAGCGCCGGTGCACGCGGCGCGGCGACACTGTCTTGTGCACTGTGTAGCTTGCCGCCCCAGGCCGGAGGGGCTTACCCTCCGGCCATGGGGAAGTGGGAAACGCTCGCGGTCGCCGCCGCCATCATCCTGTCAGCCGCAGTGGGGCTGCTGAATGGTGTGCTCAACCTCATGGATCCGCCGGACGCCGTGGCCCCCTGGGAATACCGCGAGTACGGGGTGGAGCCTCCCTCCGATCACTGAGTCGCGTCGTTGTATAGGCGGATCACGGCCTTCTGCTCGAACTCTATTTCCGACTCGATCGCGTCCAGCGCCCACTTCCTTTCCTGCCCCGTGAGCGACTTGTCGGCCCGCGCCGCGGTGCGCTGCTTGTAGAGCTTCCGTAGCTTGCTCTCCGACGCTTTCAGATCGCCCGCCAGGTCCAGCTCTGCGCCCTTCTCCTCTCGAAGCTCCGCCAGTCTCTCGTCCTCGCCAGCGTCGTAGTAGGCGTCCTCCCGCTTGCTGGCTGCCCTGATGTTGTCACGGATCTCGTGATAGCGGTTCGAGGTGTAATACTCCGGCGCCTCGCCGCGGAACCGGCGGTAGAAGGGGATGTCGCTCGACTTGATGTCCTGCTCGTCGTCCAGCGCCTTCACCGGCAGATCTAACGTGCGCGCCACCGCTTGGCCGACGCCGCCGGTTAGGAAGCCGGCGATGTAGTCCAGGTTCTCGGGGTTGATGTCTGCCCACCCAGGCGTCAGCTCGTCGCCTCCGGTCGCAGCATTCAGCCACGCCGTCAGGTTCTTGAAGGTGGTGGACACGCTGTTGAAGTACAGCTGGCTGTTCGGGGAAGGCACCGCGTAGGGCGGCTGCTCTTTGCGCACCGGGCGCCCGGCGAAGTCTTCGTTCAGGCCCAGCTCGACGAACGGATCGAGGATGGTTGGCGACGCGACCTTGCTCGCCCAGCCCCACACGGTCTTCGAGTCGGCGCCGCCCAGCGGGTTGAAGGACTCCACCAGCGCCTGGGCAATCACCACCGCGCCGTCCATGGACTTCTCCTTCCGGCCCATCGCCGCGCGCTCCATGTAGGTGCCCATCACCCACGGCACGTTGTAGCCGTAGGGCAGCGGGAACTTCCAGTAAGAGCCGTCCGGGCGCATGAAGATGATGTTGCGGGTCTTCACCCAGTTCGGGATCTTGTCGTAGCGCGACTCGCCGTCGTCATCGTCGCCGCCGATCCAGCGGTTCATCAGCGCCCAGGTGAAGGACGCGACGGCCAGGCCGGTGACGATCTTCCGCACGCGCGCGGACTTCGTGACGGCGTATAGCAGCCGGACGGAGCCCTGGATCGAGGCGTTGTAGAAGAGGTAGAGCGCGTTCGCCAGGTTGCCGAATTCGCCCTTGCGGGTGAAGTTGACGGTCAGGTTGCGCGCCAGGCTCGCGGCCTGGGCCTTCGTCAGGCCCGCGCGCCGCGCGTTCGCGTAGGTCGACAGGCGGATGCCGTTCTCCACCACCGCGTTGATGTTGCCGATGTGCTCGCCGATCGCGTTGAACAGGTGCCGGCTCTTCGCCAGCTTGCCGGCGTGGGCCTCCGCCAGGCGCGATCGGATGTGGTTGCGCTGCGCCTCCAGGTCTTGCATGGAGTAGAAGCTGATCTTCCCGCCGGCCTGGCGGAATTCGTTGTACCACTTCGTCCACTCGTCCTGCGGCTCGCGGCCGTAGATGCCGTTGAACACCCCGCGCATGGCGTTGTGGATGTCCTTCACCACCTTCCGGCCCATCTGCTTCGGCTCGCGGAGCGCGCCCTGGACGTCCTGCTCGCCCACCAGGTTGACCATGGCCGTCTGGAGATCGCGGATCAGGTTCGACATCACGAACTCGGGATTGGCGCTCGTGTTGACCGTCGCCAGGTAGCGGTTGAAGCGCGAGAGCGCGCGGACCACCACGTTCGAAGTGTCCGGGCCCATGTTCTTGAAAGCCCGCGCCAGCAGCTCGCCCTCGTCCTCCAGGGCGATCAGGTATTCCTTGCCGTCGCGCTTCACGCTCAGCACGTTGTCGGCCCACTTCGTCAGCGGGTCGCGGCGGTAGACCACCTCGCCAGAGCGCTGATCGAACACCGGCCGGAACTCGCCCCACGGGTTGGTGGTGACGGTCCACAGACGCTGGTTCGGGTTGGCCAGCACCAGGTTCAGGAACGCCTTGCCGACGCGGTTCTTCTCCGCGCGGATGATCGACTCCTCCATCTGCGCGATCGAATACAGCAGCGGGCTGTCGGCGGTCGAGCGCCGGCCCAGCGCGCGCTTCGACTCCTTGCCGCGGATGTCGAAGCCGCGGCCCCGGCGCTGCACGTTCGTCTCGGGCTCGGCCACGAACCCGCGGAGAGGCACGTAGTTCTCGTATTGCGACTCCCACAGCTCCAGCAGCTGCGGGTGCTCCAGGCCCTCGGCGCGAAGCAGCGCCAGGCGCTCGTGGTTGATGGTGTAGACGCGGTCGGCCAGCGCGTCCATGGTGTCGCGCTGCTCGCCCTGGTAGCGGTCCAGAATGGCGGCCGCCTCCTCGTCGCTCATGCCGGAGCCCGCCTCCTGCATATCCTCGCGGATCTCGGCAATGTGCGCGTTGCGCTCGGGCGCGTGCTTCGCGTACAGGTACTCGTCCAGCTGCTCCAGCGTGACGTCCGCCGCGCGCATCGCCTCGATCAGGGGATCGACCAGGTCCTTCGTGAAGTCGTTCAGCTTCTCCGCCACGCGGCCGTGGAACAGCTCCTCGGCCAGGTAGGCGTCACGGCTCTCGTCGATCGTGCCGCCCGCCTGGCTGATGGCGCGCTGAAGAATCTTCACGCGGCGGAACTTATCCTGGAGATTGCGCACCAGCCAGTCGAAGACCGTCTCGTTCGGCAGGTCGAAGCCGCCGTCGGCGAAGAGAGGGTCTTGCTCGGTGATCTGCGGCGGCTGCGAGTAGAAGGTTTCTTCAGGGATCAGACGCGCGGAAGTTTCACCCCCGGATGATTGATCATGCTGGCGGCTAAGTTCCGCCAGTAGCTGTCCCCACGACGGGCCGCTCGTTCCGCGTGAAAGGGATGAGAGGAACACCGCTCTTTTAAGAGTGCGGCGACCGCTTGGAGTCGGGCTTCCCATTCCGGCGGCGGTGGCGGCAGACTGCAAGTCTCGGGAGCGCCCTGCTCGGGCGTAGGCGTCGAACTGGTCATCGGTGACCTCCCGTCCTTTGGTGTCTTCAAATCTGCGGGTGTCGAAATTGTAGGACAGATCGCGGATCTCGGGAACCAGGCGCACCATCGTCTCGAACTGCACGCGCGCCATTTCTCGCAGGTTGTGCGGGTCGTTGCCCTTGCGCCAGACCAGCGGCGGCACGCCCTTCACCTCGGGATGACGCTGGAGCGCGTGCGGCAGCAGGTGCTTCGTCGTGCCCCAGCGGACAGCGGACGACAGCATGTTGTCAGTGCGGCGGATCTGCGCGACGGCTGACAGCCCGTGGCGATCGCCGACGAACACCAGGCCGTTGTTGTGCGCGTAGTCGCCGGCGATCTGGTAGAGCATCGAACCGGCCTCGCCGGTCTTCAGGTCGCTCACGTCCAGCTCCAGCGTGCCGTTCTTGTAGTGGCGGAACACCGCGCCGCCCTTGCCTTGCTCAAGGGTCAGGACGAAGTAGGCGTCCACGTCGCCCACCGATTTCGAGTTGCCCACGCGGGTGATGTCGAAGTCGGGGAACGCGCCGTCGGTCACGTCGGCCACCACGTCGCGGAAGGCCGTCGAATTCGAGCGCGGGTAGGCGAACGCCGCGCTGTCCTCGCCGATCATCTTCAGCGCCGCCGAGAAGCCGTCGTCTCGGCGATCGAACTGGAGGCGCGAGAACAGCGGCTGGCCGCCCATGACGGAGTCGCGCATCGACGGCGTTATATCGAACGCGTGGACCGTGACGCGCGGAAGTTGCTGTTCCACAGCAGCGCGTCGTTGCTCAACCGGCATGCGGTCAAGCTCCTCCTGTGACAGGCCAGTGCGCTGCCCGGCCTCCACAAGATCCCGGTAAGAATGCGTTCCGGCCAGATCAGCCTGGCCGACCTTGCCGCCCCACTTCTTGATGTACTTGCCCACCTCGGACGGGAGGATCTTGTCGTAGAAGCCCTTCATGCCGGAGCCGCCCAGCGTCATGTCTTTGTTGGACAGGTGGATGGCGGTAGGCTTTCCAGGCTCCTCGTCGCGCCTCTTTTGCAGTTTCGTCATCGCCTCGTTGGCAATCTCGGCGCCGACGTGCTCGCGGAACTCGTCGGGGGACAGGCCGGATTTCACGATCGGATCGGTGGCGTCCTTCGGGAAGGCGTAGAAGGTGACCGTGCCGTTCTTGTTCAGATGCACGTCCATGCCCTGGATCTTGGTGCCAAGGCTGTAACGCTCGTTCTGCATGTCACCCGTGGTCCAGGCAACGCGCTCGAAGCCGTTCTCCGCGGCCCAGCGAATCATCCGCTTCATGGCCAGCATCGGCCAGGTGGTCTTGAAGGGCGCGTCGGGGACGGCGCGATTCTTGTCGTTGTAGACGTCGATGGGCTCGTAGTCGAGCGTGCGGCCGTCGCCGGCGCGCGACCGGATGTAGGCTTGCGCCTCCTTGTCGGTGTCGAACTCAGCTTCAAACCCGCTTTCGGTGGACGGGTCGAACACCACATAGGGCTTGTTGGACTTCGCCGCGTAGGCGTTCTGCCGCCCCTTCTGGTGCCAGTCGCTCTGCACCTCCTCGATGAAGAGCGTGCGCTTCCCGTCGGCGCCGGCGCGCTCGTTGAAGCGGACGTGGGTGAGGATGTTGGGCTCGTCCCAGTGGCCGCTCTTGTACGTCGGGGCGTCCGGAGTGCTTCTGTCGGCTGCGGCCGCGCGAGCCTCCTCCTCGGTTTCCCCCCACCCCATATGCTTGTCGCCGATCCACGCATCGAACCCTCCAACCGAACCGCGACCAGGCGGGCGCGGAGCGATGCGCAAACCCGCCGGCTCTTGCTTGGCCTTCGGCGGCAGCGTCAGCAGCAGCTCCTGGTAGTTAACGCCGCCGGGCGTCTGGAATTGACCGTAGCGCGTGGACCGAACGATGTGGAACGGCCGCATCAGCTCGTCGTACTTGTCTGGCTGGACCGATTCTTCCAGTTCAGCGATCGCGTCCGAAGAGCCCATGGCGGCCCGAGACACCAATGACTGGGCGTTCAACTCTCCCATGCCGTTCTCGACCAAGTGCTGAATCGTCCGCTGCTCGATGTCGGGCGTCAGATCAGGGCCGCCGCCTACAACCTCCCGCACCTCGACCTGGCTCGCGCGCACGTACTCCGCCAGCTCGTCGCGGTTGACGATGCGCTTCCCGGCCAGGAAGCCGTCGATGTCCAGCCACTTGATTTCCTCTTCGCGCACGCCGGCCTTCTTGAAGCCCGCGCGCCACTGCTCGGCCGTGGCCTTGGCCATGGGGAAGTCCTGCACCGCGCGCAGCAGCGCGGAGTAGAAGATCCGGCGCCCGTCGTCGGACGCCAGGGTGTCGCCGGCGGTCGTCATGGCGCCCTCGGCGCGCAGGAACGCTTCGCCCTCGCGGAGCATGATGTCGATCTCGGCGTCTTCGAGCGCGCGCTTCAGCCCGACGGACTTCAGGAAGCGGCGTATCGCGGCGCGCACGATGGACAGCAGGCGGGTGATCGGCCCCGCATGCTTCTTCTCCGCGGCGAGCGCCAGGAACTCCCGCGCCCAGCGGAGCGAGCCCTGCGTCTCCTCGGGGTAGCGCGCGCGCAGCTCGTTCGCGATCTCGACGGCGCGCGGGTTGCCCGACTCGACCAGCTCGGCGATCGTGGACGTCACCTCCGGCCAGTTATCGAGCGCGGCCATGGGCCCCATGTGGCCGAAGACCTCGTGCGCGACCGCCGTCGCGACCGCGCGCTTGTCGGCGTTGTTCTCGGCGATGATCCAGACGTAGCCGCGGTCGTACAGCGCGTGCGGGTGCTTGCCGGCCGCCGGGCGCAGCCGCTCGGGCAGATCCTCCTCGCGCGTCACAGCGTGGATGCGCACGCGCGCGCCCAGGCCGCCGACCTCCTGGTCGATCACCGTCTCGACATCGGCCGCGGTCAGCTTTGAGCGCCGCACGCGACCCTGCGAGGCCATCGGCTTTTCGTTCACCTCGGCCGCGAAGGCGTTGGCCGCCTCCTCGGTGGTGAAGATGAAGCCCGGCTTCGCGCCGCCGCCCTTGAAGTTGGAGTAGTAGCCGCCGTGCTTCTTCGCGACGGCGTTGATCGCCAGGTACTCCTCGCGCTCGACGCGGCGGTCCAGGCGGCCGTACCAGAGCGCGGCGCCGGTCTTCGAGTGCGTGCCAGGCTCGATCCGGACCGTGGTGTTCTCGGGCAGCACCTCGATCTTCTGCGGCGCGGTGTCGGCCTGCGGGATCTCCGTCGCCGCGTCCGGGCGGACCACGCGCGGCGGCGCGTCCATGTTCTCGATGCGGTCGAAGAACTCGTTCACGGTTTCAGCGCTCAGCTCGCGCCGCCCGCGGTAGCCCGCGGCCGCGTCGTCGGCCGCCTTCTGCCAGGCCGCTTTCAGCGGGCCGGGCTCCACCTCTACCTTGTCCAGGATCACGATGCGGGCCTTCACCGCAGTCCCCGCGCGCTCGAACGTGACGCGCGGCAGGCCATACTCGCCCGCCAGGTAGACGCCCAGCTGCGCCTCATACCACTTCTCGAACGCCTTGTCGGCCGCCGGACCCTCGGGGATCAGCGCCACCACGCGCCCGCCGTTCCGCAGGTGCTTCACCGCCTTGTCCAGGTGGCGGATGGCCGTCGCGCCGCCGTGGCCGAAGGGCGGGTTCATGACGATGGTGTCGAACTTGTTCACCACGTTGAAGTCTTCGAAGCGGCCGTTCACCAGCTTGGCGTCGGTCACCAGGCCCAGGCGCGAGGCCAGCTCGAAGGACGGCTCCACGACCGTGCGGCGCGCGAGATCCGGGAACCACCGCGCGATCGCGCCGTGACCCGCGCTCGGCTCCAGGATGTCCTGGCCGGCCGCGGCGCCCGCCCACTCGACCATCTTCTGGCCCAGCGGCTCGGGGGTGGCGAAGTAGTCCTCGCCCTCCAGGGCCTTCGTCTTCGAATTCCGCTTCAGCTGCGAGAAGTAGAAGGTCTTCGCGCGCTGGAACTCGGTCATGGCCGTCGCGAGCGCGCGGTCGCGCGCCTTGCCGCCCTTGCCGTCCTCGGGCCCGCCGGGGGTGTCTGGCGCCGAGTTTTCAAACGCCTCGATGAAGCTGTCAGTCAGGCCGCGCGCGTCCTCGCCCATGGCCAGGTTCTCGGCCGCGCCGGCGCGGCGCGCGACGCGCTCGGCGAACGCGAAGCGCTCCCACTGCGTGCCGGTGTTGAAATAGCGGAACATCGCGTCGGACGCCTGGCCCACGCGGTAGATGCGGCCCTCCTGCTGGATCGACACCGTCGGCGCCGTCGGCAAGCCCAGGTTGATCAGCACGCGCGGGTGCTTGCCGGTGGTGTCGTGCGCGCTCCAGCCCGCGTTCGCGGCCTTCTACGCCAGGATCAGATTCGAGTCCGGCAGCTCGTCCATGTTGAACTGGTTGACGTACTCGGTGCGCTTCTTGGGGTTGATCAGGCCGTTGTATTCCTTGGCCTGCGGGAACGCCGCCCGCAGGGTCTGCAACGGGCTAGGCGCGGCGGTGTCCAGCGCGACCAAGTCTGGGCGCAGGCGCGCGAACTCGTCGGCGAGATCCTTGGTCGTGATCTTCCCCGCCCACGTCCCGTCCGGACGCTTCTCGATCGTGCTCTCCTGGTCGGAGTTGTCGGAGATCACGCCGTTGTAGTAGTACCGCCCCTCCTTGTCCTTGGTGAACGTGAGCGCGACCTGCTTGCTGCCGCCGTACCGGAATACCTGGAAGCTGCCGCCCTCGTTGTAATCGTAGAAGACCACCACCTTGCGGCCCAGTGCGTGCTGCGCCTTGATGTAGTCGACGGCCTCTCGGGCTTTCAGCGCTTCGAGCAGGCGCGAGCGCGCGAGGAAGTCGAAATTCTTGGCAATGGAGTCGGCGATCGGCCGGAACTTCTGCCCGTCATGCTCGCGCAGCCACTCCATGCCTTCGTCGATCTTCGACCCCACCTGGCTGTCGATCAACACGAACTTGCGGTCGTAGTCGGACTCGACGGACAGCGTGCGCGCGCTCAGCGCGCCTTCGCTGCGTAGCCAGGTATTGAACTGGCGCTGCATCAGGTTGCGATCGACGTTCGCGTCCGGCTCGGTCAGCCGGTGATGGTCGATGCGATACCCAAAGTGCTGGACCATGAACAGCTCGTAGCCGCCCTGGTTGCTGTTGCCGATCCTGACCTGGCCCTTCTGAAACTCGAACAGGTAGCCCTCGGCCCACTGGATGTTCTTTTCGCGGGCGAACGGCGTGGCGGACAGGAACATGGCGCGCGTGCGCGGCGCGCCCTGGTTGCTGGTGACGATGGAGCCCTCGCGCAGCAGCGCGTTCTTCCAGTCCGCCCGCAAGCGCTCCAGCTCGGCCGACAGGCGCTCTTGCTCGCGGCGCGTCGCTTGGTAGACCTGGTCCGTCATGTCGTCGGTGGTCTTGGTCCGCTTCAGCGCGTCCTGCGTCGCCAGCATCTTCTGGTAAAGCACGCGGTGAACCATTCTCGCGCGGTCATCGATGCCATCCGGGTGCATGCTGATCGCGCGCAGGGCGCGCAGCTTCGCGGTCCCGTCGCCCGCCTCGTTCTGCATGAGTTCGTGCGCCTCGTCCATCACGACGGCGTCCCACATGCGATCGGCCAGCGTCTGGTTGCGGCCGAAGTTGGCGTAGGTGGTGATCGTGACGCCGCGCCCGCTGCTCTTCGTGTCGGCTAGCGGGTTGAGCTTGAGCCCCAGGTTCTCGCCGCTGCTCACCCAGTCGTGGATCAGCTTCTGGCTCGGGACCACGATCAGGATGTTGCCCTTGCCCTGCTTCACCATGCGCTTGATGACGCCCAGGCCCAGGTAGGTCTTGCCGGTGCCGGTGCCGTTGGTGAACAGCACGCCGTAGCCTTCCGGCTTCACGAAGCGGCGCTCAGCGAAGGCGACGTCCTCGTGCTGGGACGGCAGCAGGAACGGCAGGGTGGCGGCGATGTTCTCGGGATCGCCGGGCTTGACCTCGATGGACTCCGCGGCGCGCTGGGCCGCGCGCTTCTCGGCTAGGCTGGTGTTGGGACGAGTGGCAGCAACAGCTCCGCCAAGGTCGAACGATCCTTGTCCGACATCGGCCGATCCAGCTCCGCTATCCGCAGGGCTTCCTCCAGCGACGTCACTTCCGGCAGTGCTGTCCGGAGCGCCGAACTGCCCGTCTCCAGAATGAACCGGCTGATCGCTTCGTTTTCCGCGAGCAGTGGCCCCACCGTTTGATACGCGAGCGCCACGGCCGCCGGAACGCCCGCCCGTTCGAGTGCGTCCGCCTGCGCCTCCAGCGTCGGGATCAGCGTCTTGTCCGTCCGGCTGAACAGGCGGCGACACCACTCCGTCCGCATCGGCACCGAGTCGTGGATCTGATTCAGGATTCTCGGGGGGATTCCGTACATCGGTGGGCTCCTCTGCGGTCAGTATAGTCTCGACGTCCGCCGACTCCACCTCGCCGGCGCCGCTCATGTCGGCCTTCACCCCTTCCGGGGTCAGCGGGTCGAACTTCGCGGCCATGTACCAGCTCTTCAGGTACGGCTTCACCAGGTCGCCCATGTCCGCGACCATCGCCTTGGCGTAGGCCGCGAAGGTGCGCGCGCCGCGCTCCATGTGGTAGACGGCGAGGGAAATGCCTGCCTGGACCACTTCGGGGTCGAGGCCGGAATTCAGGTTGCCCAGCTTCGAGCGCAGAAGGGCGCGCGCGCGCTCGGCGGCGTCTTCGGTGACCACCACGTTCGCGGACACCTCGGGCTTGGCCTTGGTTTCCTTCGGCGGCGGGACGTCGCGCGCGTAGGACTCCAGAACCAGGCCGGCGATCCGCTCCTGCTCGCGCGCCAGGTGGTCGAGGTGATCCTGCACCGCCCGGATCTCCGCCTCCTGCTGCGGCATTCCGCGACGGCGATACTCGGCCGCGGCCTGCACCACTTCGTCGGTGTCGAAGTCGGACAGCACGCCGTCCAGCTTGGTCAGGCAGTCTTTCAGGCTCATAGATACCCCAGGTGCTCTAGGACGGTCACAATCAAGATCAGCTCGTCTTCTTCACGGCGAGTCTCGCGCCTGGTGGGCAGATCGCCGGGGAACTCGACGCGCAGCTGTCCGCCGGGCGTGAACGACACGGTGGGTGGCGGCTCGGGCGGCGACACAGCGCCGGGGCCCCAGTAGCTCGAAGCGAAGTAGGCGCGCGGGAAGTACGGCGGCGGGAAATACTCCGTGCCCGATCCCGTCGGTGGGCTCGCGCTCTGCGGCCAGTAGGCCGCCGGCCAATAGGCACGCGGCCAGTAGCCAGACGCGAACATCAGCTACCGTCCAGGACGATCGCCGTGCGGTTGCCATTGACGTCGGTGGTGGCGCTGATGCGGTTCTTCGTGTCGGCCGCGTCGCGGTACTTCGGCGTGCCCAGTTCGTGCTGGCTGGAGAGACCGGCGCACGCGGCGAAGATAATGCGGGTCATTTCCTGGAAGTCGAAGGTGCCGTCGGAGATCCCGGCGATGATGTCGGCGACGCTGAGATCGTTCAGCGCGGCTATCTGCGCGCTGGTGGCGAGGCTGGAGAGACTGCCGCCGTTCGGAAGCTGATCGGTGACGGCCTTGATGGCGGCCACCTCCGTGTCCACGAATGCGGCGAGCGCGGCGATCTGCGCGTCAAGGTTCGCGCCCGCCATGCCCAGCGCGGCGCGCGTGCCGGCCGCGTCCAGCGGCGCGGTGTAACCGGCGGCGGCGAGGCGCGAGCTGAGCACGACGTCGATGCGGTCCAGCAGGAATTTGCCGATCGAGCCCGCGGTGGTGAGCGCGGTCGTGGCGGCGTCCCAGATCGCCAGAACACCCGCGCCGCTCAGCGCGTAGCCGGTCTTGCCGATGTTCCAGTCGCCCTTGCCGTTCAGCGCGCCGGCGTCGATCGCGGCGGCGGTGATGGCGCCCGACCCCCAGGCGGTGCCGGCCGCGTGCGTGGTGTTGACCTCCGGGCGCCCGCCGGCGAACGCGCCGGCGCTGCCGCCGAACATGGAGACATCAGCCTTGGGCGTGCCGGCGGCGCTCTCGGCCGCCACCAGCCTGAACGTGGCGGCCACGAACGACACCGTCTGAGAGTCGATGGTGACGCTCGATACAACGACAGTGTAGAACGACCCCGCTGCGTAGAAGCCCGCGTCGGAGTTGTCGCTGGTGTCGATGCTGAACCCGTGGATGCCGGTGATGCCATCCAGGTCGATGCCGTCGGTGTCGATCAGCGCGTAGCCATTGTCGCTCGCGCGCTGCGTCATCGAGGTGCCTTTGTAGACCTCGATGTCGGTGACGGCCAAGCCGGTCAGCGTGATACTGGCGCCGGTACCGCCGGCGAAGCTGTCGAAGATGACAGGCAACACAGACCCGGCCGGGACGTTGCCGAAACAGATCATGCCGCGAGCCTCCTGCGGTTGAGAAGCACGCTACGCGTCAGCGCCGCGCCTTTGATTCCCCCGCCAGGCGCCGCAGCGCCGGGCAGGAACCACGTCTTGCGGCCGAGTTCGTGGTACAGGCCGAACGTGGTCGAGGGGTTAGCGCGCTCGCGCACCTCTGCGGCGGTGAGCACCGCTCGTCGCACGATGAGGCTATGCACGTTGTTGGTCCACGGCAGCGCGCCGGAAGGCCCCTGCCCGAGCAGCACCACCGAGCCGCCGGTCGTCATGGAAGCGGTGGTCGTCGTGTAGATCGACACGCCGTCCACGTACATGGTCAACGCAGTGCCATCGAGCGTGATGCACACGTGGACCCATTTGCGGGCCGGAATGTCGAACGTCGTCGCGTCGTAGTTTGCGACGCCCTGGATCGTGAACCGAGGCCGAGTTGCGTTACCGGGAGGGCCGCCGACAGCGAAGAACCGGCCCGCCGACCACCCCACGCCGCCCCCAGTGCGGGTGCTCACAATGTAGCGATCAAGGTCGCCGGACAGGTAATTGCCGTCCTCACTCATCCACCATTCGACGCTGAGCGTGTTGACGCCAGGCAGGCCGTAGTCGTCCGAGGTCGCTACATATCCCGAGTCGTTGGCGTCGACAACCAGCGCATCAACAGGTCGCCCCTGTAGACACACAGGCGCGATGCTCGAAGGCGCGGTGCCAGACCACGCGAACACGCGCGCCTTCACCAAGTCCATCGGCGGCAACCCGTGCAGGAACGGCGCGGCGAGCACAATGCCGCGCGCCTGCGCGCTCTCCCAGTCGAGCGCAAACGGCCAGCGCGGAGGCTGACCGGGCGGACGATTGTGCTGGCCGACCAGCATCAGGCGGCTCGCTGTTCGGTGATGGTCGCGCTGACTGTGATCGAGTTGGTGGTGCCGGCAGTGATGCCCTCCGCGTATATCTTGAGCCCCTTCTGAGGGATGGGCAGCGGAACAGTCTTGATTGCCGGGTCTTCCGAATTCGTGCGGAGAATGGCGAGTGGCAACGAATGTCCGACGGTGTCGTACTCGTCCGAGCCGGCGCCGTCCGGGTCGCCGTTCGTCTGCAACAGCCAAAAGTAGATGATGTCGTCGCTCGCCGGGGTCGTTGAATTGTCGGCCTTCAGCGTCACCGATGCACCGATGCACGTCGCGTCGAGCGCGACCGCATCCGATGTCTGGCTACTGCCGGCAGTGACGCTCGCGCTGTTGGACGCACTCCACGTGACTTGGGTTTCGGTAATGGTAATCGCCATCGTCAGACCCTCGCCGCTTTGATGTCGCCGAGCAGCGGTCGATTCAGGCCTGCGGCCTCGTAGCGCGGGACTCGCTTCGTCGCCATTGCTATGAGCTCGCTCTTGTCGGCAGCAGTGAGCACGCCAGCCAGCACCAGCGCGTCGACGAGCGCCTCGTGGTTGGGGTCATCCAACTCCAACGTCGTGTCCTCGCGGGATACGACGAGCACCGCAGCGCGCGCGACCGCCCGCACCTCGACGGGCAACTCGGTGTTGGCCGCCGCGTCTTCGAGCCGCGCGAGCCGCCCACCCGCACCGCCCCACCGCAGGAGCTTGCGGCTATCGAGCGGGACCAGTTTGTCGACGTCCTCGCATGCCCAGGTCAGCACCTCGTCGTCGGTGCGCTTGGCGTTGGCCGGCTCGCTGTCGATCAGTTCTTTGAGGGTCATGGCCGCGCCTTCTCGATACGTATCCAAGTCACCGTGGCATCGGTCGTTGCGTGCAGCGTCCAAGTCATCGATCAGTGCCCCTTCGTCTTGACGCGCTCGATCACGAGCGCGGTCATGTTGCCCTCCCGATTCCTTTCAATCTCCACGCGGACCTTGCCGCGTTTCGAGTCCACCACCAGGCCGGCGAGCTGGCGCATTTCCTCGCGCACCGCCGCGACCATCGCGCCGGTGCTTTGCTGGATCGCCTCCGCCTGCCGCGCCAGCACCGCCTCGACATCCACCGCTGGCGCCGGGGGAGGCGGCGTCGGCGCGGGCGGCGCTGGCGCGGCTTCGGGGGCTTCCCGCCTGATCTTTCTCATTTGCGCACGCAGCTGAGCAGCTTGTTGAACGCATGGATCTCGCGCCGGATGTCAGCCAGGGCTTCGGCCGCGGTCATCTGAGTAGCCTCAACCCTTTCCACGCCGTCGGTATTCACCAGCTGATCCACGGTCACCATGACGCGGCGCGCGGCCGACGGGGGGATCTCCTTCAGCCGCTCGGCGTTCGTCTTGGGTGCATTTTCCTGGGCCGGGGTTTGTCCGTCAGCGGGGGCGGCCTCCGAGGAGGCTACAGAGTCTTCGGAGTTCGCCCGCCCCGACGCGGCGTCGTCAGCGCTTCGGCCACGCTCAGCCCGCCCTGATTGAGGCGGTACTGCAATGTCGATGGAACCACGCCGATCTCGGCCGCCCACTCGGTCAGCGTTTGCGTCCTCCCGTTGTGAGTCAGAAGTCGATTCTTTCTCATGTTCTGGGCCTGCGACTTCTTCGTCACCCAGCGCACGTTCCCCGGTTCGTAGTGGCCGTTGTTGTTGATCCGATCCAGCGAATGGCTCGGGCTTGGCCTCTCTCCCACGTCGCGCAGAAACGTCTCCAGGTCCTCGCTCCACGCCTGACAGACCTTGATCCCCCGCCCCCCGTAGTTGTGATAGGACGGACTGCGCGGATTGCCGCATCGGTCCTTCATGTTCAGCCACGTCTTGTACAGCGGGTGATTGCACAGCCCGTGCTTCGGATTGTTCCGGCTCCAATGCCGGGCCTTTGGAGGCGTCGGAGTAAACCCACTCTCGAAACTGATCTTGCCCGAACCTGGAGATTGCTCGACGTCTACGGGGACCGCTTCCGTCGCTGAAATGCGCGTCATAGATCCTCCTGGCGTCGTCCTCGGAATTGACGCCCATGATGACTTTCGACTCATCGAACTTGCCGGTTCGCGGGTCTACCTGATCCACCACGAAAACCGGCGCGTTCTCGTCCGGAGTGTTCGGCAGATAGACGTCGACATGCTCCCCGTCAGCGCCTTCGCTGCGACGGATGTAGCCGTAGTGTGCGCGCATCGTCACGGACCAACGGCCTCCGTCGTCATCGATGCCTTGGCGCTTTGACCCTATGGGGTTTTCGATGCTGATGTCGTGTCCCTGGAAGCGAATCTTCCCTTTTCGATAGTTGCCCGCTTCCTTCTGCGCCTGGGTAGGCTCAGGGAGATCGTTCTTGGGACTGGTGGCAGCCTCGTGGGCGGCAGAGTCGATGGCATCGGTCAGCCCCCGCGCCGCCGGCTTCTCCTCCGGCTTCCGCTCGGGCGGCTCGACCGCCAGGCCGCGCGCCGCGGGCGGGGCATCGAACAGGTTGGACTGGCCGCGCGCCTCCGCCTGGTCGACAGCGCTGTCGCTGCCGGTCAGCACGAAGCTGCCGCGCTGATCGTCGGCCTGGGCTTTCTTGTCGGCTTCCTGGCGCGCGCGCTCGGCGTCGGCCTTCTGCTGCTCGCGGGCGGCTAGGTCTTCGGCGGAATAGGCTTCAAGGGCTGGCGGCGCTTCGGCACGTGACCCTTCGCCCGGTTCTCCCGGAACTTGTGCAGCGCTGCCGCTATGTCCACGTTTGGCGTCGGCCGCCTGCTGGATTTCGGTGAGGAATTCTTCATTGCTCAGCTCCTTGATCGCGGCGCGCTCGGCCAGCACCTCGATCTCGTCTTCGGACAGCCCAGCGTCGCGCGCGCGCTCCATCGCGTCGAACACCGCCTGGCCCTGGGTCGATTCTAGGCCAGCGTACTCTTCGTCGGCGAGCGCCAGGCCGTCCACGCCGAACGGGTCTTCGGCCTCCAGGTCGGCGTCGCGCTCAGCGGCCATGGCCTCCATGCGGTCTTCGGCCAGCTTCGCCGTGCCCAGCTTCTCGCCGCGCAGCGCGCGGTCCAGCGCGGCCAGCATGGCGTTCTCGCCGTACTGGCCGTTCTCGTCGGTGACCGGGTAGCCCAGCTGGGCCAGCTTCTCGGACATCCCCTCCAGCGTGTCGCCGCTGGTGGTGAACACCCGCTTGATCTTCCAGCCCTTGCGGCCGAACTCGGCGCGGTCGATACCAGCCGCCTCCGCCTGTTCGCGGCTGATGCCGCCGGCCTTGGCGATCGCGGCCAGCAGGTCGTCGGTGTCGGGCTTGATCTGGACGTCCTGGGCGTAGCGTTCGGCGGCGCTCCGGCCCTCCTTCTTGACCTGCTTCGCCTTCTTCCGCTCGGTGACGGTCTGCGGCGCCTCGGTCAGGCCGGCGGCGGGGCCGCCCAGCTTCTCGCGCAGCTTGGCGCGCGCGGCTTCGGCGGCGTCTTCGGTGACGGTCGGGGCCGCGGCCTCGGGCGCTGCGACGGGCGCCGCCTCGGGCGCCAGCGGCTCCTCGCCGATGATGTCGTACTCGGCCTCGGGGGCCATGGCCTCGGGCGCCGGCGCCACCACCTCCGGCGTCAGCCCAGCCGCCGGCCCGACAGGCTCCGCGCCCACGTAAGGCTCGCTGCCGACGGGCTCGGCCGCGGCCGCCGCGGTGGCGGCGTCCGGCGGGACGTCGGGGCCCAGCGGCACGTCAGCGGGCGGGGCGA
>JAIEQK010000191.1 GCA_019747795.1 Gammaproteobacteria bacterium | reverse complement strand
GCGAGGCGCCGGCCGCGCAGGCCAAGCAGCGTGCGTTCGGCATCCAGCGCCGCGGTCTGCGCGCTGACGACGGTCAGGTAGTCGACGGTGCCGGCCTTGTACTGGTTGAGCGCGAGGCTCTCGGCCTCGCGCGCGCTCGCCACCGCGTCCTCGGCGTGGCGTGCTTCCTCGGCCAGCACGCCGAGCGTCGCGAGCTGGTCCTCCACTTCGCGCATCGCGACCAGCACGGTCTGCCGATAAGTCGCGACCGTCTCGTCGTAGGCGGCGCGCGCGCGCTCGCTCTGGCCGCGCCTCTGCCCACCGTCGAACACCGTGCCGGCGAGCGCCGGTCCCACCGACCAGAAGTTGAACGGCAGGGATACGAGGTCGATGACGTTGGAATGCTGGAAGCCGGCGCTCGCACCGAGCGACAGGGTCGGATACCAGGCCGCCACCGCCACGCCGATGGCGGCGTTGGCCGCGGCCATGCGGCGCTCGGCGGCGGCGATGTCGGGACGCCGCTGCAACAGGGTCGCGGGCACGGCGGGCGGCGCCGCGGGCACGTTTGGCAGCGCCTCGCTCGCGGCCAGTTCCAAGGCGCCAGGGACGAGGCCGACCAGGGTGGCGAGCGCATGGCGGAGCGTCGCCTGCTGCTGCGTCAGGTCGACCGCTTGCGCGCGCAGGCTGGCGAGCTGGGTCTCGGCCTGGCTGAGATCGAGCTTCGGCGCCACCCCGGCCCGGTAGCGATTGCGCGTGATGTCGCGCGCGCGAATCAGCGCCAGCACGCGCGCGTCGAGCAGCCGCCGCTCGGCCTCCGACACGCGCAGCGCGAGATAGGTGGAGACCAGGTCCGCGCGCAGGCTCAACTCGGTGGCAGCGAGATCGGCGGCGCTCGCGCCGAGAGTCGCCTCGGCCTGCTCGGCACCGCGGCGCACGCGTCCCCACAGATCGAGCTCCCAGCTCGCGCTACCCGCGAGGCGCGCGAGCGTTGCCGCCGAGTCGCTGCGCGCGGTGACTGCGTTGCCACGGTTCTGCGCGCCGCGGCTGCGCGTGACCTGCAGATCCACGCCGACGGTCGGCCACAGTCCGGCGCGCGCGACGCCGAGCGCGGCCTCCGCCTGGCGCTGGCGAGCGAACGCTGCGGCCAGGTCCTGGTTGGCGAGCGCGATGCGCGGCACGAGGTCGGCGAGCGTCGCATCGCCATAGGCGCGCCACCACTCGCCGGCGGGCGCCGCGGGCGCCGCGACATCGACCGGCGCCCAGCCGCTGGTCTCGCTGTAGGCGGCCGGCAGTTCGACCGCCGGGCGTTGGTAATCCGGTCCCAGCGCGCAGGCCGCGAGCAGTGCGAGCGGCAACATCACCGACAGGCGCTTCATGCCGACGCCACCGCCGCGCGGCCCCGCGCGCGCACCCAGGCCGCGGCGCGGTCGAGATAGAGGTAGATGACCGGCGTGGTGTAGAGCGTGAGCAGCTGGCTCAGCGCGAGGCCGCCGACGATGGACACGCCGAGCGGCCGGCGCAGCTCCGCGCCGTCGCCCGCGCCGAGTGCGAGCGGGAGCGCACCGAACAGCGCGGCCAGGGTGGTCATCAGTATCGGGCGATAGCGCAGCAGGCAGGCCTCGCGGATCGCGGCCTCGGCATCGAGTCCGCGCCGCCGCCGCGCGTCCTGCGCGAAGTCGATCATCATGATGGCGTTCTTCTTCACGATGCCGATCAGCAGGATCACGCCGATCAGCGCAATGACGCTGAACTCCATGCTGCACAGTTCCAGCGCGAGCAGCGCACCGACGCCGGCCGAGGGCAGGGTGGAGATGATGGTGAGCGGCTGCACGTAGCTCTCGTAGAGCACGCCCAGCACCAGGTAGACGGTGACGATGGCGGCGAGGATCAGCAGCAACTGGTCGTCGAGCGCGTCCTGAAACACCTTGGCCGTGCCCTGGAAGGCGGCCTCGATGCCGGGCGGCAGGGCGAGCTTCGCGAGCGCCGCCTCGATGTCCCGCGTCGCGTCGGACAGCGCCACGCCGGGCGGCAGATTGAAGGTGATGGTGGTGGCGGCGAACTGCCCCTGGTGATTGACATTCAACGAGGTCGGCGAGGTCACCGGTGTGGCGAGCGAGAGCAGTGGAATCGGCGCGCCGTCCGCGCCGACCAGGTGTACGTCGCGCAGGCCGTCCAACGAGGCGGTGTAGCGCGGCGCGGCCTCCAGCACCACGCGGTACTGGTTCGCGGGCACGTAGATGGTCGATACGAGACGCTGACCGAAGAGATCGTTCAGCGCGTCGTTGAAGTCGGCCTGGGTGAGGCCCAGCCGCGCGAGCTGGGCCCGATCCACCATCAGCGTGGTCTGCTCGGCGCGGTCCTGCTGATCGGAATTCACGTCGGCGAGGGTCGGCAGCGCGCGCAGCGCGGCCAGCACCTTGGGCGCCGAGGCGCGCAGATCATCGACCGTCAGCGCGCGCAGCGTGTACTGGTACTGCGCGTTGCCGGAGCGACCGCCGGCGCGCACGTCCTGCACCGACTGCAGGTAGAGCGTGACACCCGGCACGCGCGCCAGCTTGCCACGCAGCCGCTCGATCACGTCGCGCGCGCTCGCCTGGCGCGCCGCGAGCGGGGTCAATGAGACAAACACGATCCCGCCGCCGCGCGGCCCGCCGATCACGCCCATGGAGCGCTCCACCGCCGGGTCGGCGTCGATGATGGCCAGGAGCTCCGTCAGCTTCTGGCGCGTGGCCTGGAAGGAGATGCCCTGGTCGGTCTGGATTGAGCCGAACAGCTTGCCGGTGTCCTGCTCGGGCATGAAGCCCTTCGGCACCTCGATGTACAGCCAGACGTTCAACGCGAGCGTCGCGGCGAACACCGCCATCACCAGGCGCCGCCGCGCCAGCGCCCATTCGAGCGAGCGCCGATAGGCGGCGAGCGACGCCTCGTACGCGCGCTCGGCGAGCGTCAGCAGCCGACCTTGGCGCGCGGCGTCGTGCGGCCGCAGCAGGCGCGCGCACATCATCGGCGTGGTGGTGAGCGAGATGGCCAGCGACACCGCAACGGCTGCCGCGAGCGTCACCGAGAACTCGCGCAGCAGGCGTCCCACGAGGCCGCCCATCAGGAGGATGGGGATGAACACCGCCACCAGCGACACGCTCATCGACACCACCGTCGACGCCACCTCGCGCGTGCCGCGTATCGCGGCCGCGAACGGCGGCTCGCCGGCGTCCACCCGCCGCGCGATGTTCTCCAGCACCACCACCGCGTCATCGACCACGAAGCCGGTGGCGACGGTCAGCGCCATCAGCGAAATGGTGTTCAGGCTGTAGCCGGCCAGCGCCATGAAGCCGAAGGTGCCGAGCAGCGACACCGGCACGGCGACGCTCGGGATCAGCGCCGCACGCGCGTTGCGCAGGAACAGGAACACCACGCTCACGACGAGCACGGTGGCGACCATGAGCGCGTGTTCGACCTCGGCGAGCGACGCGCGGATGGTCGGCGTGCGGTCCATCATCACGGAGAGCTCCGCGGCGGCCGGCACCAGCGCGCGCAGCCGCGGCAGCAGCGTGTTCACGCGGTCCACCACCTCGATGATGTTGGCACCGGGCTGGCGACTGAGAATGAGCAGCACCGCGGTCTTGCCGGCGGCAAAGCCGGCGTTGCGCGTGTCCTGCACCGAGTCCGTGACCTCGGCGACGTCGGCCAGGCGCAGCGCAGCACCCTGCCGATAGCTGAGAATCAGCGGCTGGTAATCGTGCGCGTCGCGTAGCTGCGTGTCGGCCTCGAGCTGCCAGCGGCGCGCGCCATCATCCAGCGCGCCGAGCGGTGCAGTGACGTTGGCCTGGGCGATCGCGCGGCGTACGTCGGCGCTCTCGAGGCCCGCGTGGTTCAGCCGCGGCGGGTCCAGTGCGACTCGTACCGCGGGCAGCGCGCTGCCGCCGATGGTCACCTGGCCGATGCCGTCGACCTGCGCGATGCGCTGCTGGAGCACGGTCGAGGCGAGGTCGTAGAGCTGGCCCTGGGTCAGCACCTCCGAGGTCAAGGACAGCACCATGATCGGCGCGTCGGCCGGATTGATCTTGCGGTAGGTGGGATTGCTCGGCAGCGCGCTCGGCAGCAGCGCGCGGGCAGCGTTGATCGCCGCCTGCACATCGTTCGCGGCGCTCTCGATGTCACGCTCGAGATCGAACTGCAGCGTGATGTTGGTGATGCCGAGCGCGCTGCTGGAAGTCATCTCGGTCAGCCCCGCGATGCGCCCGAGGGTGCGCTCCAAGGGCGCGGCGACGGTGGCCGCCATGGTCTCGGGGTTGGCGCCCGGCAGGCCGGCCTGCACCGAGATCGAAGGGAAGTCCACCTGCGGCAGTGGCGCGACCGGCAGCCGCATGAACGCCAGCGCGCCCGCCACCGCGATGCCGAGCGTCAAGAGCGTGGTCGCGACCGGGCGCGCGATGAAGTGCGCGATGGCGCTCACGCGTTCTCCTCCTCGAGCGCCGCCAGATCGAGCGTCGGCGCGCGGCGGCGCAGGCTGTCGAAAGCGAGATACATGACCGGCGTGGTGAAGAGCGTCAGCAGCTGGCTCGCAGCGAGTCCGCCGACCAGGGTGAGACCCAGCGGGTGACGGAGCTCCGCGCCGACCCCAGTGCCGAGCATCAGCGGCAGGGCGGCGAGCAGCGCGGCGAAGGTCGTCATCAGGATCGGCCGCAGGCGGAGCAGCGCGGCCTCGTGAATGGCGTCCCGCGGCGCGAGCCCGCGCTCGCGCTCCGCGGCCAGCGCGAAGTCGATCATCATGATGGCGTTCTTCATCACGATGCCGATGAGCAGCACGATGCCGATCACGGCCACTACGCCGAGCTCGCTGCCGGCGAGCCACAGCGCCGCCAGCGCGCCGACGCCGGCGGATGGCAGGGTGGAGAGGATGGTGAGCGGATGCACGTAGCTCTCGTAGAGCACGCCGAGCACGATGTACATCACCACCACCGCCGCCAGGATCAGCCACAGGGTCGAGGACAGCGAGGCGCGAAACGCGAGCGCCGCCCCCTGGAACTCGGCCTCGATCTCGGCGGGCATGCCGAGTTCGGCCAGGCTCGCGTCGACCGCCGCCACCGCCGCGCCGAGCGCGGCGCCGGGCGCGAGATTGAACGACACCGTGGCCGCCGGGAACTGCGCGCTGTGGTTGATGGCGAGCAGGCCGTGGCGCTCCACCACCCGCACCAGTGAGGACAGCGGCACCGGCCGACCATCGGCCGCGACCAGGTGCAGATGATCGAGCGCGGCGAGTCCCTGGCGGAACTCGGGCGCTACCTCCAGCACCACGCGGTACAGCGTGCTCTGGGTGAAGACCGTCGACACCAGGCGCTGGCCGAAGGCGTCGTAGAGCGCATCGCTGATGGCCTGCACGCTGATGCCGAGGCGGCTCGCGGTGTCGCGATCGATGGCGAGATCGGCCACCAGCCCGGCATCCATCAGATCGCTCGCCACGTCGGTCAGCTGCGGCAGCTCGCGCAGCCGCGCCACGACCCGCGGCACCCAGGTCGACAACTCGGCGTGCGTCGCCGCGCGCAGCCCGAACTGGTACTGGGTGCGCGCGGCCGAGCTCTCGATGGTGAGGTCCTGCACCGGCTGCAGGAACACTTCGAGACCGTCCACCTCGGCGAGCGCGCGATCGAGGCGATGCAGCACCGTGAGCGCGTCGGCGTCGCGCAGGTCGCGCGGCTTGAGATTGATCAGCATGCGGCCGCTGTTCAGCGTCGCGTTGGTGCCATCGACGCCGACGAAGGACGAGAGGCTCGCGACCGCCGGGTCTGCCAGCACCACGCGCGCCGCGTCCTGGCTGCGCGTGGCCATCGCGGCGAAGGAGATGGACTGTGGCGCGACCGTGGTGGCGGCGAGCGTGCCGGTATCCTGCACCGGGAAGAAGCCCTTCGGCACCGCGACGTAGAGCCCCACGGTCGCGGCGAGCGTCAGGCCCGCGACCGCCACGGTCAGGGCGCGATGCTCGAGCACGCGCGCGAGCAGGCGTCCATAGTGCCGCGTGAAGGCGTCCAGCGCATCGCCCCGCGCCGCGCGCGTGCGCGGCTTCAAGAAGCGCGCGCAGAGCGCCGGCACCAGGGTCAGCGCGAGCACCGCCGACAGCAGGATGGCCATGCCGAGCGTGCAGGCGAACTCGAAGAAGAGCCGTCCGACCACGTCCTGCATGAAGAACAGCGGGATCAGTACCGCCAGCAGGCTCAAGGTCAGCGACACGATGGTGAAGCCTATCTGCCGCGCCCCGTTCAGCGCGGCCTCCAGCGGCGGCTGGCCCTCCTCCACGTGGCGCGCGATGTTCTCCAGCATCACGATCGCATCGTCCACCACGAAGCCGGTTGCGATGGTGAGCGCCATGAGCGTCAGGTTGTTGAGGCTGAAGCCCGCCAGGTACATGCCGCCGAAGGTGCCGACCAGGGACAGCGGGATCGCGAGCGCCGGGATGAGCGTGGCTGGCGCGCTGCGCAGAAACACGAAGATCACCACCACCACCAGCGCGACCGACAGCATGAGTTCATGCCGCACGCTCGCGATGGACGCGCGAATGGTGGTGGTGCGATCGGTCAGCACACGCAGCTGCACGTCGCCCGGCAGGCTGGCCGTGAGCGACGGCAGGAGCGCCTGGATGCGGTCCACCGTCGCGATCACGTTCGCGCCCGGCTGGCGCTGCACGTTCAGGATCAGCGCCGGCTCGAGATCCGCCCAGGCAGCGAGCTCGGTGTTCTCGGCCGCCTCCACCACTGTCGCCACATCGCCCAGCCGAAGCGGCGCGCCGTCGCGGTAGGCGACGATGAGCGCTTCGTAGTCGGCGGCGCTCTGCAACTGATCGTCGGCGTTCAGGGTGGACGCGCGCAGCGGGCCGTCGACGCTGCCCTTCGGCGTGTTGACGTTGGCCGCCGCGATGGCCGCGCGCAGGTCGTCCAGGCCGAGTCCGTGGTTGGCGAGCGCGCGCGGATTGACCTGCACCCGCACCGCCGGCCGCTGTCCGCCCGCGAGCGTCACGAGACCCACGCCCGGCACCTGCGAGAGCTTCTGCGCCAGGCGCGTGTCGATGAGTTCGTGGACCTTGGGCAGTGGCAGCGTGGCCGAGGTCACGGCCAGCGTCAGGATCGGCGCGTCGGCCGGGTTCACCTTGCTGTACACCGGCGGCATGGGCAGCGCCTGCGGCAGGAAGCTCATGGCGGCGTTGATCGCGGCCTGCACTTGCTGCTCGGCCACGTCCAGGGGCAGGTCGAGACCAAAGGTCAGGGTGATGCTGGACACCCCCGCGGCGCTGGTGGACAGCAGGTGCTTGAGCCCCGGCATCTGGCCGAACTGCCGCTCGAGCGGTGCGGTCACCGCCGAGGTCATCACCGCCGGGCTCGCGCCGGGATAGAGGGTCGTGACCTGCAGGGTCGGGTAGTCGACCTGCGGCAGGGCCGCGGTCGGCAGCAGGCGGTAGGCGAGCAGGCCGGCGAGCAACAGCCCCACCATCACGAGCGAGGTGGCGACCGGCCGCAGGATGAACGGGCGCGAGGGATTCACGGACGCGCGCGCGTGTCCTCGGCCAGCGGCCGCGCCGGCGGCGCCTGCGCGGGCTCGACCGGGCTGCCCTCGTGCAGCTTGTCGACGCCCTCCACCACCAGCGTGTCGCCGGCCGCGACGCCGGACAGCGCCACCACCTCGTCACCGCGGCCCGGCCCGAGCGTGACCGGCCGCAGGCGCGCCACGCGCTCCGCGTCGACCACGTAGACGAAGGCGCCGTCCTGGCCGCGCTGCACGGCGGCGGTCGGGATCAGCACCACGTCGGACAAGGTGTCGACATGCAGAGCGACGTTCACGAACTGGTTGGGGAACAGGACCTCGTCGTCGTTGGCGAACTCGGCGCGCAGCCTGAGCGTGGCGGTGGCGACGTCGATCTGGTTGTCGAGGCTCACCAGTTCGCCACGCGCGAGCAGCGCGCGGCCGTCGCGGTCGAAGGCTTCGACCGCGAGACGCGCGCCGGCCGCGAGACGCGCGCGGATGGCGGGCAGCTTGTCGGCCGGCACCGCGAACACCACGGTGATCGGGCGCGTGGCGGTGATGGTCACCAGCCCCTGGGCATCGTTGGCGGCGACCAGGTTGCCGGCATCGACCTGGCGCAGGCCGACTCGCCCGGCGATGGGCGCGGTGATGCGCGTGAACTCGAGATTGAGCGCGGCCTGGTCGACCGCCGCCTGGTCGGCCGCGACCGAGCCCTCGTACTGCGCGAGCAGGGCGGTCTGCGCGTCGACCTGCTGGGGCGCGATGGAGTCCTGCGCCAGCAGTTCGCGGTAGCGCGCCAGGTCGCGCCTGGCGTTGTCCAGCAGCGCCCGGTCACGCGCCAGGGCACCCCGCGCCTGGGCCAGCGCCACCTCGAAGGGCCGCGGATCGATCTCCGCCAGCAGCGCGCCCTTCTCGACCTGTTGGCCCTCGCGGAAATGCAGGTCGACGATGGGGCCGGCCACGCGGCTGCGCACCGTCACCGTCGCGCGCGGCGTGACCGTGCCGAGCGCGGTGACCAGCTGATCCATGTCGCCGCTGCGCGCCTCGGCCACGCTCACCGCCACGCGGCGGGAGAGCGGCGCGCGCGTCTCGGCCGCCTGGTTGTCGGGCGCGTTCAGCAGCAGCGCGAGGGCGATGAGGGCCAGGCCACCACCGCCGAGCAGCGCGCCCGCTTGTCGAATCACTCTCATGCCCCCTCGTTTCTCTGGTCCGCGCCGCTACTCGCCTCGGCCTGTGTCCGTGCCCGTGCGGTCCCTGCGCCGGCGCCCGCAGTATGGCGCATCGCGCCGCGCCTACAATCGACGGGTCGCGCCGACGCGGCGCTTCCATAGACGAGCCTGCGAGGCAAAGGGGGAGAAATGGTGAAGATCATCGTCTGCGCGGTGCGCAAACCGGGCATGAGCTTCGAGGACTTCGATCGCTACTGGCGCGAGCAGCACGCCGAGGTCATTCGCAGCGTGCCGGACTTCAATCGCCACGTGCGACGCTACGTGCAGTGCCACCTGGCCGCCCAGGACACGCCCTTCGCCGGGGTGGGCGCCTACGACGGGGTGGCGGAACTGTGGTTCGACAGCGTCGAGGACGTGGTCCGGGCCTTCAATGAACCACGATATCTTGAGGTCATCCGCGCCGACGAACTCAAGTTCGTCGATCTCGAGCGCTCCGTGTCGATGATCACGGAGGAGTTCCAGGTGATCTGACTGGCCCGCTCAAGCGTTCTGAATGCGCGCCGCCATACTCATCCGTTGCGTGAGCCGCGCGCGCTAACAACCTGGCCACGCTGGCGAAAGCGCTTTTCTTCCCAGCGCCGCGCGGCGCATAATCCGGGCACAAAAGAAGGAGCCCAGTCATGAACCTTCGCCCCCTTTGCGGCTTCGCGGCCCTGACTCTCGCGCTCGCGCTGGCCGCCCCGGCCGGCGCCGAGGATCTCACTTCGCTCAGCAAGCACCAGCGCTCCGTGCACCTCCTGCCCGGGGAACGCATGGTGGCCGGCCAGGAGCGTGGCGGCCCGCTGTTGAAGAGTGCTGCCGATGACATGGTCCGCGCGCCGGCCACGGTGCCGTGGACCATGCACGACGAGGTCCAGCAGTTCGGGCCACTCGGCCTCATCAGCGGCGCGGTGCGCGGCGGCGTGAAGGGCGCGGTGCTCGCCATGCGCGGCGGCGGCCGCGCAATCATCGGCGGCCTCGACCTGCTGACCGCGCCGGTGGGCGGACTGGACTGAGCCTCACGCCGCCGTGACGCCGGACGTCACCGCGGACCACGTGCTCGCCACGTGGTTCGAGGACTTCAACGACGAGCCGGCGGTGGTCGAACGGCATCTCGCGCGCTGGTTCGGTGTCGATACCGAGTACGACGCGCACCTGCGTCGCACCCTCGGCCCGGCCTGCGAGCACGCGCTGGCCGGCGGCTACCAAGCCTGGTCTGACAGCGCCCACGGTCGCCTGGCGCTCATCGTGTTGCTCGACCAGGTCACCCGCAACATCCATCGCGGCACCGCACGCGCCTTCGCCGGTGATGCACGCGCCTACACACTCGCCACCGATGCCATCGCGCGAGGCCTCGATCTCGAGGTCGGCTTCATGCGCCGCGCGTTCTACTACATGCCGCTCGAGCACGCGGAGGATCTCGGCGCGCAGCAGCGCTACCTCGAGATCAGCCTCGAGCGCGAGCGCGAGGCGCCGCCTGAACTGCTGCGCTTCGTGCGCGACTACACCTCCGCGGGACGCGAGCATCTTGCCGTGATCGAACGCTTCGGCCGCTTTCCCCATCGCAACATCACGCTCGGCCGCGTCTCCACCGACGAGGAGATCGCGTGGCTCGCGCAGCATCGCCGGCACTGGGGCCAGGCCCCCCCTTCACAGGCCTCCTGACGACCCGCGTCGTTGCGACCCGCGCGCCATCCCGCTATGGTCGCGGGCTGCATTCTGCTTTGGACCGGGGAGGTCGACGATGGCTGGAATCCTGCAAGACAAGGTCGCGGTGATCACGGGCGGCGCGAGCGGCATCGGCCGCGCCACCGCGCTCGCCATGGCCGCGGAGGGCGCGCGCATCACGCTCATGGATCTCGGCCTCGAGGTCGGCGAGGAAGTGGCGGCGGCGATCGCCGAGCGCGGCGGAGAGGCCCGCTACTACCGCGCGAACGTCGCGCTGAAGGACGAGGTGGAGGGCGCCTTCGACGCCATCCTGCGCGACTTCGGCCGCATCGACTGCGCGTTCAACAATGCCGGCGTGGCCGGTGACAACCGCGTGCTGGCCGAGACCAGCGACGAGGAATACGCACGCGTGGTGGGCGTGAACCTGACCGGCGTGTTCCTGTGCATGCGCCGCGAGGTGCAGGAAATGCTGAAGACCGGCGGCGGCGCGATCGTCAACACCGCCTCGGTGGCGGGCCTGAACGGCTGGAAGTTCGCGGCGGTGTACTCCGCCACCAAGCACGCGGTGATCGGCCTCACGCGCTCGGCCGCGCTCGAGTACGCGCGCAGCAACATCCGCGTGAACGCGGTCTGCCCCGGCGTGATCGAGACGCCCATGGCGCAGTCCGCGCAGGACGACCAGGCGATCCGCGAGATCATGATTCGCAAGCACGCCACCGGACGGCTCGGCCAGGCCGGGGAAGTGGCCGCGGCGGTGCTATGGCTGTGCTCGCCGGCGGCGTCCTTCGTGCACGGCCACGCGCTCGCAGTGGATGGCGGCTACACCGCGCGCTGAGTGCCGGCGGCGCGGCGCTTTGCGCGCCGCGCCTTTGCGCTTAGTCTTTCCGCCATCGCAGATCGCGCCACGCCACGCATCATGACCGCACCCTCCACCGGCCCCACGTCCCACACCTATTTCTCCCAGCGCTTGCGCCTGCACTATGTCGATTGGGGCAATCCCGACGCGCCGCCGCTCCTGATGGTGCACGGTGGGCGCGATCACTGCCGCAACTGGGACTGGCTGGCGGAACGGCTGCGCGATCGCTGGCACATCATCGCGCCGGATCTGCGCGGCCACGGCGACAGCCAGTGGGCGGCCGACGGCTGCTATCGCATGGACAGCTACGTCTACGACCTCGCGCAGCTCATCCACCAGCAGAAGCTCGCGCCGGTGACCATCATCGCCCACTCGCTCGGCGGCAACATCTCGACGCGCTACTCGGGCATCTATCCCGACACCGTGAAGAGCCTGGTGGCCATCGAGGGCCTCGGCGCCTCGCCGCGGATGGTGCAGGAACGCGCCAAGCTCACGCTCGACGTGCGCATGCGCGCATGGGTGGACGATCAGCGCCAGCTGGCGGGCCGCCTGCCGCGGCGCTATCCGACGCTGGAGGAAGCGTTCAAGCGCATGCAGGACGAGAACAAGCACCTGTCGCCCGAGCGCGCCAGGCACCTGACCGAGCACGGCGTGAACCAGAACGAGGACGGCACCTTCTCCTGGAAATTCGACAACTACGTGCGCTCGTGGCCCGCCTACGACATGGCGCAGCACGAGGTCGAATACCTGTGGAGCCAGATCAGCTGCCCGACGCTGTTGGTCTACGGCTCGGAGTCGGGCGCATCGAACCCGCTGGTCGACGGCCGCGCGAAGCACATGCAGAACGCCGAGGTGGTGACCATCAACGGCGCGGGCCACTGGGTGCACCACGACCAGTTCGAAGAGTTCTACGCGCTGGCTTCAGCGTTCATCGAAAAGCATTTGTAGGTCGGACTTCAGTCCGACATTGCATTCCCGGGCGACGATCGAGGCCCTGGAATGGAATGTCGGGTTGAAACCCGACCTACACGGGATGCCGCTGTAGGTCGGACTTCAGTCCGACATTGCACCCAGAGCCCCCATCGAGGCCCTGGAATGCAATGTCGGGTTGAAACCCGACCTACACCAATTACAACTGCGCCAGGAACGCCTTCAGATCCGCGTTGAACGACGCCGGCTGCTCCAGCTGGCAGAAGTGGCCCACGTCCTTGTAGATCTTGATCTTCGCGCCGGGGATGTTGTCGGCCAGGAACTGGTTCGCGGCGACCGGGGTGGCGCCGTCTTCTTCACCGGCGATGATGAGGGTCGGCGCCTTGATGTTCTTGAGCGTGTCGCTCACGTTCCAGCCGAACACGCCGTTCGGATCGGCGACGCTCGCCCAGAACACGCCCTCGGTGAAATTGGTCTCGTTGCGGAAGCAGCCGTCCATGAAGGCCAGGATTTCGGGCTTCTCGGCGCGCGACTTGGCCGACACCGCCGATTCCAGCAGCGCCGCGAACACGCCGCGCCAGTCGTTCTGCATCGCCTCGGCCACTTCCGGCGGGGTGCCGGCGCCGATGTTGGTGCCGCTGCTCAGGATGAGAAGCCCCTGCACGCGCGCCGGCGTCGACAGGGCGGTCTGCATCGCGATCATGCCGCCGATGGAATTGCCCACCAGCACCCCGCGCTCGACCTTGGCGTCGTCCAGGATGGCTGCCACGTCGGCCGCCATCTCCTGGATCGCGTAGCCGTTCGCGGGCTTGTCCGACTGGCCGTGACCGCGGTGGTCGACGGTGATGCAGCGGTAGTCACGCGCGAAGGCGTTCACCTGGTAGGCCCAGATGTAGTGGTTGGTGGTCCAGGGATGCAGGAACACCAGGGTGGTCGGGCCGTTGCCGAAGCTCTCGTAGAAGACCTTGACGCCGTTGCGTGTGATGTGGGGCATGGTGGGCTCTCCCGTCTCGTTGTGGTGGCCGCGCCGCGCGCGGCGGTGAGCGGGCGATGATCCCAGGCTTGGCAAGCAGCGGATACTGCCCGATCCGGGAATGCACGTTGCAGCTTGGCCGCCCGGGCGGCAGGATCGACGCCTCGCGCGCGAACCGCGCCGCACTTAAGAATCAGAGGTCGCCAAGGTGTCAGCACAGGACGAATTCCGCGCGGAGGCCCGCGCCTGGCTCGAAGCCAACTGCCCGGCTTCGATGCGTACGCCCATGCCCGAAGAAGAACGCGTCTGGGGCGGGCGCAACGCCAAGTTCAGGCACCCGGACAGCAAGCTGTGGCTGGAACGCTGCGCGGCGCGCGGCTGGACCGTCCCGACCTGGCCGAAGGCCTACGGCGGCGGCGGCCTGGATCGCGACCAGGCGCTGGTGCTGAAGGAGGAGATGGCGCGCCTCGGCTGCCGCCCGCCGCTCTTCAGCTTCGGCATCAGCATGCTGGGCCCGGTGCTGTTGAAGTACGGCACCGAAGCGCAGAAGGCCGAGCATCTGCCGAAGATCGCGCGCGGCGAGATTCGCTGGTGCCAGGGCTACAGCGAGCCGGGCGCAGGCTCGGATCTCGCCGCGCTCGCGACCCGCGCCGAGGACCGGGGCGACCACTGGCTGGTCAACGGCCAGAAGATCTGGACCTCCTACGCGAACTACGCCGACTGGATCTTCTGCCTGGTGCGCACCGACACCAGCACCAAGCAGGGCGGCATCAGCTTCCTGCTGTTCGACATGGCCTCACCTGGTGTCGAGACGCGCCCGATCACGCTGATCAGCGGCGCGTCGGTGTTCTGCGAGACCTTCCTGACCGACGTGAAAGTGCCCAAGGACAATCTCGTCGGGCGACTGAACGGCGGCTGGGAAATCGCCAAGGAACTGCTGCAGCACGAGCGCGGCATGATCTCCGACATCGGCAAGTCCATCGGCGGCATGGTGCCGGACGTCGACGTGATCGCGCGCCGCTACCTCGGCGACGCCGACGGCCGCATCGGCGACGCGGTGCTGCGCGACGCCGTGGCGCGCCACGTGATGGACGATCGCGCCTTCCAGCTCACCATGCGCCGCGCGGCACAGGAATCCGAGGCCGGCACCGCCAACGGCGGGCTGTCGTCGATGTTCAAGCTCTACGGCACCGAGCAGAACAAGCGCAAGTTCGAACTCGCGCTGAAGTGCGTCGGCAGCCGCGCGCTCGGCTGGGAGGGCGAGGGCTTCGACGACGACGAACTGATGCTGTGCCGCACCTGGCTGCGCTCCAAAGGCAACTCCATCGAGGGCGGCACCTCGGAAGTGCAGTTGAACGTGATCGCCAAGCGCGTGCTCGGCCTGCCGGATTGAGGACAACACCATGAATCTCACCCTCGACGACGAACAGCAGATCCTGAAGGACGGCGCTCACGAGTTCTTCAAGGAACGCTCGCCGGTGAAGGCGCTGCGCGCGCTGCGCGATGCGCGCGCCCCGCTCGGCTATGACCCCGCGGTATGGGCCGAGATGGCCGCGCTCGGCTGGGCCGGCATCCTGATCCCCGAAGACCTCGGCGGCGCGGGCTTCGGCTACAAGGGCTTCGGCCAGGTGATGGAGGAAGCGGGCCGCACGCTGGCCGCTTCGCCGCTCGCCTCCACCGCGCTCATCGCCGCGCCGCTCCTGCTTGCCACCGCCGATGCGGCGCGCAAGGAGGCGCTGCTGCCGGCCATCGCGCGCGGCGAACTCCTCGTCGCGCTCGCACTGGACGAGGCCCCGCGCCACGCGCCCGAGCGCATCGCGACGCGCGCGGTGCGCAACGCCGGGGGCTATGTGCTGAACGGCTGCAAGACTTTCGTGATCGATGGCCACGTGGCGCAGAGCTTCATCGTCGTCGCGCGCACCGCCGGTGACACGCAGGGCGCCGACGGCCTGTCCCTGTTCCTGGTCGACGCCAAGACGCAGGGTGTCACCGTGACCCGTACCCACGTGGTCGACAGCCGCAACGCCGCGCAGGTGAGTTTCAGCGACGTCGCGCTGCCGGCCGACGCGCTGCTGGGTGCCGAGGGCGCGGCGCACGCCCCGCTGACCCGCGTGCTGGACGGTGCGCGCGCCTGTCTCGCCGCCGAGATGCTGGGCGGCGCGCAGGAAGCCTTCGAGCGCACCGTCGCGTACCTCAAGATGCGCAAGCAGTTCGGCGTCGTCATTGGCTCGTTCCAGGCGCTGAAGCACCGCGCCGCGCACATGTTCTGCGAGCTGGAGCTCACGCGCTCGGCGGTGCTGGGCGCGCTCGACGCGCTGGACAGCGATGATGCGGAAGCGCCGCTGCTCGCGAGCCTCGCCAAGGCCAAGGCCAGCGACACCTTCGAGCTCGTCAGCGCCGAGGCGGTGCAGATGCATGGCGGCGTCGGCATGACCGACGCCGAGGAGATCGGCCTGTTCCTGAAGCGCGCCCGCGTCGCCCAGCAGTGGCTCGGCGACGCGAGCTTTCACCGCGACCGCTACGCGACGCTGCGCGGCTTCTGAGCCGCGGGCGGCGCGCGCCGTGAACGAGTACGAGGTCACCATCGTGATCGACGGCGAGCGCCGCCAGGTGCAGGTCTTCGCCGCCACCGCGGCCGCCGCCCGCCGCCAGGCGGAAGACGACCACGACGCCGAGGTGGAGACGCTGCGCTTCGTACGCGCCGCCGGCGTGAGCTGCACCATTCGCGACGGCCGCGGTCGACGCTGAGAGGGCAAACAGAAGGGACAGACCTCGCACGGAGTCTGTCCCGTCAGCCCCGCCATGCCCGCGCAAATGGGAATCCATGGGCATCGGGGACCGCCAACGGGCCTTCGCGTGCGTGATGAGTGACAGAGTCATGGGTGACCAGGGCGCCGGTCAGTGCCCATGCCCTTTCAGACCCGTCATTCCTGCGCAAGCAGGAATCCATGGGCTTCGTCGACCGCCGATGGACCCTCGCTTTCGCGAGGGTGACGGGAACATTGGTGATGACGGAGAACGTCGGGCGCCCACGAACGCATCCGACCCGTCATTCCTGCGCAAGCAGGAATCCATGGGCCTAACCGACCGCCGATCGGCCCTCGCGTGCACGATGAGTGACGGGGACATGGGTGACTAGGGCGCCGGTCAATGCCCCTGCCCTTGCAGACCCGTCATTCCCGCGCAAGCAGGAATCCATGGGCTTCGTCGACCGCCGATGGACCCTCGCTTTCGCGAGGGTGACGGGAACATTGGTGA
>JAIEQK010000181.1 GCA_019747795.1 Gammaproteobacteria bacterium | reverse complement strand
CTGCCCGCGGACACCATGCCGCAGAACTACTACCAGGTGCGCAAGAAGATCGGCGACATCCGCCACACGCTGCCGGCGGGCATCGTCGGCCCGAGCTTCAACGACGAGTTCGCCGACACCTTCGGCAACATCTACGCCCTGACCGGCAAGGATTACAGCTACGCGGAGATGAAGGACTACGCCGAGCGCATACGCGATCGCCTGCTGCGCATCAAGGACGTCGCCAAGGTGCAGTTCCTCGGGCTGCAGGAAGAACGCATCTACGTCGATGTCGGCAACACGCGGCGCGCCACGCTCGGCATTCCGCCGCGGCTCATCAGCGAGACGCTGGCCAGCCAGAACGACGTGTTCCCGGCCGGTGCCATCGATACCACCACCGACCGCATCTTCGTGCGCGTCAGCGGCGGCATGACGACCGTCGAGGCGGTGGCGAACACGCCCATCCACCACGAGGGCCGCACCTTTCGCCTGGGCGACGTGGCGCGCGTCTACCGCGGCTACGAGGATCCACCCGCGCCGCGGCTGCGCTTCAACGGCGAGTCGGCCATCGGCATCGCGGTGTCGATGGAGAGCGGCGGCGACATCATTCGCCTGGGCCAGCGGCTCGACGCGGAACTCGCGAGCCTGAACCAGGATCTGCCGCTCGGCATGGACCTCGCGCGGCTCGCCGACCAGCCGCGCGCGGTGAGCGCCTCGGTGAACGAGTTCGTGCGCGCGCTGGCCGAGGCGGTGGTGATCGTGCTGGTGGTGTGCTTCCTGTCGCTCGGGCTGCGCACCGGCCTGGTGGTGGCGTTGTCCATTCCGCTGGTGCTGGCCATGACCTTCGCGGCGATGCTCTATTTCGACATCGGCCTGCACAAGACCTCGCTCGGCGCGCTGGTCATCGCGCTCGGTCTCCTGGTCGACGACGCGATCATCGCGGTGGAGATGATGGCGGTGAAGCTCGAGGAGGGCTACGACCGCATCCAGGCCGCCAGCTTCGCCTATCGAACGACCGCGTTTCCCATGCTGTCCGGCACGCTGATCACCGCGGCCGGCTTCCTGCCCATCGCCACGGCGAAGAGCAGCACGGGCGAGTACACCATCGCCATCTTCCAGGTGACGGTCATCGCGCTGCTGCTGTCCTGGGCGGCGGCAGTGCTGTTCGTGCCGCTGCTCGGCTATCGACTGCTGCCGGAGAAGGGACTGGCCGAGAACGGCGCGACCCACGACGAACACGCGGTCTACGACACGCGTTTCTATCGCCGCGTGCGCGCGGTGGTGCGCTGGTGCGTGAGCCATCGCTGGACCACCATCGTGCTGACCGTCGCGCTGTTCGCCGGCAGCGTGGTGCTGTTCGGCAAGGTGCCGCAGCAGTTCTTTCCAGCCTCGACGCGCCTGGAACTGCTGGTCGATCTGAAGCTGCCCGAAGGCGCCTCGATCCACGATACCGAGGCCGCCGCGCGTCGCCTGGAACGCATACTGGACGGGCTGGACGGGGTGGACAGCTACGCGGCCTACATCGGCAGCGGCGCACCGCGCTTCATCCTGCCGCTCGACCAGCAGTTGCCGGCGCAGAGCTTCGCCCAGTTCGTGCTGAACACCCACGATTACAACGCCCGTGAACGCGTGCGCGAGCATCTGCTCGCGCGCTTCCCGAGCGAGTTTCCCGACCTGCGCTGGCGCGTGAATCGCATCGAGAACGGTCCGCCCGTCGGCTACGTGCTGCAGTACCGCGTGTCCGGCCCGGATCGCGCGGTCGCGCGCCGCGAGGCGGAGAAGATAGCCGCCCTGCTGCGCGCCAATCCCTATGCCGCGGGCGTGCACCTCGACACCGCCGAGCAGTCCAAGACCATCCGCATCGTGATCGACCAGGACCGCGCCCGCGCGCTCGGCGTCGACACCCGCACCGTCGCAGCGGTGCTGGACGGCTCGATCAACGGCCAGGCCGCCACCGCCTTCCGCGAGGACAACGACCTCATCCAGGTCACCCTGCGCGGTCCGCCCGCCGAGAAACAGCACCTCGACCTGTTCGGCAGCGTCACCGTGCCGACCGCGAGCGGCGCCAGCGTGCCGCTGAACCAGGTGGCCGACATCCGCTACGGCTTCGAGGACGGCATCCTGTGGCGGCGCGATCGCGTGCCGACCATCACCGTGCGCGCCGACCTCTACGGCGACCTGCAGCCGCCCGTGGTGGTCGCGATGCTCGCGCCCGACATCGAACGCATCGCGGCCGACATGCCGCGCGGCTACCGCCTGGCGCTCGGCGGCACGGTGGAGGACTCCAGCAAGGGTCAGAACAGCGTGATGACCGGCATGCCGCTGTTCCTGCTGACCGTGGTGACGGTGCTGATGCTGCAGCTAAGGAGCTTCTCGCAGACCATCATGGTGCTGCTCACCGCGCCGCTCGGCATCATCGGTGTCGCCGTGTTCCTGATGGTATTCCGTCAGCCCTTCGGCTTCGTCGCCATGCTCGGCACGATCGCCCTGTTCGGCATGATCATGCGCAATAGCGTGATCCTCATCGACCAGATCCGCCAGGATCTCGAGCACGGTCGCGCGCCCTTCGACGCGGTGGTCGAGGCGACCGTGCGCCGCTTCCGCCCCATCGTGCTCACCGCGCTGGCCGCGGTGCTGGCCATGATCCCGCTGTCACGCAGCGTGTTCTTCGGCCCGATGGCGGTGGCGATCATGGGAGGCCTCATCGCCGCGACGGTGATGACCTTGCTGTTCCTGCCGGCGTTGTATGCGGGGTGGTTTGGGGTGAAGAAAGAGGCATGACACTCCATGCAGAAGGACGTGGCGGGCCTTCTTTCGCAACAGGACGGAATGGAGCCCTGAAGACGTCAGGGGGAGTCCCAGCGCTAGTCACCCTGAGGTTCTGGTTTGGCCGGCGCCAACACCGCCCAGACGGCCTGCTCATCGGAGAAGTAGAAAGTCGGCTCCATGGCACGGTGCTCAATCAACTCTCGAACGCCTCGCACCTCCACGAGTTCGTAGAGCGGATACTCGGGCTTTTCCGCGGCACTCGATCCGCGCTTCGACCATGGGCCCGCGAGTAACAGTCGCCCCTCTTCCGCAACCAAGATGGCACCTGTCGGGCCGAGCACGGTGAACTTCGCGGTTCTCCCGCCTGGCGCCGCCAGGTAATCCAGACGAAGCTGGATTTGTTGACGCGACAGCCCGTCAGGGAGGGTGTACCACTTCGGCAATCGCGACTCGGGAGACAAGGAGAAACTGGACTCGGGCAGCAGCCCGCAGCCTCCAGGAACAATGGCAACTATAGTGAAGGCCAATACGTAGAGAACGCGCCGCATTTTCAAGCGGGTCCGCTCCGAATGTCGGCTTCGCCGCACCAAAGGGAGCTTCCTGTCACCTCCGCCGCCTTTATGGTCCTGCGCCAAACGCATCGACCAACTTGTCGATCTCTGGATCTGCGACGCCCTTCAATTTCCTAGAGCCCTCGCAGTGGCTCGTGGACTGACCGCTCCGGCTCACGACAAGGTAGACGCTTCCGATCTCCACCGGCATTACGCAATTCATATCCCCCATCAAAATCTCAGTAGACTCGTGTGGCTGCCCCTTGATTGGCCGCAAAATTCTGAAGCGCGCTCGAATTACGGCATCTCTGGATATCCGCACCTCTGAAACACGCTGCACGCTCACCGGCGTGTCTGACTCGGCGGTCCATGACCGCTTCCCGGGAGCGCGAAAGTACTTGTACTCGCCCAGCACCTCTTCTCGGCCTGCCGTAATCTGACCTACGAACACGATTCCCGCGTTCGAAACTTCTTGAGACAAATCCAAGGGCTTCGGGCATTCACATGTGCCAGCCGCCGTCTCCGCCATGACGACGAGCACAAGCACTGTCAGACATCTCGACCACCCCCGAGCCAGCCCCTTCATATCCCACACAGGCATCGGCATTTCTGGCGCTCCCGAACATAGGCGTTCATTAAGCTTTGCGTCCCGAACTCTTTCGCCGCCACATAGGCAAACCCGGTCGCGCTGGCGCTATCGAATTGATACGGAGCATCTGCAGGAGCCCCCCAATGAGCGCCTTCGTGGATGATTGTATCCAGGAGATCTCTCGCCTCTTCGTCACTAAGGCATTTCGCGTAACGAGGATGGAGCAGCGTGTCCACCCAGGTATCCCCGAGTCTTCGAGAGGCTGCGCTGGGTGGATTGCCGGTAATCCCGTGACGACCAAGACGATCAATGTCAGAGTCCGACACGATTTCAACGTTCTGCGGTGCCTGCCAAACGCCTGACGCGGGGGCAGGCAGCTTGCGACCCCGCAGATGGCTTTCAGCAAAGTCTATTGCAGTGTCGACATCGCACTGCGTAAGGCCCAATGAATCCACGTAACGCAATGGGTTGGCACCCACATACGTGTACACGTTGGTCCCCGCTGTCAGACCTAAAGGGTCCGGCTCCAAATACCTCCCCAACCCCGCCACGTAGTCCCGATACCCGTTCCCGAATACGGGCCCGTCATTCACCTGCCCCGGAAAGCCACGCAGTATTGCCGGCGCTTCACTTACCCCGTCGCGATCGACATCCAGGTCGTTCTGTCCCCCGAAGCCGAAGGCGTCCCCGCCGGTGGAGCTCATCGTCATGCGTCCCCTGGTGTCGGTCATGTACTGCAGCTGGTTGACCTGGTTGACGTGCAGATAGCGGATGCGTGGAACGCCGCCGGCCGGGGTGGTGATCTCGGCCAGGGGGCGGCCTTCCAGCCACACGTACTCACGCCACGTCGTGGGTCGGCCCCCACTGCTACTGATGGCGGCGAGCAGTTCGCCGCTCTCGGCGTACAGGTAGACCGTGGGTTGGGACAGATCGCCTCCAACGTATCTCAGCGCACGGCGGCCCTGGCCGTCGTAGCGCGCCGTCCAACGCACTGCGACCTGCTGCATGACCGTGGCCGGACGACCGCTCTCGTCGTAGCGATAGGTGATGCCGAGATCCGGCCCGATGTTGCTCGCGACGCCGTTCACCAGCGCATAGCCGGTGTGGTGGCGCAGCAGGTTGCCGGCCAGGTCGTAGTCGTCGCCGCGCGCCTGGGCGCCGTAGACGCGGTTCGACGTGGCGCCCACGCGGTACAGCACACGTCGCAGCAGGCTGCCGTCGGCGCGCTGCTCGTCGCGCAGCGTGCGGTTGCCGTTGGCGTCGTAGGCGTAGCTGAAGGCGCCGGTGCCATCGCTCTCGAAGACCAGCCGTTGGAGAGCGTCGTAGCGGTACTGGCGAGTGCCGCCCAGGCCGGCCGACGCGCCGCCCTCGGTGCTCACCTCGAGCAGGTTGTCCGCCGCGTCGTAGCGCGCGTAGCGATAGCTCGGCAGCGCGGTGGACGCATTCCGGATGGCGGTGAGCCGTCCGGCGCGGTCGTACTCGCGAGTTTCGCGCAGCCCGTTGCCGAGCGTCAGGCCGGTCACGCCGCCGAAGGGCTGCCAGGTGATGCCGGATGCGAGCGCTATGCTCGTCGCCCCGATCTCGGCGCGGAGTTCCGTCGTGCGACCGGCCGCGTCGCGGCTCAGCGCCAGGCGCAGGCCGCTCGGATAGTCGATGGCCGCCACGCGCGAGGCGTCATCGTAGCGATACGCGATCTCGTGCTGTCCGCCGGGTCCCTGAAGCCGGCGACGGACGAGGTTGCCGCGCGCGTCGTAGTCGAACAGCGTGGTGCCGCTCGCGTCCGTCATCGCGCTGAGCCGGCCGACGGCGTTGCGCCCTGGCGTGGCGTCGTCGTAGCTGTAGCCTAGATCCGTGTCGGTGGGGTAGTCGACCGCCACCCGGCGGTTCAGCGCGTCGTAGCGATAGCGCGTGGGCACGGTCTGGGTCCCGCTCTGACGCTGCAGGTGCCGGATCCGATTGCCGGCCTCGTCGTAGCCGTCCTCGCTGACACCCGCGTCGGGGCTCGTGGTGACCAGCGCCTCGCCAAACGCGTTCCGCGTGTAGCGTGTGACCAGGCCGCGCGGATCGGTGACGCTCGCGATGCCATCGAATGCATCGTAGGCATAGCGCGTCACGCCGCCGGCGCCGTCGGTGTCGGTGACGACGCGCAGCAGCGAATCCCGCGCCAGGCGGCGCGGCAGCGCGACGCCACGCGGGTCACCGATGCTCTCGAGCGCACCGTTGGCGTCGTAGCCATAGTCCTGCACCTGGCCCTCGCCACCGGTCACCGTGAGCAGTTGATTGCGCTGATCGTAGGCGCGCGCCAGGCTGCGGCTGAGCGTGCCCGCCGGATCGTGCGTCGTCTCCGCGATGCGATTGCCGAGCGCGTCCAGCGTGTATTGCTGGTGGTTGCCGAGCGTGTCGTCGATCCGCACCAGGCGCTGCGCGGCGTCGTAGCCGTAGTCCAGACGGCTGCCGTCCGGCTGTCGCTCTTCGACCAGCAGCCCGCGCGCATCGTAGCGATAGGACGTACGCGCACCGGCGATGCTGCGCGCGATCAGGCGGCCGCGCGCGTCGTACTCGAAGCGCGTCTCGACGCCGTTCGCATCCAGCATGACGAGCGGCCGCCCCTCCGCGTCGTGGGCGGTGAAGCGCGTGACGTGCCCCAACGCGTTGGTGATCGCGAGCAGGTTGCCGGTCTGACGGTCATGCTCGTAGCGCGTGACGTCGGCCACGTCGCTGCGCGGACCATCCACTTCCGCGAGCAGGCCCACGCGCGGGTCGGCCGCATCGTCATCGCCGTACCAGCGATAGCGGGTCGTGCGCGTGCCACCACCGGCGACCAGGTCGGTCACCGCGCGGCTGGCGAGGCGTGCACCGCGATAGTCGTAGTCCACGCTGCGCAGCGCGCTTCCCGCGCCGTCGCTCAAGGTCTCGCGCAGCGGCAGGCGCAGCGTCGGCAGCCAGTCGGTGACGGTCACGCGGCGGTTCTCGCCCTGGCCTTCGGCGCGCCGCGTCTCCAGGCCACGCGCGTCGTGGTCGTAGTCCACCACGTTGCCGAGGTGATCGGTGACCAGGTCGCGATGACCGCGCGCGTCGTAGGTGGTGGCGGCCAGCGGCCCCGCGCCGCAGAAGTTGCAGTTGCCGCCGCTGACCGCGGTGATCAGTCCGACGCCGAACTCGGCGCGGGTGTTGTAGCTGCGCGTCGCGCCACGGGCATCGGTGACGGCGGTATAGGCGGGCTGGAAGTCGAAGGAGACGCGTTCGACGCCACCCGCATGCTCGCTGGACAGCGCGCGGCCACTGGCGTCGTAGTCCCAGCGCGCGTAGACGTTCCCGCGCTCGTCGACCAGTTCGGTCAGGCCCTGCGGCCAGTCGGAGTCGGTGTAGCGATAGCCACGGCGTGGATTGTCGGCGAAGCTCGCCGGGTCCGTGGCGACGTCGTTGTCGTCCGGTGCGATGGCCGCCACCAGGCGATCGAGAGAATCGTAGGCATAGCGGTGACGATGGCCACCCGCGTCCACCATCGCCACCAGCCGGCCGCGCGCGTCGTGTTCGAAGCTGAGCGCGCGGCCGAAGCGTCCCTCGACCCGCAGCAGCAGACGGCGCGCATCGTAGTGCAGCACCTCGCGCCGGCCGCGGCGCGGATCGTCGCGCCCGACCAGCAGGTAGTCGCGCGAGGTCGCGTTGGCAGTGACGAGCGTCCGCGGCAGGTCGTAGCGCTCGACGCGATCTTCGCCGTCGACGTATTCCAGGGCCGCGCTCCCGGCCGGCGCGCGCAGGATTCCGACGGTGAGCGGCGAGATGGGCACGAACGCCGCGCTGCCCGCCGCGCGGTTGAAGCGCAGCACGCGACCGTCGGGCCGGTACAGACGGGCGGTCTGCGCGCCGGTGCGATGGGTGACGAGATGCAGCTCCGCGCTGTAATCGTGGCTCCAGCCCGGGCCCAGGTCCTGGCCGCGGCGCTGCTGGCTGTTGTAGTGGCGGCTGAAGGCGAGGTCGCCATGCACGGTGCCACCATAGTCGAGTTCGCGCTGGTACTTGTTGCCGGTGGTGGTGTTGACCGGGTTGCTGCCGTTGGCGAGCGCCGGGCACTCCCCGCCCAGGTTGGCCTCGGGATCCAGGCCGCCGAGATGCTCGCAGCTCGTCATGGTGGAGGTCAGGCGGCCGCTCAGGTCCTCCGTCGCCGGCCGCCAGCCGACCTCGCACACGCTGGACACGGCGAGGCTCGTCTTGTGCAGCGGCAGCACGACGCGGGCGAAGTTCGGCTGTCCGCGCGGCGCATCGCAGCCGGTGATGCGCTGGCAATAGACCGATACGCACAGGCCGCGGATCAGCGGGCCCTGGGCCGCGGTGACGGCGTCCTCGGGCTCGTAGGCCAGCGCTGTCTGGGTGCCGAAAGCGGCGCCAGTGGGATCCCGCGCGCCGTCACCGCGCGAGCAGTTGCGCGGCATGGCGCCGAAGGCGTCGAGCGGCTGGCTGTAGAGGTGGGTATCGACCACGCCGTCGCCGTTGCTGTCGCGGCGGAAATCGAAGGACTGGCCTTCGTCCACTTCGACAAGCCCGGTGCTGAACACGCGCGGGTCGTCCGCCGGGTGATGGCTTCGCGCCCAGGCGTCCAGCGCGAGCAGCGCCTGCCCCGGCGAGCGGTACAGACCGACCAGGCTCTGGAACGGCGTGGGCGGCGCTTTGCCGGTGCTGGGCGCGGTGGCGCGCCAGGCGTCCGCGGGCAGGACGTTGTCCGCCTCACGAGCCAGGCCCGTCCCCGCCCAGTGGAGCAGGCTCGTCGCCAGGGCCATCCTCATCCACGTCCTCCCTCTCCCACGCACGCCCGTGACGGCGCACGCGAACATCCTTGTCCGCATGGGTCGCTCCTTCGATCCCGCGACGCGGCCGCCCGCTCGCGCGAGCGGCCCCGCTACGTCCTGTCCGTGTCGTGGCCGGCACTCCTTGCCCGCCGTTCCGCGCGACACGCCCGTCCGAGGGCCGCGCGAGCATCGACCTTAGGCCGGGGCGGCAGGTGAACGCACGCCCGCGCCGGGCGGGCGAGCGTGGTCTCGAGAGGGAGATTTTCCCGAGTTGTCGGGCCGCGTCAGTTCGCGGCGACGGTCGCGCCGCGCCAGGCCGCGGCGCGCTTCTCGGCGTCGCGCTTCTGCGCCGCGGACAGCCGCGCCTCCACGGCGGTGAGATTGCCCTCGGCCAGCGCCAGTCCGCGCGCGGCGGCGGCGCGGAACAGCGCGCAGGCCTCGACCGGATCGGCGGGCACGCCGCGACCGGCGGCGTACAAGTAGCCGAGGTTCAGCATCGCCTCGGGCGAGCCCTGCGCAGCCGCGGCGCGATACCAGCGCACCGCGCGCGGCAGGTCCTGCGGCCAGTTCATGCCCGCTTCGTAGAGCATCGCGAGCGACAGCTGCGCCGCGGCCAGGCCGGCGTCGGCGGCGCGTTCGTACAGCACTCGGGCCAGGTCGGCATTGGCGCCGATGCCGCGGCCCAGGCGATAGAGCCGCGCCAGGTTGTAGGTCGCCGGCGCGTAGCCCAGTGCCGCGGCGCGCTGGTAGGCGCTGACCGCCTCGGTGTCGGAGCGTGGCCGGCCGCGCCCGCGTTCGTGCATGCGGCCGATGGCGAAGATCGCCTCCTCCGCGTTCTGCTCGGCCGCGCGGCGGAACCAGCCATAGGCGTCGTCGACGCTGCGAATCACGCCTTGACCGTGGTAGTACTGCCGGCCGAGCTGTAGCTGCGCCGCCACGTCGCCGTGTTCGGCGAAGTCGACCAGGCGCGCCACGGCCGCCGCGCTGCCGTGCAGGGCGGCGCGCCCGTACCACTTGCGCGCCTCGGCCCGATCGTCCTCGTGCACGCCTTCCTCGGCGCGCTGCGCGAAGGCCTCCGCCAGGCGCAGTTCGGCCGGGGCATGCCCCTGCTCGGCGCTCTTGCGATACCACTCCAGCGCCTGGCCCGCATCGCGCGGCGCGCCGCCCTCTCCACGTTCGTGGAGCTCGCCCAGGCGGAACTGCGCGCGTGCGTCGCCGCCCGCCGCGAGCGTCGCCCAGGCGGCGAGATCGTGCTCGCGCCGCGCATCGGCATCCTCCGCCGCGGCGACGGGCGCGCAGCGCAGAGCCAGTACAATGGCGAGCCAGCAGAAGAGCTTGGAGTGAAGCATGTCCGAGGATAGCGGCCGGCGTGATGCCGCCCTGCAGCGCGCCCCCGCCGCGGCGCTGGTCCGCGCGCGCCGCCAGTGGCGCGCGCTCGCATGGCTGGCGGTGGCGGGTGTGGCCGGCCTGTCACTGATGCCAGTGGACGTGGCCGTGCCGCCCGAGCTGCTCGACGTCGACAAGCTGGTGCACGTCGGCATGTACGCCTCGCTCATGCTGTGCTTCAGCTACGGCTATCCACGGCGCCATTGGGCGGCCTGCGCCAGCGGACTCACCTTTTACGGCGTGCTGCTGGAGTTCCTGCAGGGCCAGACCGCCTACCGCAGTGCTTCGGGCATGGACGCGCTTGCCAACCTGGTGGGCGTCTCGATAATGCTCTGGCTGCGCGTGCGCCGGGACAACCAGCTGCGCAGCGCCGCCCGACTTCCATGAGCACCTCCGCACCATGAGCATTGACACCGCCGCGCGCCGCCCGCTCGAGGGCATGCGCGTCATCGAGGCCGGCCAACTGCTGGCAGGCCCCTTCACCGGCACCATCCTCGGCTACTTCGGCGCCGAGGTGATCAAGGTCGAACCGCCCGAGGGAGGCGATCCGATCCGCACCTGGCGCGAGACCCGCGACGGCGTGTCGTTCTGGTGGCGGAGCATCGCGCGCAACAAGAAATGCGTGACGCTCGATCTGCGCACCCCGCGCGGCCGCGAACTCATGACCGAACTCGCCGCGCGCGCCGACGTGTTCGTCGAGAACTTCCGCCCCGGCATCATGGAGAAGTGGGGCCTGGGCCCGGACGACCTGAAGGCGCGCAATCCCGGCCTCATCTACACCCGCATCTCGGGCTACGGCCAGACCGGCCCCAACGCGCCCAAGGCCGGCTTCGCCTCGGTGTGCGAGGCCTACGGCGGCTTCCGCTACGTCAACGGCTTTCCCGGCCAGCCACCGGTGCGCCCCAATCTCTCCATCGGCGACACCCTGGCCGGCATCCATGCCGCGCTCGGCGTGCTGCTGGCCTACATCGGCCGCCAGCAGGACGGTCAGGGCCAGGTGGTGGACGTCGCGATCTTCGAGGGCATCTTCAACCTCATGGAGGCGGTGATCCCGGAGTACGTGGGCAACGGCGTGATTCGCCAGCCCTCGGGTTCCACGCTGACCGGCATCGTGCCGTCCAACACCTACCGCTGCCGCGACGGCCGGCTCATCGTCATCGGCGCGAACACCACGCCGATGTTCAAGCGCCTGGCCGAAGCGATGGGCACGCCTGCGATGGGCGACGATCCGCGCCTGCAGGACAACGCCGGCCGCGTGCGTCACCAGGAGGAGGTGGACGGCGCGGTGGCGGCCTGGGCGGCGGGCCTGGACGCGGCCGCGGCGCTCGCCATCCTCGACGAGGCCGGCGTCGCCGCGGGCCCCATCTACGACGCGCGCGACATGTACGAAGACCCGCACTATCGCGCCCGCGGCCTGTTCCAGGAAGTGACCATCGACGGCAAGCCGCTCGACCTGCCGGCCATCATTCCGCATCTCGCGCGCACGCCGGGTCGCACCGACTGGCCGGGCGCGGGCGAGCTGGGCGGCTGGAACGACGAGATCTACGGCGAACTGCTGGGCCTGGACGCGCAAGCGCGCGCGGACCTCAAGGCGGCAGGCATCATTTGAGCGACGACGGCGCCGCGCGGCTGTTCGCCTACGGCACGCTGCTGCACCCCGCTGTGCGCGCGGCGGTGTGCGGACGGACCTTGCACGGCCGGCCGGCGATGCTCGCGGATTTCGCGCGCTACGCGCTCACAGGCGAGGTCTACCCGGCGGTGGTGGAAGCGCCGGGCGCGGAGACACCGGGTGAAGTGTTCGAGGGTCTGGACGCCGCGCTGTGGCGCGTGCTGGACGACTGGGAGAGCCCGCTCTACCAGCGTCGCACGGTGGCGGTACGCGTCGCCGGAAGCGCGCCATTGACCGCGCAGGTGTACGTGCTCGCGCCGGCCCACCACGGCCTGCTGGCATCGTCGCCCTGGTGCCCGCGGGAGTTCGCGCGCCTGCACGCCGATGCCTATCTCGCGCGCTTCGGCACCGCATGGTGATCCACACCGTCGGCCACAGCAATCGCAGCGCCGAGGCCCTGCTGGCACTGCTCGACGCGTTCGCGGTGGAGGTGCTCATCGACGTGCGCGCCGTGCCGCGCTCACGCCGTCATCCGCAGTTCGAGCGCGGCGCGCTGGCCACCGCCCTCGCCGCCGCCGGCCGCGAGTATCGCTGGTGGGGCGCGGCGCTCGGCGGCATGCGCCGCGCGCGGGCCGATTCACCGCACCGCGCGCTGCCGGCCGATGGTCTGCGCGGCTACGCCGATCACATGGCGAGCCCGGCCTTTCGCGGCGCACTGCATGACGTGCTCGAGTTGGCCGCGACGCGCCGCGTGGCGCTGATGTGCGCGGAAGCCGACTTTCGTCACTGCCATCGCCAGCTCATCGCCGACAGCCTGGTGCTCGCCGGCGCGGAGGTGCGCCACATCAGCGCGCCCGACCACGCCCCGTCCCACGAATTCCACCCGGCGCTGTGCGCCGCGCGCAACCCACCGGTTTACAATGCCGGGCTGAGCGGCGACCTGTTCGACTGAGCCGCACGACACCCAGGGGGACCCATGGCCTTACGCGATCAGATAATGGCGCTCGACATCACGCTGCCGACCCGCGAAGAACTGCCGGAAGACCTGGCGAAGTATTTCAGCGTGTGCGACAAGAAGCTCGGCATGGTGCCGAACGTGCTCGCCGCCTACAGCCATGACGCCGAACAGTTGCGCACCTTCTCGCGCTTCTACAACGCCATCATGTTCGGTGAGGGCGGGCTCAGCAGCCTCGAGCGCGAGATGATCGCGGTGGTGGTGTCCTCGCAGAACCATTGCTTCTACTGCCTCACCGCGCACGGCGCCGCGGTGCGCGAGTATTCCGGCGATCCGGCGCTCGGCGAACTGATGGTGATGAACTATCGCGCCGCCGAACTCTCCCCGCGCCATCGCGCGATGCTCGACTTCGCGGCCAAGCTCACCAATCACCCGAGCGAAATCGACGAGCCCGATCGGCAGGCCCTGCGTGACGTCGGCTTCAGCGAGAAGGACATCTGGGACATCGCCAACGTCGCGGCCTTCTACAACATGACCAACCGCGTCGCCGCGGCGGTCGACATGCAACCCAACAAGGAATACCACGCCAAGCATCGCGGCACGCCCGCCGGCTGAGCATCCGTGGAGTCCCGAGCGTCGGGCACCGCCCGAGGAAAGCCTTGCGCATGAAATCGCGCCGCGCCGTCGCAAGGGCGACGGCCTTGCTACTAGCCTGCCTGCCCGCCTGGGTCGCCGCCGCCGGCGGCCTGCCGGACTCGGTGCAAAAGGTCCTGACCCGTCACAAGATCCCGGCCAGCGCCGTCAGCATCGTGGTGCAGGCGGTGGACGAGAACACGCCGCGGCTCGCGCTGAACGTCGACACGCCGCGCAACCCGGCGTCCACCGCCAAGGTGGTCACCACCTGGGCCGCGCTCGACATGTTCGGCCCGACCTACACCCTGCCGACGCGCATCTTCACCACCGGCACCATCAAGGGTGGCGTGCTGCAGGGCGATCTGATCATCAAGGGCTACGGTGACCCCTACCTCGTAATCGAGGACTTCTGGTCGCTGGTCGGACAGATTCGGCGCAGCGGCATTCGCGAAATCGCCGGCGACGTGATAATCGACGACAGCCACTTCCTGGTGGAGGAAGACGATCCCGCCGCCTTCGACGGCAAGGGCGACGCGCTCTACAACGTGCTGCCGAACGCCATGATGGTGAACTTCAAGTCCATCGACTTCGTGTTCGACGCCGACCCCGCGAGCGGACGGGTGGAGATCACGAGCGCGCCGGTGCTCGCCAACCTCGACATCGTGAACCACGTGAAGCTCGCGAGCGGTCCCTGCCGCGGCAACGGGCTCACGGTCAGCACCCACTCGGTCCAGGGCCAGGGCGAGCAGATCGAGTTCGGTGGCCAGATGGCGGCCAAGTGCGGGCGCTTCCAGATCTCGCGCACCATCATGTCGCCGGCGGCCTACACCTTCGGCGCCTTCAAGGGGCTGTGGGAACAATGGGGCGGCACGCTCAAGGGCGGCTTCAAGGTCGCGCCCAAGCCAGCGCAGGCCAAGGCCCTGCTCACCTGGCAGTCGCGCCCGCTGGCCGAGATCATCCGGCCGCTGAACAAGTGGAGCAACAATCTGATGGCGCGCATGCTGCTGTTCGCCATCGGCGCGCACGACAACCCGCCGCCGGTGACCCGCGCGCAGGGTGAGGCCGCCGCCTTGAAGCATCTGCAGTCGCGCGGGCTGGATGTGAACGGCATCGTGCTCGACAACGGCTCGGGGCTGTCGCGCACCACGCGCGTCACGGCGCGCTTCATGACCGCGCTGCTGCGCCAGGCCTGGCGCTCGCCCAGCATGCCGGAGTTCGTCGCCTCGCTGTCCATCGCCGGCATCGACGGCACCACCCGCCGACGCTTTCGCAGCGGCCCCGAGCGCGGTCGTATGCATCTGAAGACCGGCAGCCTGCAGAACGTCTCGGCGGTCACCGGCTTCGTACACGCCGCGAGCGGCAAGACCTATGCCGTGACCGTGCTGACCAACTACACCAACGCCAACTACGGCATCGGCACCGACGTGCAGAACGCGGTGCTGGGGTGGGTGCATAAGCTGTAGGGCCGATTTCAATCGGCCATGCATGGCGGGTTGAAACCCGCCCTACATTCGTCTGCGTTGTAGAGCCGATTTCAATCGGCCGTGCACGGCGCCCCCGCACCCGCCGTACATGGCGGGTTGAAACCCGCCCTACAGGATTGCCAGCGCTTCGCGCATGCGCTGCAGGATCTCGTCGAGGATCGGCCGCGAGGTGGCGAAATTGAGCCGCACGAAGCCCGTGCCGTCCTCGCCGAAGGCGCGGCCTTCGCTGAGCGCGACCTTGGCGTGCTCGAGGAAGAACTGCTGGGGGCTGCCGGGCAGACCGAGGTCGCGCATGTCGAGCCACGCGAGGTAGGTCGCCTCCGGCGCGAAGTGTCGCACCCGTGGCCAGTGCCGACCGACGAACTCGGCGACGTGATCACGATTGCCGCGCAGGTAGGCGATGACCTCGTCCAGCCACGGCTGGCCGGCGGTCCAGGCGGCGTGCACCGCCGACACCGCCAGCGTGTTGGTGCCGCCGCGCACGTGCGGCGGCACGCGCTCGAAACGCGCCTTCAACGCGGGCGAGCCGAAATGCGCGAAGGCCATGCACAGGCCCGCGATGTTGAACGCCTTGCTGGCCGACATCAGCGTCACGGTGCGCGCGGCGACTTCCGCGTCGATGGCGGCGATGGGCAGATGGGGCTCGCCGTTCAGCTTGAGCTCCGCGTGGATTTCGTCCGAAACCACCACGAGATCGTGGCGGCAGGCGAGTTCCGCCAGGCGCGTGAGTTCCGCGCGATCGAAGGCGCGGCCGCTCGGGTTGTGCGGGCTGCACAGCATCAGCACGCGCGTGCCGGCATCGATGTTCGCCGCCAGTTGATCGAAGTCGATCTCGTAGCGCGACGCGCCCGCGACCAGCGGACACAGCACCGCGCGCCTGCCGGTCTCCTCCGCCGCATGCAGGAAGGGCGGATAGATGGGCGTCTGGATGATCACGCCGTCGCCGCGCTCGGAGAGCGTCTCGAGCGCCAGGTAGAGCCCCTGCACCACGTCGCTCAGGATCACGACCTGCTCGGCATCGATGGTCCAGCCGAAGCGCTCCGCGACGCGGGCCGCGAACAGCGCCGGCAGGCCGGTGCGCTGCTGGTGGTAGGGATAGCCGAAGTCGCTGCGCTCGACCTGCGCGGCCAGCGCCGCGCGTATCGGCGCGGCGATCTCGAAGTCCATGTCCGCCACCCAGGCCGGCAGCACGTCCGGCGGGTAGACCGACCATTTCTGGCCGTGGCGCTGACGCAGGCGGGTCTGATCGAGGGTGTCGAGGTGGTGCATGAGCGGAGTGTAGCGGCGCGTCGCGGGCGCGGCCAAGCGCGACGCGCATGCGCTACGCTCACGCCTCCACAGCGGAGGACGCCGATGCACGTGCTGATCACCGGTCACAGCCGCGGCCTGGGCGCGGCGCTCTGCCAACGCCACCTGGCCGCCGGCGACCAGGTCTGGGGGCTCAGTCGCGGCGCGGCGGCGCACCCTGCGCCCGGGCTGCACGAGGGACGCTGCGACCTCGCCCAACTGGACCGAGTGAGCGGGTGCCTCGACGCGCTGGTGCCCGCGGATGTCACGCTCGACCGCGTCTATCTCAACGCCGGCGTGCTGGGTCGCATCGCCAACCTGCGCGACACGCCGCTCGCCGACATC
>JAIEQK010000243.1 GCA_019747795.1 Gammaproteobacteria bacterium | reverse complement strand
TTCGCCGCCGCCGCCGCGGACTTTCCACCGGCCGCCGCCGCGCTCCAGAGTCTGCCCGCGACTGGCCCGAGCGCGGCCGAAGCGCTCGTGCTGCACGATGCCGACTGGCTGCTCGCCCAGCCCGCCGCCGCCTACACCGTGCAAGTCGCGGCGGGTGCGAACGCGGAGGTGCTTCTGGCGATGCTGCGCGACGCGGGACTCACCGGCGACGTGGCCTGCGTGCTGGAGCATCCGGAGGCGCGCCAGGCGTGGAGCGCGCTGGTCGGCGTGCATGCAGAGCGTGCCGCGGCCGAGCGCGCGCTCACCACCCTGCCCGCCGCGCTGCGCGCCAATGCGCCGTGGGTGCGTCGCTTGTCGGCCGTGCAGAAGTCGCTGCGGTCCGTGGAGGCGGCGCGCCGCGCCCCGGCCGCCGCGCGCTGAGTGCTATGATGCGGGCCCTGTCCCGCGAGCACGCGCCATCGCCATGCGCCAGTTCGAAGAGCTGCTCACCGCGCCCAGCGAAGAGCTGCTGAAGACCCTGTACAAGACCACGACCTCGCTGCCCGATCGCAGTGGGATGCCCAATGCGCCGCTGCCGCGCCAGGTGGCGCGCGCGCTCGGCCTGACCCATGCGCAGCTGGTCTGCGCGCTCGGCTTCAATGGCCGCATCGAGCAGCTGTCCGACGTGCACGCGGTGCTCGGCTTCGAGTCCTACGACGCGCTGGCCCACGAGCGCAACGTCGCCTTCACCACCGACGTCTACCAGCAGCTCGGCATCAAGGACGTGCTCGCCATCTACCAGCATCTGCCGCCCTTTCCGCGCCTGCTCGAGGTCATGCAGATCCTGCTCTTGCGGCGCGTGCAGACCATCGAGGACCGCATCGAGGCGACGGTCAATTCGATCACCATCGAGCGCTACAAGAAGGAGATGCGCGCGGTCTACAACGACGGCGTGGCGCAGCCCGACTTCGCCGAGGCGCGCCTGGCGCGCACCCACAGCGGCTTCCGCGCGCTGCTCGGCGAGGTGAGCCTGATCGTCGAGAGCCGGCTGATCCCGGTGGGCGACATCTTCTTTCGCGACGAAGTGCTGCCGGAGGAGAAACGCCGGCTGATGATCCGCGGACTCATTCCACGCGAGCTGGTGGTGGCGCGCCTCGCCGATCTCAGGATCGAAGTACGCGAGCGTGCGGTGCTCGAGGATCAGTTGAAGCTGCAGGACGCCTGAGGGCGCGAAGGGTTCAGAAATCAGGCTGACATCGGGGACAGACCACGGTTTCTTCGAAACCGTGGTCTGTCCCCGATTTCTGTCCCCGATTTCTAACGCCGCGCCAGGTCCAACCAGGTCGAGACCACGGTATCGGGATTGAGCGATATGCTCTCGATCCCCTGGTCGAGCAGCCATTCCGCCAGGTCTTCGTGATCCGACGGCCCCTGCCCGCAGATGCCGACGTACTTGCCCGCCGTGCGACAGGCGTCGATCGCGCGCTTCATCAGCGCCTTCACCGCGTCGTTGCGCTCGTCGAACAGTTCCGCCACCAGGCCCGAATCGCGATCCAGGCCCAGGGTCAGCTGGGTGAGGTCGTTAGAGCCGATGGAGAAGCCATCGAAATGCTCGAGGAACTGCTCGGCCAGCAGGGCGTTGGACGGCAGCTCGCACATCATGATCACGCGCAGACCGTTCTCGCCGCGCTTGAGACCGTTGGCCGCCAGCAGGTCGACCACCGCCGCGGCCTCGCTCACGGTGCGCACGAAGGGCACCATCACCTCGACGTTGGTGAGCCCCATCTCTTTGCGCACATGGCGCAGCGCCTCGCACTCCATCTCGAAGCAGGGGCGGAAGGAATCGGACACGTAGCGTGACGCGCCGCGGAAGCCGAGCATGGGATTCTCCTCGTGCGGCTCGTAGCGCTGGCCGCCGATGAGATTGGCGTACTCGTTCGACTTGAAGTCCGACAGGCGCACGATCACCGGCTGCGGCGCGAAGGCCGCGCCGATGGTCGCGATGCCCTCGATGAGGCGCTGGATGAAGAACTCGCGCGGACTCGGGTAGGCCGCGATCATCGGCGCGATGGTGCCCTTCAGATCCGCCGGCAGTGTGTCGTACTCGAGCAGCGCGCGCGGGTGGATGCCGATCATCCGGTTGATGATGAACTCCAGGCGCGCGAGGCCCACACCGCGGTGCGGCAGGCAGGCGAAGGCGAAGGCGCGATCCGGATTGCCGACGTTCATCATGATCTTGACGTCGAGGTCCGGCATCGCGGTCAGCGAGATCTCCTCGCGCGTGAAGGGTATCGCGCCCTTGTAGACGAAGCCGGTGTCGCCGCCGGCGCAGGACACCGTGACCAGTTCGCCGTCCTGCACGCGCTCGGTGGCGTCACCGCAGCCGACGATGGCCGGCACGCCGAGTTCGCGGGCGATGATCGCCGCGTGGCAGGTGCGCCCGCCGCGATTGGTGACGATGGCCGCGGCGCGCTTCATGACCGGCTCCCAATCCGGGTCGGTCATGTCGGTGATCAGCACGTCGCCGGGCTGCAGGCTGTCCATCTGCTCGATGCTGGCGATGACGCGGGCACGCCCGCTGCCGATCTTCTGGCCGATGGAACGCCCCTCGGTCAGCACCTCGCCGTCGCCCTTGAGGTCGAAGCGTTCGATAACCTGGCCGCTGCGGCTCTGCACCGTCTCCGGCCGGGCCTGCACGATGTAGAGCTTGCCGTCGTTGCCGTCCTTGGCCCACTCGATGTCCATCGGCCGGCCGTAGTGAGCCTCGATGGCCATGGCGATGCGCGCCAGTTCTTCGACCTCGGCGTCGGAGATGGAGAAGCGGTGGCGATCGGCCTCCCGCACTTCCTGGGTGAGTACGCCATGGTCGCTCTTGGCGCCGACCGGCGCATAGACCATGTGCAGATGCTTGGAGCCTAAGTTCCGCCGCAGCACGGCGCGGCGGCCGGCGGCCAGCGCCGGCTTGTAGACGTAGAATTCATCGGGATTGACCGCGCCCTGCACCACCATTTCGCCGAGCCCGTAGCTCGAGGTGATGAACACCACGTCGCGAAAGCCGGACTCGGTGTCGAGCGTGAACATGACGCCGCTCGCGCCGACGTCGCTGCGCACCATGCGCTGCACGCCCGCCGACAGCGCGACCGCGCTGTGCTCGTAGCCCTGGTGCACGCGGTAGGAGATGGCCCGGTCGTTGAACAGCGAGGCGAATACCTCGCGGATGCGGTGGACGACCTGGTCGAGGCCGACCACGTTCAGGAAGGTCTCCTGCTGGCCGGCGAAGGACGCCTCGGGCAGGTCCTCGGCGGTCGCCGACGAACGCACGGCGACGGAGAAGTCGCGCCCGGCGGCGGCGGCCATCTCGCCGTAGGCCTTCTCGATCGCGGTCTGCAGCTTCGCCGGCAGCGGGGTGTCGACGATCCACTGGCGGATCTCGCGTCCGGCCTTGGTGAGCGCCGGCACGTCGTCGATGTCGAAGGTCTTGAGCCGCGCCTGGATGCGATCGGCGAGCCCCTCGTGGGCGAGGAAGTCACGGAACGCCTGGGCGGTGGTCGCGAATCCACCCGGCACGCGCACGCCGGCGGCGTCCAGGTGGCGAATCATTTCACCCAGCGAGGCGTTCTTGCCGCCGACGGTATCGACGTCGTGCATGCCGACGTCCTTCAGAGAGACGATATACTCGTTCATTGATCTTCAGGCCGATTGATCTCGAAACCAGACCGCCAAGGCCGGCGCGTGCCCTCGCTCACGGCGCGGTCCGCTGGGATTGTAACCGACGGGCGGGGCCCACCGAAACCTATGAATCGCCGCGCATTTTTTGTCTCCGATCGCACCGGCATCACGGCCGAGACGCTGGGCTTGAGCCTGCTCACGCAATTCCCCGACATCGCCTTCAAGCGCACCAACATCCCGTTCGTGTCGAACGAACTGGCGGCCCACGCCGCGGTCGCGACCATCCAGCGCGCGGCGCTGGAGGACAAGGTCGCGCCGCTCGTGTTCAGCACCCTCACCGACCCGGCCATCCAGCGCATCATCGCGACCAGCAGCCCGCACGTGTTCGATTTGTTCGGCACCTTCATCGTGCCGCTCGAGACCGCGCTCGGCGTGCAGTCCTCGCATACCGCCGGCAAGATGCACGGCGTGGCCGACATCCACGCCTACGAGAAGCGCATGGCGGCGCTCAACTTCACGCTCAGCCACGATGACGGCCTGTCGCCGCGAGACTTGAACGAGGCGGACGTGGTGCTGCTCGGCGTGTCGCGCTGTGGCAAGACGCCGACCTGTCTCTACCTCGCCATGCACTACTCGCTGAAGGCGGCCAACTATCCCCTCACCGACGACGACTTCGACGCGACCAAGCTGCCGAAGATCCTGCGGCCCTGCCGCGAGAAGCTCTACGGGCTCACCATCGTGCCCGAGCAGCTGTCGCGCATTCGCCGCGAGCGCCGGCCGCATGGCGACTACGCGAGCCTGATCCGTTGCCGCGCCGAAGTCTCCAAGGCCGAGGCGCTGTTCCGCACCGAGAACGTGCAATACATCGACACCACCACGGTGTCGATCGAGGAGATCGCCGCGACGGTCGTGCGCGACATGGGCCTGCACTGAGGACCCTGGTCATAATCAGCTCTGCATTCGGCCGCACCTGGCCGGCCGTGACGGTATTGCGATTCTTGGCGATAGCTGGGCTATTGCCCGCGAATCACGCCTTGCCACGTCCACCCAGGCGCACCCTCGATGATGACGAGATGATTTTGACCAGGGTCCTGAGGTCGCGCCGCGCTTGAGCGTCACGCCGCCCCGCGGCCGCGTCACGGGGCTCGCGGTCTGCGCGCTCATCCTGCTGTCGCTGGGCCAGGGCCTCAGTCACGGCGCCCTGCCCGCCTGGCCGGCGGGCCTGTGCGTGTGGCTGGTCGGCGCGCGCCTGCTGCCCAGCATCGCGCCGGTGCAGAAGATCCAGCTCGCGGTGATGGCGGGTGTCGGTGTCGCGGGGCTCGGCTACGGCGCGGCGCGGGGCGAGGTCGGCGCGCTGGGCGAGGTCGTGGCGGGCAACCAGGCCATCCTCGCGATGCTCGCCGCGGTGTCCTTCCTGCGCCTGGTGGCGAGCAGCGGCGACGAAGCGGACGGCCGCCTGCCACGGGGCCCGGCGGCGCTGCTCCCGACCCTGCTGGCGGTACACTGCTTCGGCGCCATCATCAACATCTCGGCGGTGTTCGTCGTAGGCCAGCAGGTGGCGCTGCGCGGCCAGCTGACGCCGCTGCAGGCCAAGGTGCTGACCCGCGCCTTCGTCGCGGCCGCCTGCTGGTCGCCGCTGTTCGCCTCCATGGCGGTGGTGCTGCACTACGTGCCCGGTGTGCGCATCGGGCACGTCATCAGCGTGACCCTGCCGTTCGCGCTCGGCATGCTGGCCTGCGCCTGGTGGGACCTGCGCCGCGACCCCGCCGCCACGGACTTCGTCGGCTTTCCGCTGCATCGCGCGGCGCTCACCGCGCCGCTCACCCTGTCCGTGCTGGTGCTAAGCCTGACCGCCCTGTCCACCGGCTGGCCGGTCTTGAGCATCATCGTGCTGGCGGCACTGGCCTGCGTGGCGCTGCTGTCACTGGCGCGACCGTGGTCCGAGACCCGCCAGCGACTGTGGCGACACGTCGAACACGAACTGCCGCGCATGGGCGGCGAGTTCGCGCTGTTCCTGGGTGCCACCCTGCTCGCGGCCGGTATCGGCACGGTGGTGACGCTGCATCCGCCCAACCTGGTGCTCGATCCTGCGCGCGCCGCGGGCGGCATCCCGCTGCTGGTGGCCCTGGTCGCCATCACGTTGTGCGGCGTGCACCCGGTCATCAGCCTGGCCACCGCGGCGAGCCTGTTGCCCTCGCCGCCCACCGCGCCGGACGTGCTGGCGGTGGTGGCGCTGATGGCCTGGGCCATCACCCTCGGCACCTCGCCGGTGTCCGGCACCACGCTCGCGATGCACGGCCGCTTCGGCATACCGAGCACGCGCTTCCTGCGCTGGAACCTCGGCTATTCGCTGGCCGCGCTTGCGCTGGGCTGCGTGACGCTGCTCCTCGCCGACTACTTGGGCTGGGCCTGAGCCGGCGCCGCGGGCTTGAAGGTGAAGGCCAGCGCGCGGCCGAGGCCGTAGTCCACGCGGTAGGCGCCCGGCACGGCGGGCTGCATCTTGCCAAGCGTGCCGGTGATGAACAGCTGGCCCGCGAGCAGGGGCCAGCCGCGCGCCTGCACGTCGTTCACCAGCCATAGCAGGGCTTCTAGCTGGTCGCCCATCGCGTCCCGCGCGCGGCCGCTGTCGATCTGCTGGTCGTCGCGGTAGAAGGCCATGGTGATGTCGTTGACCGCGGCGAGGTCGGGCAGCACGAAGGGCTTGCCGACCACGTGATGACTGGCCGAGACGTTGGTCGCGATGATGTCGTTGGCGTTCAGCCCGCCGACGTTGGTGTAGTTGAGATCCGGGATCTCGACCACCGGCACGACCTGGCTGATGTAGGTCTTCAAGTCCGCCACCGAGCGGAGTTGGCGCGTGACCGGGGAACGCAGCACGTAGCCGATCTCCACCTCCAGCATCGGCTTCTTGAACAGGCCCGCGTCGACCGCCGCGCCGTCCTGGAAGGCCGCGTCGGCGAACAGCACGCCCGAGATCGGCTCCTTGGCGCGGAACCTCTCGCGCAGCGCGGCATTGGTGAAGCCGGCCTTGAAGCCGCCGATGCGGCGATTGCGCCGCAGCTCGTGGGTCACCAGCGCACGCTGGATGTCGTAGGCGGAGTCGCGGTTCAGCTGGTCGTAGTATACCGACAGCAGCGGCATCGGCTGGCCGTGCGCGAGTTCGAGCTGCACGATGTCGGCCCAGTCGTCGGCGCTGCCGTCCGCCGCCGAGGCCATGCCGCTCACCAGGACCAGCGCGAGGCCGGCCAGGACCATGAGTGCTTGCAAGTCCGCCCTTTTCGACAGTGCGTGTGGATGAGGGGCGCAATGATGCCGGAGGGGCGGGGCGCGGCTCAATCGCGGCGGCGGTCGGGTAGAATCGCGGCATGTCGCGCACCCTCGCCGTCCTCGTCCTGACCCTCGCGTGCGCCTGCCGCGCGGTCAGCGCGACGCTCCCCTATGAGGAGCGCGAGCGGGCGGTGTGGACGGCGCTGATCAACCACGGGCTGGACGGCGAATCGAAGTCGCTGGTGCTGTCCGACCGCAGCAGCGGCGACCCGGCCGGCCTGGCCGCCGACCCGGCCGCCGCGGCCCAGCTGGTCAAGCAGCTGGAAGTGCCGGCCTCGGCCTTCGACGACTGGAAGCGGCGCAATGCGCGGGTCGACGAGTTGGACTTGAGCCTCAAGCTCGACATCACCTACCAGGTGATCACGGCGAAGAACTTGAAGACGTTGTTCGCCGACGTCGAACCGGCGCAGGGCTGGCAGGCCTTCTTCAACCGCTACGCCGGCGCGCCGGGCTTCCTGCGCCTGTCCCACGTCGGCTTCGACGACGCCCTTGGCCATGCCCTGGTCTACGTCGAGCACGAGTGCGGCGCCGAGTGCGGCGCCGGCCGCATGCTGCACCTGGTGCTGAAACCGGGCGGCGGCTGGGAGATGCAGAGCGGCGTGACCGTGTGGATGGCGAAATAGGAGCGCGGAGCGAGGCATGTTTTCCATCGCGGTGTTTTGCGGCGCGCGCCCCGGCGCGCGCGAGGACTACCTGGCGGCCGCCGACGGCTTCGGCCGCACGCTCGCCGCGCGCGACATCGCGCTGGTCTACGGCGGCGGCAACATCGGGCTGATGGGCGCGCTGGCCGACGGCGCGCTCGACCTGGGTGGCCACGTGATCGGCGTCATTCCCGACTTCCTGCGCGAGCGCGAGGTGTGTCACGCGGGTCTCGCCGAGACCCTGGTGGTGGACGATCTGTTCGAACGCAAGGCGCTCATGATCGAGCGCTCCGATGCCTTCGTCGCACTGCCGGGCGGCATCGGCACCTACGACGAGATCCTGGAAGTGATCGCCTGGCGGCAGCTGCGCCAGCTGCGTCAGCCCATTGGCATACTGAACGTCGCCGGCTACTTCGATCCCTGGCTCGCGGCGCTGCGCCACGGCGTGGACGAGGGCTTCATCAGTGACGCGGATCTCGACGCCCTCATCGTCGAACGCGACCCGGAGCTCCTGATCGATCTCCTGCTCGAGGCCGCGCAAGGATGAGCGCGCCGCCCTACGCCGGCGTGGTGTTCGACATGGACGGCATCCTCATTGACTCCGAGCCCCTGTTCCGCAAGGGCGCGCAGGAAGCGGCCCAGGCGCTGGGCTTCCCCCTGTCCGACGAGACCTACGCGGGCTGGATGGGCCTGCCGCCACGCGCGGTGGAAGCGGCGGTGCGCGCCGACATGGGCGAGCATTTTCCCATGCAGGCCTTCCGCGACGAGTTCCGCCGCATCTGGCTCGAGCACACCGAGATTCACGGCGTGCCCGCGCAGCCCGGCATGCTGGAACTGCTCGCCGGGCTGCGCGAGCGCGGCATTCCCTTCGGGGTCGCGACCTCCACCCAGCGCGACCAGGCCCTGCGCTCGCTGGAGATGGCCGGGCTACTGCCCCTGATCGACGTGGTGGTGGGCGGCAACGAAGTGCGCGAGGGCAAGCCCGCGCCCGAGATCTTCCTGCGCTGCGCCGACGCGATCGGCGTGGATGCGGTGCGCTGCGTTGCGCTGGAGGATTCGTCGGTCGGCGTGCACGCGGCCCACGCCGCGCGCATGCTGACCATCATGGTGCCCGATCTCCATCAGCCCAACGCCGCGACCGCGGCGCTGGCGCGCTATGTCATGCCGGACACCCGCCGCGCCGCGCGCGTGGTGCTGACCCTGTTCGACGCGCTGGGAGCGCAACGCCGATGAAGCAAACACTGGTCCTCGTCCTGCTGTTCGCGCTCACCTGCGGGGCGCGCGCCGAGCCCCCCGCCCCGGCCGCGCCACCGCGCGTACCGAGCGCCGCGGAAGCGCTCGCCGCGTGGCAGGCGTTTCGTGAAGACCCGCTCGCGCGGCTCGATCGCACCGGACCGTTTCTCGACTTCATCCGCGACAGCGGCGCGGTGCACATCGTGCTGAACGAGAAGCTGCTGGCGTGGATGTACCAGCCCATGGACCCGGCGCGCAAAGCCACGCTCTACGCCGCCTACCTCGGCGGCAACATGGCCGAGCAGCTCAAGAACGACCAGAGCAGCGAGCGCGACGACGTGGCCGGCATGGAGAGCGCGCTGGACGCCTACGCGGCCCTGCGCAAGGCGCATCCCGACTTCAGCGTGGCGGCCTTCGACACCCTCGCTCGCGCACGCGCCGAACAGCGCCTACCGGCGGCGATCGCCGAACTCGAACGCGACGACGGCCCGCCGCCATGAGCGACACCGCCCGCCTGCGCGCCGAGCAGGCCGACATCACCCGCCTCGCCTGCGACGCCATCGTCAATGCCGCGAACGAATCACTGCTCGGCGGTGGCGGCGTGGATGGCGCCATCCACCGCGCGGCGGGGCCGGCGCTGCTGGCGGAATGTCGTGGGCTGGGCGGGTGTCGCACGGGCGAGGCGAAGATCACGGCGGGCTACGCGCTGCCGGCGCGCCACGTGATCCACACGGTGGGCCCGATCTGGGCGGGCGGCACGGCGGGCGAGCCCGAGCTGCTCGCGAGCTGCTATCGCCGCTGCCTGGCGCTGGCGGCCGACCACGGCCTGCGCAGCCTCGCCTTTCCGGCCATCAGCTGCGGCGTCTTTGGCTATCCCCTGCGCGCCGCAGCGCGCATCGCGGTCGACGAAGTGCGCGCCGGACTCGCCCGCCACGCCGACATCGCGAGCGTGGTGTTCGCCTGCTTCAGCGCCGAGATGCTCGGCATCTACCGCGAACTGCTCGGCGAGGTCTGAGCATGCCGCGCCGCGAGACCAATCCGCGCAACACGCTCGCCATCGTCTACGACTTCGACGGTACGCTGACGCCCCAGCCGATGCAGGAGTACACCGTGCTGCCGCAGCTCGGCATCAGCGGCGACGAGTTCTGGGCGGAAGTGAACGCCGAGGTCAGGCGCACCGGCGGCGACAGCATCCTCACCTACATGCGCCTGCTGGTGGAGAAGATCGAGGCCAACAAGGCACACCTGTCCCGCGAGGCGCTGCGGGATCTCGCCGCCGGCATCGTCTACTACCCCGGGGTAGAGAGCTGGTTCGAACGCATCGACGCCTACGTCGACGCGAAGTCCGGCGGCACGGTGCAGACCCGGCACTACATCATCTCGGCGGGGCTGTCCGAGATTCTCGAAGGCATCAGCATCAAGCGGCACTTCACCCGCATCTATGCCTCCCAGTACTACTTCGACCACCACGAGGCGGCGCGCTTCCCCACGGTGGTCATCAACGACACCGGCAAGACCCAGTACCTGTTCCGCATCAACAAGGGCCGCGAGTCGAGCCTCGAGACCATCAACGAGTACATGCCCGAGGACGCCCGCCCGGTGCCCTTCCAGCACATGCTCTACATCGGCGATGGGCTCACCGACGTGCCGTGCATGACGGTGGTGAAGAACTACGGCGGCTTCGCCGTGGCGGTGCATCGCCCGCGCAGTGACACGGCCGTGCAGGTGTGCCGCGAACTGGTTGAAGCAAACCGTATCGACTTCTACGCGCCGGCCGACTACGGCCCGGGACGCAAACTCGAGCGACGCATACACAAGATCCTGGACCTGATCGTCGCCCGTATCTTCTTCGAACAGGAACGCCGCGAGTTCCTGAAAGACATGCGAAAGGCCTGAATCCATGCTCAGCCGCTCCGTCACTCTGCGCGCGCTCGCGCTGCTCGTCCTGCTGCCGGCGCTCACCGCCTGCGGCATGTCCATGCCGAAGATTCCCTTCAAGTCCGAAGAGGAGGACACCCCGGCGGCGCCCGCGCAGGATCTCTCGGCCACACCGCGCGAGTTGATGACCGCGAAGCTGGTCAATCCACGCAACGACGACGTACCGAACATGACGGTCGGCAAGCTGATGGAGTTCGCCGATCGCTACCTCGCCTGCGACTGCGCCGGCATGCGCTTCGGCCAGGCCTGGACCAAGACCGCGGACGGCTACCGCCTGGCGACCAACTCCGGCACCGTGCGGCCCTTGGAGTTCGCCTGCAAGGACGTCGGCGAGGCGCGCGAGTGCTTCCTCGAGGAGATCGACCGCGGCCCACAGACCGAGGCGCTCGGCGAGCGCTTCGTGCCGGGCAGCGAGTTCATCAAGTTCCTGTACGAGAACGGCGTGAAATGCGAACGCGTGGAACCCTGTCCCTGAACCGAATCGTCGGCCGCTGACGGCCCGGAGAAAGCGATGCATCCCCTGAACGAAGAACAGACCATGATGGTCGAGGCGGCGCGCCGCTTCGTGCGCGAGCAGATAATCGAGCCCAAGCTCGACATGGCGCTGGATCGCACGGCCGAGTTCCCCCACGCCATCATCCGCGGCCTGTGGGAACAGGGCCTGCTGAACCTGGAGTTCCCCGCCGAAGTCGGGGGCGCCGGGCTCTCCTGTCACGACCACACGCTGGTGATCGAGGAAGTGAACTATGGCTGCCTCGGCATCGCGACCTCGGCGGTGGCCAACAGCCTGGCGGCGCTGCCGCTGCTGCTCGCCGACAACGAGGCGCTGCGTAACGAATACCTCGGCCGCCTCACCGCCGCGCCCGGCTACGCCGCCTATGCCTGCTCCGAGCCCGACGCCGGCTCCGACGTCGCCGGCATGAAGACCCGCTTCGTGAAGAAGGGCGACACCTACGTCCTGAACGGCCGCAAGCGCTGGATTACCAATGCCGACGTGGCCGACTGGTACACGGTGTTCGCCCGCGAGCAGGGCACCAGCGGCCACCGCGGCATCGCGGTGTTCGTGGTCGAGAAGGGCACGCCGGGCCTGCGCTGGGAGTCGCTCATCCACAAGCTCGGCCAGCGCGCCTCGCATACCGCCGACGTGGTGTTCGAAGACGTCGAGATCCCGGCGGCCAACCTGCTCGCCGGCCCCGAGCATGGCTTCAAGCTCGCGATGGCGACCTTCGACCGCTCGCGCCCGTGGATCGCCGCCGGCGCGGCGGGCGTCATTCGCCGCGCGCGTGACGAAGCGCTGCGCTACGCCACCGAGCGCAAGGCCTTCGGCGAGCCCATCGTCAATCACCAGATGGTCGCGGCGATGCTCGCCGACATGGAGATCAACTACCTCGCCACGCGGCTCATGTGCCTGCACGCGGCGAGCGAAGTCGACCGCGGCAACCTGCGCGGCAGCCACAGCGCCTGCGCCAAGGCCTTCGGCGGCGACGCCGCGATGAAGGTCACCACCGACGCCGTGCAGGTCTTCGGCGGCTACGGCTATACCCAGGAGTTCGTGGTCGAGAAGCTGATGCGCGACGCGAAGCTGCTGCAGATCTATGAAGGCACCTCGCAGATCCAGCGCCTGGTGATCTCGCGCGACATGGTGCGTGGCCTGCAGGGCTGATATGGGCGAATGGCACGTCGCTCGACGTCTCGGACTGTAGGTCGGACTTCAGTCCGACATTGCCCCCCAACCCCAATCGATGAACCAACGAGGAGTCTCTCCACCATGATCAAAGTCGGCGACACCCTGCCCGCGGGCACGCTCTACGAATTCAACGAAGTCGAGTCCGAAGGCTGCGCCATCGGTCCGCGACCGGTGGACGTGCAGGCCGAAGCGGCCGGCAAGACCATCGCCATCTTCGGCCTGCCCGGCGCCTTCACGCCCACCTGTTCGGCCAAGCACTTGCCGGGCTACGTGCAGCAGAGCGCCGCGCTCAAGGCGAAGGGAGTCGACGAGATCTGGTGTCTGTCGGTGAACGACGCCTTCGTGATGGGCGCCTGGGGTCGCGAACAGGCCGCGCAGGGCAAGGTGCGGATGATGGGCGACGGCAGTGGCCTGTACACCCAGGCGCTCGGCCTGGAACTGGACCTGGTCGCCCGCGGCATGGGCGTGCGCATGCAGCGCTTCTCGATGCTGGTGAAGGACGGCAAGGTCACGCAGTTCAACCTCGAAGGCCCGGGCAAGTTCGAGGTGAGCGACGCGGAGACGATGTTGAAGCAGGTGTGACTTCGCCTGGTTGATATCCTGACCTGTAGGGCCGATTTCAATCGGCCGGCGCAGGCGTCGCGAATGGGCGCCTTGCATGGCGGGTTGAAACCCGCCCTACAGTAATGCTCCGCTCGACCGACAACCCCCACAGCACAGGGGTAGCCCTCCCCGGGCCATCCGATACACTACGATGCAGGATGCGCGCTGCATTCCGCGCGCGTCGAGCAGGCGAGAGAACCATGGCAGCACTTCCGGACGACGATACCCAGGAAACCCAGGAGTGGCTCGACGCCCTCGACGCGGTGATCGATGTCGAAGGCGTCGAACGCAGCCACTACCTGCTCGAACGCCTGATCGACCAGGCGCGCCGCTCCGGCGTGAACCTGCCCTACTCCGCCAAGACCGCCTACATCAACACCATTCCGGCGCACCGCGAGGTGCACACCCCGGGCGACGCGGAACTCGAGTGGCGCATCCGCTCGATCAACCGCTGGAACGCCATGGCGATGGTGGTGAAGGCCAACCGCAAGAACAGCGAACTCGGCGGCCACATCGCCAGCTATGCCAGCGCGGCCACGCTCTACGAGGTCGGCTACAACCATTTCTGGCACGCGCCGAGCGCCGAACACGGTGGGGACCTCGTGTTCTTCCAGGGTCACTCGGCGCCGGGCATCTACGCGCGCGCCTACCTGCTCGGCCTGCTGTCGGAAGAGCAGTTGAACAACTTTCGCCAGGAGGTGGACGGCAACGGTCTGTGCTCCTATCCCCACCCCTGGCTGATGCCGGGCTTCTGGCAGTTCCCGACGGTGTCCATGGGGCTGGGGCCCCTGATGGCGATCTACCAGGCGCGCTTCATGCGCTACCTCGAGAATCGCGGCCTGCTCACCGCGCAGAAGCGCAAGGTGTGGGCCTTCATGGGCGACGGCGAGATGGACGAGCCGGAGGCGTTCGGCGCCGCGGCGCTCGCCTCGCGCGAGAAGCTCGACAATCTCATCTTCGTCATCAACTGCAACCTGCAGCGCCTCGATGGCCCGGTGCGCGGCAACGGCAAGATAGTCCAGGAACTCGAGTCCGACTTCCGCGGCGCCGGCTGGAACGTGATCAAGGTCATCTGGGGCTCGGGCTGGGACGCGCTGCTCGCGCGCGACCAGAAGGGCCTGCTCATGCAGCGCATGGAAGAAGCGGTCGACGGCGAGTACCAGGCCTACAAGGCGTTCAACGGCGCCTACGTGCGCGAGCACTTCTTCGGCAAGTATCCCGAGCTCAAGGCCATGGTGGCCAACATGAGCGACGACGACATCTGGCGCCTGCAGCGCGGCGGACACGATCCGCACAAGGTGTTCGCCGCCTACACCGCGGCGGTCAACCACACCGGCCAGCCGACCGTCATCCTGTGCAAGACCGTCAAGGGCTACGGCATGGGCGAGGCCGGTGAAGGCAAGAACATCACCCACTCGCAGAAGAAGATGGGGGAGGATGCGCTGAAGGCGTTCCGCAACCGCTTCAACATCCCGATCCCGGACGATCAGATCGCCGACGCGCCCTACTACAAGCCGGCCGAAGACAGCCGCGAGATGCAGTACCTGCGTGAACGTACCGCCGCCATGGGCGGCTTCGTGCCGCAGCGGCGCGCGAAGGCCGACCCGCTCACCATCCCGGCGCTCAGCATCTTCGAGGCGCTGCTCGAAGGCTCGGGTGAGCGCGACATGTCGACTACCATGGCCTTCGTGCGCCTGCTGAACGCGCTGGTGCGCGACAAGACCATCGGCAAGCGCGTGGTGCCCATCGTGCCGGACGAAGCCCGCACCTTCGGCATGGAAGGCATGTTCCGCCAGCTCGGCATCTATTCCGCGGTGGGCCAGCTCTACGAGCCGGTCGATCACGACCAGGTGATGTACTACCGCGAGGACATCAAGGGTCAGATCCTCGAGGAAGGCATCACCGAGCCGGGCGCGATGAGTTCGTGGATCGCGGCCGCCACCGCCTACTCGAACCACGGGCTCACCATGATCCCGTTCTACATCTACTACTCGATGTTCGGCTTCCAGCGCATCGGCGATCTCGCCTGGGCGGCGGGCGACATGCAGGCGCGCGGCTTCCTGCTCGGCGGCACCGCGGGGCGCACCACGCTTGCTGGCGAGGGCCTGCAGCACCAGGACGGCCATAGCCACATCCTGGCGTCGACGATTCCGAACTGCGTGAGCTACGACCCGACCTTCGGCTACGAGCTCGCGGTCATCGTGCATCACGGCATGAAGCGCATGTTCGAGCGCCAGGAAAACGTCTTCTACTACATCACCGTGATGAACGAGAACTACCTGCACCCCGCCATGCCGGCGGGCGTGGAGGAGGACATCGTGCGCGGCATGTACTTGTTCCGCGAGGTCGAGGGCGCGCAGGTGCAGCTCCTCGGCAGCGGCGCCATCCTGCGCGAGGTGCTGGCGGCGGCCGACCTGCTGGCCGAGGACTTCGGCGTCGCCGCCAACGTGTGGAGCGTGACCAGCTTCAACGAGCTTCGGCGCGAGGGCCTCGAGTGCTCGCGCTGGAACCTGCTGCATCCGCTCGAGACGCCGCGCGTGCCCTACATCACCCAGCGTCTCGCCGCCCATCCGGGCCCCGCGGTGGCGGCCACCGACTATATTCGCGCCTACCCGGGCCAGGTGCGGGAATACGTGCCTGGGCGCTACCGCTGCCTGGGCACCGACGGCTTCGGCCGCTCCGATTCGCGCGCGAAGCTGCGCGAATACTTCGAGGTGAACCGTCACTACATCGCCGTCGCGGCGCTGAAGACCCTGGCGGACGACGGCGTGCTGGAACCTGCGCGGGTGGCCGAGGCCATTGCCAGGTACGGCATCAATCCCGACAAACCCAACCCGATGAACCAGTAGGGCGCGGCCGTGGCGAGCGAAGTCGAGATACGGGTGCCGGACATCGGCGATTTCGAGCACGTCGACGTGATCGACGTGCTGGTCAAGCCGGGCGACGTGATCAGCCCCGAAGACCCGCTGATCACGCTGGAGAGCGAGAAGGCCACCATGGACATCCCGGCACCGGCCGGCGGCACGGTGGTGGCGATCCAGGTCAAGGTCGGCGACCAGGTCGGCGAAGGCGCGCTGATCCTGACGCTGGCGCCGGCGACGGGCGCGACGGCCGAAGCGCCGCCGCCCGCCGCGACGCCTGCCCCCGCCTCTCCAGCCCCCGCGCCTGCACCCGCGCCGACGCAAGTCGCCGAAT
>JAIEQK010000147.1 GCA_019747795.1 Gammaproteobacteria bacterium | reverse complement strand
CACCGGCGATCCTCGAAGCCCATGGATGCCTGCTTTCGCAGGCATGACGGGACGAATGGGCTGGCGGACGTATTGGAGTCTTCACCACCGTCCGCTAATCCGTCACCCCTGCGAAAGCAGGGGTCCATCGGCGATCGTCGAAGCCCTTGGATACCCGCTTGCGCGGGAATGACGGGACGAATGGGCTGGCGGACGTATTGGAGTCTTCGCCACCGTCCGCTAATCCGTCACCCCTGCGAAAGCAGGGGTCCATCGGCGATCTGCGAAGCCCTTGGATACCCGCTTGCGCGGGAATGACGGGGCGGATGGGCTGGTGCGCGTATTGAAGTCTTCGCCACCATCCGCTAATCCGTCACCCCTGCGAAAGCAGGGGTCCATCGGCGATCTGCGAAGCCCTTGGATACCCGCTTGCGCGGGAATGACGGGGCGGATGGGCTGGTGCGCGTATTGAAGTCTTCGCCACCGTCCGCTAATCCGTCACCCCTGCGAAAGCAGGGGTCCATCGGCGATCGTCGCAGCCCTTGGATGCCCGCTTGCGCGGGAATGACGGGGCGGATGGGCTGGTGCGCGTATTAAAGTCTTCACCACCGTCCGCTAATCCGTCACCCCTGCGAAAGCAGGGGTCCATCGGCGATCGTCGAAGCCCATGGATTCCCGCTTGCGCGGGAATGACGGGGCGGATGGCCTGGTGCGCGTATTGAAGGCTTCGCCACCGTCCGCTAATCCGTCACCCCTGCGAAAGCAGGGGTCCATCGGCGATCGTCGAAGCCCTTTGATTCCCGCTTGCGCGGGAATGACGGATACACCTGCCCCAAAACGCCGACGGGCCGCAGAGCGGCCCGTCGACTGGAGCTGAGCTAAAAGCTCTGGAAGGAATGTCGGGTGTAAGTCCGACCTACTTGTTGGCCTTGCGCTCCTTGGCTTCCTTGATCACCTCGTCCGCGATGTTGCGCGGGCACGGCGAGTAGTGCGAGAACTCCATCGAGAACTGGCCACGACCGGAGGTCATGGTGCGCAGGTCACCGATGTAGCCGAACATCTCGCCGAGCGGGGCTTCGGCCTTGATGCGCACGCCGAGCGGACCCGACTCCTGGGCCTTGATCATGCCGCGACGACGGTTCAAGTCACCGATCACGTCACCGACGTGGGCGTCGGGGGTGAACACGTCGACCTTCATGATCGGCTCGAGCAGCTGCGGGTTGGCCTTCGGCACGGACTGGCGGTAGGCCGCCTTGGCCGCGATTTCGAACGCCAGCGCGGAGGAGTCCACCGCGTGGAAGGCGCCGTCCGTCAGGGAGAACTTGACGTCAAGCAGCGGATACCCCGCCAACACGCCTTCGGTGATGCTGGTCTCGAAGCCCTTCTCCACCGCCGGCCAGTATTCGCGCGGCACGTTGCCGCCGGTGACCTTGGACACGAACTCGAAGCCCGAGCCCGGCTCGCCCGGCTCGACGATGTAGTCGATCTTCGCGTACTGACCCGAACCACCGGTCTGCTTCTTGTGGGTGTAGGAGTCTTCCACGCGGGAGGTGATGGTTTCGCGGTAGGCCACCTGCGGCTTGCCGACGATCACTTCCACACCGTGGGTACGACGCAGGATGTCGACCTTGATGTCGAGGTGCAGTTCGCCCATGCCCTTCAGGATGCACTCGCCCGATTCCTCGTCAGTCTCGACGTGGAAGGACGGGTCCTCGGCGATCATCTTGCCGAGCGCGATGCCCATCTTCTCCGAACCCGCCTTGTCCTTCGGCGACACCGCGATCGAGATCACGGGCGCCGGGAAGACCATCGGCTCCAGCGTCGCCGGATCCTTGGGATCGGCGAGCGTGTGACCGGTCTGCACGTTCTTCATGCCGAGCACGGCGACGATGTCGCCGGCCTGCGCGGAATCGATGTCATTGCGCGAATCGGCATGCATCTCGACGATGCGGCCGATGCGCTCGGTCTTGCCGGTGTAGGTGTTCAGCACCGTCACGCCCTTCTCGATGCGGCCCGAGTAGAGACGCAGGAAGGTCAGCGCGCCGTAGCGGTCGTCCATGATCTTGAACGCCAGCGCGCGCAGCGGGCGGTTGGGATCGACGATGGCGAAGTTGCCGGTCTCGTTGCCCTCGAGATCGACTTCCGGCTGCGGGTTGACCTCGGTCGGGTTCGGCAGGTAGTCCACCACGCCGTCCAGCACCAGCTGCACGCCCTTGTTCTTGAACGAGGAGCCGCAGTAGGTCGGGAAGAAGTCGAGCTTGATGGTGCCGGTGCGGATGCAGCGCTTCAGCGTGTCGATGTCCGGCTCTTCGCCCTCGAGGTAGGACGTCATGACGTCGTCGTCCTGTTCGACGGCGATCTCGACCAGCTTCTGGCGCCACTCCTCGACCTTGTCCTTCATGTCGGCCGGCACGTCCTCGAGGTGGTACTTCATCGGGTCACCCGAGTCGTCCCAGATCCAGGCCTTGCGGGTCAGGAGGTCCACCACGCCCTTGAAGCTGTCCTCGAAGCCGATGGGCAGCGTCATGACGATCGGACGCGCGCCGAGGATCTTCTCGACCTGGTCGACCACGCGGTAGAAGTCCGCGCCGGTGCGGTCGAGCTTGTTCACGTAGATGATGCGCGCGACCTTGGAATCGTTGGCGTAGCGCCAGTTGGTCTCGGACTGCGGCTCCACGCCGCCCGAACCGCAGAACACGCCGATACCGCCGTCCAGCACCTTCAGCGAGCGATAGACCTCGATGGTGAAATCGACGTGCCCGGGGGTGTCGATGATGTTCAGCCGGTGATCGTTCCAGAAGCAGGTGGTGGCCGCCGACTGGATGGTGATGCCGCGCTCGCGCTCCTGCTCCATGAAGTCGGTGGTGGTGGCGCCATCGTGCACTTCGCCGATCTTGTGGATCTTGCCGGTGAGCTTGAGGATGCGCTCGGTCGTCGTGGTCTTGCCCGCGTCGACGTGCGCGAAAATGCCGATGTTCCGGTACCGAGTGAGGTCTGTCATATGTGCTCTCGAATAAGCCTTGGGCAATACACCACGACCGCCCGCCGTTCCTGTGGCGAGCAGCCTGTACCACCTGTGTAACCGGCCGGGAATGCCGGCCAAGGGGTCGCGTGGCGGCCGGGGAGCGCCGCGCAGGCGCGCATCTTAAAGGTCCGGCGGCCGAAACCAAACCTCTTTTTGCGAAAAACCTTGATAAATCCGGCGCTACCGCCCGCCTGCAAGCCCAGGTGATGGCGAAATCGCCGAATTCAAGCAAGCCGCGCCGCGGGTTTGGCGCGGGCAGCGACGCAACCCCTGGCAAGCACGGCACCACTGCCAGGGTCGGTGCGTGGGCGACCTCGCCCCATCACAGACGCTTCGCGGGCGACCACCGTTCTGCGACGCCGTCGCCGTTTCCAGGGCCATCCTCGACCTAGGCTCTTCCCCACGGCGCCACGGAGCGGGCTCCTACCACCGCCTTCCGACTTCCGAACCTGGGAGACCGCCCATGCACACTCGACGAATTCCCGCCCTGCTCTCCGGCCTGTTGCTCGCAGGCCTGGCCGGCACGCCCGCCACCGAGGCCGCGCCGGTGCCGGACCTCGTGACCAATGGCTCGCTCGACGTGGTCGCCGGCCGTCCCGCCGGCTGGGATCTCATCGACCCGACCGGCGAGTTCTTCATCACCTTCAACCCGGCCAATCCGAGCAGCGACGGCGGCGCGCACTTCGGCATCCAGGACCTGGACGCCTTCGCGCCGCGCCACAACGCCGTCGGCCTGCGCCAGGTGATCGACGGGCTCAGCGTCGGCGCGCGCTACACGCTCAGCTTCGAGTCGAACGAAGAGCACACCAATCCGAATTTCCTGGCCCGCTGGCGGGTGAATTTCGGCGACGACGAAGTGTTCAGCACGCTCACCGACACCGCCTGGATACAAGACAGTTTCGACTTCACCGCGAGCGCCAGCTCGCAGACGCTGAGCTTCGTCGCGACCTACCTGCCGGGCGCCCTGCCGCAGATCCTGAATATCGACGGCATCCACCTGACACCCACCGCGGTGCCGCTGCCGGGCGCGGCCTGGCTGCTGCTGCCGGCTCTGGGGGGCCTGCTCGCGCTCGGCAGACGCCAGGCGTTCTGAGGTCCACGGCCCCCGCGCCCGATGGGGGTGACGGCACACTGGTCGGCGCTGCTCGCCGACCTGCCGGCGCGGCTGCTCGGCCTCAGCGCCTGGCTGCTCGCCGCGCTGGTGGTGTGCGTGCCGCTGGAGCGGCTGTGGCCGCACCGTCCGCAGCGGGTGTTTCGCGCGCGCTTCAACCAGGACGTGGTGTACTTCCTGCTCGGTGGCACGCTGCCGCTGTTCGTGGTGGTCGCGGTGATCGCGCCGCTCGCCGCGTTGCTGGACGCACATCCGCTGCCCTGGCACGGCTGGCTCGCACGGCTGCCGCTCGCCGCACGTGTCGCGCTGACCGTGCTGCTGGCGGAGTTCGTCTACTACTGGGCGCACCGCTGGTCCCACGAACTGCCCTGGCTGTGGCGGTTGCACGCCGTGCACCACGACGCGGAGCAGCTCGACTGGCTGGTGAACACGCGCGCCCATCCGCTGGATCTCGCCTGGTCGCGGAGCCTGGTGCTCACGGCGCTCATGCTGACCGGCGCGGGCGCGAGCGCCGACGCATTCGCGGCGCTCACCGCGGTGGTGGTGTTCAACACCGCCTGGGGCTTCTTCATCCACGCCAATTGCCGCGTGCGGCTCGGTCCGCTGGAACAGCTGCTCACCAGCCCCGCTTTTCATCACTGGCATCACGCCCGCGAGGCCGGCGCGCCACCGAATCGCAACTACGCGGCGCTCCTGCCCTGGCTGGACCGCCTGTTCGGCAGTTACCACTCACCCGGCGATCGCGCGCCCGCCAGCTATGGCATCAACACGCCGCTCCGCGCGGACACCCTCGGACAGCTGCTGTTGCGGGACGCCGGGCCGATCCCGCCCTCGCCCGCTCAGGGCCCGCGCTTGCGCTTGTAGGGAATGACGTTGCGCACGCCGCCGAGCGGGTTCTCGGTGTCACCCGCGTAGCGCGGAATGAGGTGCAGATGGGCGTGCCACACCGACTGCCCGCCGGCCGCCTCGCAGTTCGCGCCGAGGTTGAAGCCGTCGGGCGCATGCTCCGCCACCAGCAGTTCGCGCACCTCGCGGGCGAGCGCGAAGCAGGCGAGATATTCCTCCGGGGTCGTGTCGAAGATGGTGCGCACGTGGCGCTTCGGCACGATGAGCGTGTGCCCGGGCGACACCGGGTAGGCGTCCGGGAAGGCGCGGGCCAGGTCGTTCTCCATCACCACCGGACGGTCCAGGTGGCAGAAGAGGCAGGGGTTGTTCGGATCGAGGGCGCCGGGCATGGGCAAAGTCTCGCGGCACAGCGCCCGCGCGTCTAGCCCGCATTTCTCACACGCCTTCTGCTACGGCCGCCGCTCTGCGCGCAAATTCAGGCCGTGCTCGCAAAACCCTCCTCGACATACTGACGAGTATGCCTTCGTCGTCTTTTGCTCCGCGCGACCCGAATTCGCGGCACCTCGACGCCCTCGCAACGAACACGTGTGAGAAATGCGGGCTAGCGAGGCACGCAGGCGTCGCCGTCGGCGCGGTCGAGATCCAGGCAGCGCCCGTCGATCTCCTCGCTCGGCACGGCGAGGCCGATCTGCGCGGCGAGCGTCGGCAGGAGATCCACCGTCTCCACGCTGTTCGGCTGCTCGAAGCCTTCGATCCCCGGCCGCCAGAAGATGAGCGGCACGCGGCGGTCGTAGTCCCAGGGGCTGCCGTGGGTGGCGATGTAGCCGATTTCCGGCTTGTCGATGGGCGTGACGCGCGGGTCCAGCACCACGTAGAAGTCGCCGGAGCGCTCGGGGTCGTAGCTCGCCTTCACTTCTTCCAGCAGTGACCAGTGGTCGGGTGGGCCGACCGGTGCTGGACTCGCCAGGATCTGTTCGCGAGTGAAGACCTGGCGCACCTGCGGATGGGCACGCCACAGCGCAAGCGCCGCGTCCGTCACCTTGCGCCGAGCCGCGGCGTCGAGTGACCTGGCCAGGTAGAAGTCGCCGGCCGGATCGGTGCCGACGAGCACCGCACCGTCGAGCCCGGCGCGCTTCGCCACGGCGGCGTTGAACGCGTCCGGACGCAGCGTCTTGTCGACCCGCACGTCGTCCGGGATGGCATTGAGCTGGGCGCGCTCCGGCGTGTCGTGTCCGCCGTGGTCCGAGGTGAGCGCCACCAGGTACTCCACGCCACGCGCGTCCAAGGTCGCCAGGAATTCGCCCAGCGCGCGATCGAGGGCCGCCATCTGCAGGCACATCTCGCCGCCCTCGGTGCCGTAGGCGTGGCCGATGAGATCGGTCGCCGAGAGCCCGATGGCGAGCAGATCCACCGCCGGCCCGCGGCCGAGGTCGAGCTCGTCGCGGAGCGCCGAGGCCAGCGCCAAGGTCGCGAGATCCAGCGACGGTGACACGGCGAAACCGCGCAGATCGTCGGCGCCGCGCGCGAACCTTTCGGCGCCGACCACGCGTCCGTCGACGAGCGTGACCGGGTCGCTGCGCGCCGCGCAGAAGTCCGGCAGCGCGAGCGGCGCGGCCGGGCGCGGGATATCGGCTTCGAGCATTTCATTCAGCTTCGCGACCGCGGGCGGCGCGCGCTTGCCGGCGAGCGACGTAAAGCCGCGCCCGCCCCACCACCAGGTCTGGTCGCTGCCCTTGCCGCCCATCAGCAGCGCCGAGCGGTCTTTGCCGGCCACCGACACCACGCGACTCGCCGACGAGGCGGCCTTCAGCCGGTCGCCGAGCGTCGGCACGCGCAGGTGGCGCAGCGAGGCCTGGTAGTTCTTCGAGTCCGAGTCCGGCGCGGTCTCGTCCTCCATGCAGTACACCACCTTGTCCGGCCGGGCCACGGACTGGTCTATCCAGCGGTTGGCGATGATGCCGGTGCGCGCGGGCCGCGCGCCGGTCAGCAGCGTGGAGTGGCCGGGGCAGGTCTCGGTGGCGGCGTGGGACTGGTAGGCGCGCGGAAACACCACGCCCTCCTGCAGGCGCGCGAGTCCGCCGCTGAAATGCGCGCGGTACTCGTTGAAGAGGTCACCCGAGAACTGGTCGACGGAAATCACCACCAGCAGCTTGGGCGGCGCGGGCGACTCTCCCGCCGCCCGCGCCGCGAACGCGACCAACGCCAGGAGCGCCGCGCACAGCAGCCGCTCGCCGCGCATCCTGGTCGACCCCATGCGCCTCAGGCGCCGTCGCCGCGGCCGAGGTTGTCTATCCACTGGTCGAAGGTGATGACCCCGCCCTCCTTCTCCGCGCGCCCCTGGTCCTTGGCGACCAGCGCCTCCTGCACGAGGTCGATGCGCTTCCACTGCGCGAGCGGCTGCGGCTTGTCGGCGCGCGGCACCGAGGCGGAGGCCTCGACGCGCTGCATCTTCGGGATATAGCGCGGGCAGTTGATGATGACGTCCGTCACCGCTACGCGCACGATGAGCTCCGCGCCCGGGAATTCACCGAGCAGCGGATCGTCAGCGCTCAGCGTGGCCTTGCCCTGCACCCGCACCCGGTTCGGCGTTTCGAAGTCCAGGAACAGCAGGCCCACCTGGCCGGTGGCGCTGATGTTGCCCATGGAGTGGTAGCGGCCGTTGCCGTCGTAGCTCGGAAACACAATGGTCGTGGGATTCACCACCCGCACGAAGCCCGGCGCGCCCCCCTTGTACTGGCACTGCGGCCGGCCTTCCTGGTCGACGGTCGCGATCCAGAACATGTCGCGGCTTTCGATGAAGGCCTTGTGTGGCTCGGAGACCTCCTTCGCGTCCAGGGTCTCGAGCAGGGTGGCGAGACGGGTGCTGTCGAACTGGTCGTGGAGCGCGCGGTGCGCGTCGCCGTAGAGACTGGACATGGGGACCCCCGATGACATGGCTTGGTGTGGGTGGTAAGCCGCCCGCGCGCGGGTCGGTCAGGCGACCGGCAGGCGGACGAGGCTGGGCGGGATTGTCCGGGAGGGGTGTGGGGAGGACAAGGGCTGGGCTACGGGCGCAGGCCGCCGTCCGCTATTGAGGGGTGGCCGGGATTAGCGCCGCGGCGTCGATGTCCAACACGATGTCCGCGTGCTCGTACAGGCCATCCTTCACGGCGTGACCGAGCGTCACCAGGAACAATTGAGCGCCCTCTCGGCGAGCGAACTTCATCGCGGGCACGAAGTCGCCGTCCCCGGTGACGAGTACGAGCAGGTCGACATGCCGTTTCAAGGTGAGTGATGCGATATCCAGCCCGATACGCATATCGACGCCAGTCTGCTTGATGACGGGTTGGAGATCGTCCGCCGAGATCTGGATTGAAGTCTCGTCAGTTCGTAACTTGCGCCCCGTCACCTGCCAGCCGCGAAAGTCCAGGTCCCCGCGTCGCACCGACACGAACGGCAGACGCTCGACGTCTCTCAGCAACTGCCCGTTGTGGCGCGCCAGTTCCGTCTTGGAGAAATCCACTACGCCGCCTCGCAGGGGGCGACGGACCTTGTCGGTGAGGGGCGGGGCGTCGTAGTAATAGACGCGGTACATACTCGCGTCCCTCAGGAGCGCGTGGCCGGAGAGGGTCTCGAGAAAACGTTGGATGGTGGCGACGCGGACCGGATTCTGCTGGCTGCCCAGCTTTCGCTTCAGAAATCCCGCGTCCAAAAGGACGGCAAACCGCCGCATTCGTGCCTCCCTGGCAAGTTAAAGAGCCGGCGCTGCGCGCGGAGCCGAAGCTCTCTTGGATTGTTGCACGCAGGCCGGCGGGCTTTTATCGGCGCAATCAGTGTATTGACCCTGCGCCCGAGTTGTCCACGTGCATCAGCCGCGCGGTCCGCGCAATCAGGCCGGCGCCGGTCGCCAGGGCGGAAGGCCGGGGCCCAAGCGCCCCTCGATGAAGGCGACCGGCAATCAACAGGCCGTTCTATGCAACAGAACGCCGGTGCTGTCGCGCGTTCGAAGGGCATTTGCGTACCGGTGTCGTACGAGGAGCCGCCCCGGCGCGAAGTTGGCCGTGAACGCTGGGAGAGAGTGGTGCGCGATAATGGGAGCGAACCACTGCCCCCGTAAGTCTGAATAAAGCGCTCGCCCGCGGGGCCAATGGCCCGCTCATTCAACGAGGGGCAAATTCCTGGCCGGCCCCTGGGCGGACGAGTTCGAGAAGCTAGAGCACGGCGCGTGATCGCAGACGCTGCTGCATCGGCACAGGGAACTGCGGCGAACGGCGCGATTCAGCGTGAGGGACTAGAGTGACACTCCAGAACCGCGTGACACCGCTCGGCGACATCGTCGCCACCGAGGCGCGGGGCCTCTTCACCGGCAATCGCGGCATCATTCACGATCCCGCGACCCGCACCCTGCTCACACGCCGCTGGACGAATCCCGCGTGGCTCGTCTGTGCGCTCCAGTGGCGCGACGTGCGTCGGGACGTCATGGCGACCCGCAGCTGGACCGAATTGTTCTTCCTCGACGAAGCGACCGCCCTGGCCGCGGGCCATCGGCCCTGCTTCTATTGCCGCCGCGCGGCCGCAGAAGACTTCCGTGCGTGCTTTCCTCGCGCCCGCGCCGCGCCGCCGCCGAGCGCGCGCGACATGGATCGAACGCTCCACGCCGAGCGCCTGCAGGGACGCGCCAAGCGCGTGCACGACCTGCCAGCCCGATCAGAGCCGCTGCCCGACGGCACATTCATCCTGCAGGGCGGCGTTCCGCACATGGTGTTCGCAGGCGCGGCCTTGCCCTGGTCCTGGGCTGGTTACGGCGCGCTCACGGAGTGCCGGTCGGATGCCCGGCTGATCACGCCGCCGTCGTCGGTCGCCGCCTTGCAGAGCGGTTACCGACCGGTGATACACGAGAGCGTGTTGCAGGCCGTCGGCGAAACCCGAGCGGGACTTTGAGTACGGGGCGTCGCGTGCCTTCGCGACAGAGCCAATGCGCGGGCGTGCCGCTGCCTGGCTAGTGTCGCAGCGGCGGAAACGGGCAGGGCTAGAGACTTTTTAAGTACCGATGAGGTACGCGGCGCGGCCCGACCAAGGAGGTCGGCGCAACTGCTTGTCTTCAATGGTGGGCGATAGTGGGATCGAACCACTGACCCCTTCCGTGTGAAGGAAGTGCTCTCCCGCTGAGCTAATCGCCCGATGTCGAATCGAGGGGGCGAATTCTAGGCCGCCCGCCGGGTAAGGGTCAAACCCCGCGGGGCGAATGCCTATAATGGCCGCCCGTTTCAGCGACCAGCCGCCCCATGCCCGCCATCGTCACCCGTTTCCCGCCCAGCCCGACCGGCTACCTGCACATCGGCAGCGCCCGCACCGCGCTCTACAACTGGCTGTACGCCCGCCGCCACGGCGGGCGCATGGTGCTGCGCATGGAGGACACCGACCGCGAGCGCTCCACGCAGGAAGCGGTGGACGTGATCCTGGAAGGCATGGCCTGGCTGGGTCTGGACTACGACGAGGGCCCCCACTACCAGACCCAGCGCTTCCCCCGTTACAAGGAAGTGATCGACCAACTGCTGGCCGAGGGCAAGGCCTACCGCTGCTATTGCAGCCGCGAGCGCCTGGACGAACTCCGCGCCGCGCAGATGGCGGCCAAGGACAAGCCCCGCTACGACGGCCACTGCCGCAACCACCCGAACCCCGACAACGGCGCCCCGCCGGTGGTGCGCCTGGCCACGCCGCTCGAGGGCGCGGTGGTGATCGAAGACCGCGTGCGCGGCACCATCACCATCCAGAACAGCGAACTCGACGACCTCATCATCGCCCGCTCGGACGGCAGCCCCACCTATCACCTGAGCGTGGTGGTGGACGACATCGACATGGGCATCACCCACGTGGTGCGCGGCGACGATCATCTGAATAACACCCCGCGCCAGATCCACATCCTGGAAGCCATCGGCGCGCAGCGGCCGGTGTACGCCCACATCCCGATGATCAATGGCTCGGACGGCAAGAAGCTCAGCAAGCGCCACGGCGCGGTGAGCGTGCTGCAGTACCGCGACGACGGCATCCTGCCCAAGGCGCTGTTGAACTACCTCGCGCGGCTCGGCTGGTCCCACGGCGACCAGGAGATTTTCACCGAGGCCGAGATGATCGCGGCCTTCGACATCGACGACATCAACAAGTCCGCCGCGACCTTCGATCTCGACAAGCTCCTGTGGGTGAACCAGCACTACATCCAGCACCTCCCGCTGGACGAACTGGTGCGCCACGCCCACCCCTACTTCGTGGCCGCGGGCCTGGACGTGAGCGACGAGGCCCACCTGGCCAACGTGGTGGACGCCCAGCGCACCCGCGCCAAGACCCTGGTGGAGATGGCGGACAAGAGCCGCCCCTTCTTCGGCGAGCTGACCAGCCTGGACGAAGACGCCATGGCCAAGCACCTGCAGCCCGCAGCCGCCGGGCCGTTGAAGACGCTGCGCGACCGCCTGATCGACCACGCTCTCTGGGACGCGCCTTCCCTGCACGCGCTCGTCGAAGCGGTGGCCGCCAGCCACGACACCAAGCTCGGCAAGGTGGCCCAGCCGCTGCGCGTGGCGATCACCGGCTTCGCCGCCTCGCCCGCCATCGACGTGACGCTCTTCCTGGTCGGCCGTGAGCAGTGCATCACACGTCTCGACGGCGCGCTCAGCTACATCGCCTCGCGCACCGACGCGGCTTGACACTCCCCCGCCTCGCCCGATAATCTGCGCGGCCTCTGACGGGTGGCTTAAGGATTTGAAAGACGGGTGATTTCACCCCGACATCAAGCCCTCAAGAACCACCAGCAGCGGCCGCCAACCAGGGCGACCGTCACGGAATCCACGGGGCCATAGCTCAGCTGGGAGAGCGCTACAATGGCATTGTAGAGGTCGGGAGTTCGATCCTCCCTGGCTCCACCAATTTCGTCCCCTTCGTCTAGAGGCCTAGGACACTGCCCTTTCACGGCGGCAACAGGGGTTCGAATCCCCTAGGGGACGCCATCTTTTTCGCGCTGGGTGCACTTTCTGGGTGCACTTTGCGCGACCCTCACACTGCTCCAACACCTAAACCGCTCCCGCACCGAATGTGTAACTTTCGCCTTTGACGGACGCAAGTTGCCTCCCGGCCATACCACCTTGGAACTTCGTGCTGGGGCCGGAGATTGCATGCCCGACTAATGCATAACGTGTCAAACTGACGGCAAACCAGCGTCACCTCCTAGGAAAAGGCAACTGTGTCGTTGTTCTCGGGCGAATGGTGGGCAGATGTTCAAAGCAACACTCTTGCCGGAGTGCTGTCCGCCGCGGTTATAGCGTTGGCCGTAGCCATGTACAGACGAGGGTGGCACCGTAAAAGTGAACCACAACTTTCCGGATTACCCTCGTTAACTCTCGCAGAAATCGCGGCTGAAGCAGAGAGAGCCCCACCCGCTCAAGTTGGCGAACGCATGAGGCAGTTCATCGATATAAGCGTCACATGGCAACTGCGATTCACCGATTATTTTGACCGCCCGACTACTGGGCTATCTTTCCAGGGCCAGTTTCGAGACGAGACTACACCGCAAGAGGTTGCACAGAAGATACTCCTATGCGCATCTCCCGCGAAACTTGAGATCGGCAAGCCACTCGCGCCCGACATTTCTTGGTACGTAACGGCATACGTCGATGCGGCCCGCTATCCTGACCTTCAGCGGCTTCATAGGGATCATGCAATTACCCTTAGCGGTCGAATAAAGAAGATCGAACGAAAGAGCGTAGAACTTACTGACGTCACCGTAAGCTTTGGTTCCTAGCAAAGATCCGCTTAACACCTAAAGCCGAATCGATAGCCCAACGAAGGCGACGCCCATGGCAACGACCTATGCACTTTGAGTTGAGTAGGGGATATGTTGGAGCAGAAGGGAAAAGCACTTTCGGGCGTCAAGCTGGAACAGGACGCTCTGTTCTCAGATCTCTTTTCGCCTGATGCGCTAATCGAAGCATTCAGGGTAAGCTTCTCGAACAGCGTAGGAAAGGGGATAGACCGGCGAAACGGCTTTCAGTTCCAGCCGCTCGCCGAGGCAGAACTCACCACCGCATCAAAGAAGATCACGGATGGATCATTTCGCTTTTCGCCTTATCTTGAAGTTCTGAAGACGAAGAACCGCCATAGCCCTCCTCGGCTGATAAGCATCCCAACGATCCGGGATAGGGTGGTACTTCACCAATTAAACAAGTTCCTAGCATCTATCTACCCGGATTGCGTTCCACGAAACATCGCTGCAACGTATGTCCGCGAACTTAACAACGCTCTACGAGAAGTCGATCCCGCGACGACCTGGGTGTGCGGCTTAGACATTAGAACCTTTTACGATTCGATCGTGCGCCAACGGCTCTTAGCCGGGCTTACGCGTCGCACTACACAGCCGATTCTCCTTGGCATGGTTCGACATGCCATCAACACACCGACCATTCCGCGAAATGTAACCCGAACCCACCATCGGGACTACCGCTCGCACGTTGGCATCCCGCAAGGTTTGGCCATCTCAAACATTCTTGCCTCCATCTACATGCGAGACGTCGACAGGGGCATGGCACTGCCAAGCATTCGATACTTTCGGTACGTGGATGATGTGCTAATGTTTGGCCCCAAAGACCAAGTACAGGCCGCTGCAAAATCACTCTCCGGCCGACTCAAGCGCCGGGGCCTATCACTTCACCCAGTTAACAGCGGGACGTCCCATTTCGGACCGCTACCAAAGCAATTCGGGTACCTAGGCTACGTTTTCAAGTGGCCTGCAATCTCTGTCCGGGAGGCGACCATTGAACGATTCCTTCAATCTATCGCAGCAAAATTCAGTGACTTCACACACAACAAAGCCCGGCGGCTAGAGCGATTAAAGTATCTCAACGAAAAGCGCATATGCGAAATATTTGTAATGGAACTCAATGAGCGCATTACCGGCGCTATCAGCGAGCACAAACGCTACGGTTGGATCGCCTATTTTAATCAGATCACCGACCTTACGCTTCTTCACCGAATGGATCGCACCATTGCAGACTTTTTCAGACGCCTTCCAGAATTCGGTCACTCACCTCCGGCCGAACTTCAGAAGCTTAGTCGCGCGTACTTTGAAATGAAGTTCAACCCTACCGGCGGCTACGTCAGAAACTACGACAGCATTTCGACTCGACCACAGATGCTCACGTTCCTGCTGGAACGAGGCCAGATTGGTCCTGACGACCAATTAACTGATGATGACATCCGAAGCCGATTCCTCCGCTATCGCAATCGCGTGCTCTCGGCAATGAATGCCGACGAAGCGGACGTATATGCATGATGTAGACACAAACTGTGCTCCCGCTAATACTACTGACACGCGGATGGCACCTACCGCAGCAATGCGGTACCTCGGCGCGCCCTGCGCACGAGCGGAAGTGCTCCATCCCTTGCGGAAGCAAGGGTCAGCAGTTAACTCTGCTGACACCTTTTGAGGGTCGCACACCGTGACCGTCTCAAAAGAGGATATGACCGATCTGTCAGGTGCCATCCGCGTCATTCGAAGATGAGATCCACGAATGGAACAGTTCCTCGTAGCACTTCGCACCAACGCTTGGCGCACGGCAGGGGGGCGATATAACGCCGCGAGACGCCTTAAACGTCGCGAGTTGTTCTCTACCACAAGCATTGCGTTGTTTTCCGCGTTAACAATCGCAATTGCTCTGCATCCGCACATAGCTGGCGCGCATGACGGTTCGGACTTGGATGCCTATTTCAGTGGCGTTTCTGCCGTGCTGGGTGTCTTAATTCTCGTTCTAAGCCTCATGGAATGGGGTTCAGCCCATTCTCTCAAGGCTGACGTTCTGCACCGCAACGCAGAACGCCTCACCGGATTTCAGCAGAAGCTCGCACTTCTATTGGCGAACTCGGAAGCAGGAGCAACGCTGACCTCAGATCAGTTGGCCGAGCAGTGCGCACTCTATGACGAAACAAAAGCGCGAATGTATATACAACCACGAACCGATTGACGACTGCCTGTTCCGCGCAACGCATCGCCACGCGCCCGAATTCGCCCTTAGGGGTTCGCCGTGCCTTTGCTGGATCCGCTCACTGATCATCCACGCGGCCTGGCACATTGCCAGCGTGTGGTATTACTGCGCGTTATGGCTGATTGTCGGACTCGCACTGTGGGTGGCGCCATGGTGAGATCAGCAGACGCCTAGTTGCCGAGACACTTTACCCCCACACTTGAACTTCACTTGGCGTACGATCTCACGGCTCAGTTGTCGCTAGGAATTTTTGCGGCTCTATCTTTTGTTTACTACCCATTATGCAGTGCTCTTGACGAGCCCTATCCTCGACGTCCTCACCACCCGGAACACCGCCCTGACAGACATGGACAGCCCATCCTGCTCCACCGGCGTCGGCGCCCTCTCAACAGTCATCACGCGGGGCCCTAGGGTGAGCAGGGAAAGAGCGCCTACGTGGCTCAGCGCATACCAAGTCGTGTCGCTGGTCAGGTGCGGGATGACCACCACTTCTACGTCGCGACCGTCACCCCACACCTCGCGGACGAGCCGCTGTGCTTCAATCTGCAAGGCGGGCGGAACGACGAGGAATCGGAGCGCATTAGCCGCAATGGACCCAGCAGGCGTCGGCTGCTGCCATAGCGCCGTCACAGCCAGTTCCAGCCCCGTTTGACTTAACGGCGCGCCGCTCAGTAGATTCCCGTCTGCAACAGTAAAGTACGCTCTGCCATCACCTAGAGTCGACGTGTCCTCAAGCGTCGCGGCTACCTGGGCCGCAACAGCCTTTGCAGCTCCGGCGCCGAGGTCGTCGAAGGCGTAAGCTGCCTGCTCTACTTCATCATTGATGATGGCTTCCCTGGTGAACAGGAGCCGTAGACCGTGCGACTCAAGCGGCAGCGACTCAAGCACACCGCGCGCCAGCGCGCCCGTGGGCCACGGGGCGTGTTCAGGCATCTTCTTCAGATCGCTGACCGTCAGGTGCGGGATGGCTTGGGGTCGGAAGTTCTTGGCAGGTATCAGCCTGAGAATCTTGCGCCATACCTCCAAGCCGACGTCGGCAGACTTGTACGCGACGGCGGCGAAACCCGACACGATGTCGTTTCCCAGGTCTGTGGTGCCGATTGCCCTCATCAGCACCAAGGCGCGCGTGGTCGGGTCATAGGGCATCCCGGTTACGCGGTGCGCGATGCGGTCCAGAGTCCAGCCGCGGCTAAACATCTCTAACGCTACCGGATTGACGTTCTCTGCCAGTGTCAACGGCAACCCAAAATTCCCCAGTTTGGTAACCTAAATTTCCCCACCCGGTTGAGTTTCATCGTCGTGT
>JAIEQK010000047.1 GCA_019747795.1 Gammaproteobacteria bacterium | reverse complement strand
CGCGGCACGCGAGCGCCACGGTCGTCGTCGAAGCGGCGCGGCTCGCCGCGGTCATCGTCGAAGCCCCGCTGGGCGTCACGCGACTGCACGGGCGCGCTGAACTGCTGGCGGACCGCCGGCGACGGGCCGGCGGCACCGGCCGCGCTGCCGCCGGGGCGGAAGTCACGCTGACCGCGATCGTCCCGCGGACGCCCGCCGACGTTGTGTTCGCGGCGCGGCTCCCAGTCGCGCTCGCGGGGACCACGCCGCGGTCCGTGGTCGCGCCCATCGTGGTCGTGTCGATCCCAGTCCCGCCCGTCGCGATCCCAGTCCCGATCCCGGCCATGCCAGTCGTCGTGGTCGTACCAGCCGCGACGGTAATAGAAACCGGGCGGCGGGCTGTCGTACCACGGGCTGTCGAAGTAGTCGTAGTCGTAGCGCCGCACGCGGCTCGCGCCCCAACTGATGGTGAACATGCTGCTCACGCCCCAGAAGCGCGAGAAGCCGCTGGGGTAGCCGCTGGCGTAGTTGTAGTAATAGACCGGGCAGGGCCGCGGAAAGTAGCTGAACACCGGCTGCGGCTGGTAGACCAGCACCTGCTGGGGCTCGTAATAGGGCACGTAGATGACCTGCGGATCGGCCGGCCGGATGCGGATCTCGTTCTGCTGGTACTCCACCACCTGGCGCTGGTCGCTCCGCAGGTTGCCGGCGGCCTGCGCGCGCTGACGGAAGCGCCCGACGGCGCTGATCACGTCGGCCTGTTGGTTGACCACCGCGTCGCCGAGGCGCTCGGTCCACTCGAGGTCGCGATTCATCATGTTGACGACGTCGGGGTAGTTCAGCAGCGCGACGATGGCGTCGTCCCAGCCCGGGTCGGGCGCGCGGGAAGCGTCCGCGCGCGCCTCGTCCAGGTAGCGGGCGGCCGCCACCACCTGCAGCGGAAAGGTCGAGGCCGGCAGGATGATGCCGACCAGGTCGTCGGGATAGAGCGCGATGCGCGCCACCAGGTCTTCCAACTGGGGCGGGGCGAGATAGCGGCCCATCAGCGGCGCGCCGGCGCCGGGCGGGGGCGGGATCGAGGCCGGCGGGGGCGTGGCGTTCGGAACGCTGTAGGTCGGCGCGGGATAGGTCTGCGCCGTGACGGCCGGGGCCAGGCTCAGGCCGGCCCACAGCAGCGACACGGCGCACAGCCACCAACGCGAACGGGACGATGTCGACAACACTGCGCTCTCCTCGGCAACGCAGCCCACGTGACGTGGCGCCATTGGCGTTGCTCGGCGGGATTCTGTGCCGCCGGGCTTAATTCCGACTTAATGCCGCGGCCCTGGCTGTCGGCCGACCGCGGCACCGTGACCGCGGTCGCGCGACTGCCGCGCGCTCAGAGCTCGCGCAGGATGCGGCCGTGGCCGAGGATGGCATCGAAGGTGCCGGCGTAGCAGCCGACCATTTCGCGTACCGGCAGCTTGTACCAGGGATCGACGGCCGACGGCGCGTCGTAGTGCAGCGAGCCGGGACCGGTCCAGATGTCGGGCAGACCGTTGGCGCCGATGTGCGGCTTGAGCTCCAACGCGCTGCCGATGAGCTGCGCCAGCGCCGGCCGACGCTGCTCGGTGGCGCAGGGGATGACCTTCAGCGACACGCTCGGCGTGAGCGCGAAGTCCTCGACGCGCACCGGCGTGACCTTGCGCATCACGGCGGTCAACAGGCGATTGCCGGTGGGGCGTTCCACCAGGCCCATCATCACTTCGCTCTCGTGGCGGATCTCGACCTTGGCGAGCTTCTTCGCGAAGCCCCAGATCTCGCGCCCGCCGATCAGGGGCGCCTCGTTGTCGGTGAACAGCGCCGGGTAATAGCTGCACACCTCGCCATCGAGCCGCGCGCGGATGGAAAGCATGGCCTCGTTGTAGGGGCCGAAGGTGGAGGCGCCGTAGTGCGCGACGATCACGGTCGCGGTCGCCGGGCCGTCCAGTTCCATCTCTTCCGGCAGCCAGGCCAGCGCCGCGTCGTCATCGGTGCGATAGGTGATGAACATCATCTCCATGTGCCGGTAGAAGAACGGTGGTTTCTGCACCGCTTCGCCCGTCACCGGCATGGTGGCGCCGTAGTCCGCGACCTTGAGTCTGCCCTTGCTTGCCATGATTGGTCCCCGTGGAAACTGGTGATTCGTCGAGCTTCGAGTATATGCGATGGTCCTGGCCGCGCGCTCAGCGCAGCGCCGGCGCCGGCCAGGCCTCCGGTACCGTGGTCGCGAGCCAGCGGGCGAGGGCGGCGTTGACCTCGCGCGGACGTTCCTGCGCCACCCAGTGACCGGCGTCGATCACCGTCTCGGTCAGGTGACTGCAGCGTTCGCGCATGGGTTCGGCGAGGCGCGAACCGACGGTGTCGCACACGAAGTCGTAGCGCGCGCCGACGAACAGCACCGGCAGTTCGAGGCGCTGTGCGCCGCGCGCGCCGTAGTCGGCGTTGGCGGCATGGTTCATGTAGTAGCTGTCGGGGCCGAAGAAGCCGTTCTTCGCCAGCGCGTCGGCGTAGACGCGCAGGTCCTCCTCGGTCACCACGTCGGCATCCATCGGCAGGTCGGGCGCCGCGTCCAGCGGCCCGAACCAGCCGCCGTTGCGGCGGACGGTGGAGGTGAAGGCCGGTTTGCCGGCGTCGGCCGGGTCGCCCTTGCGGAACAGGAGTTTCACCGTGTTGTAGGGATTCGCGTCGAAGACCTTGGACGCGCGCTCGAAATGCTCCTGGTAGAACACCTGGTAGTCCCACTGGCCATAGGGATAGTCGGCCTCGGGATAGAGCTTGCGATCGACCAGCGACAGCAGCACGTCGAAGCCGCGCTCGATGGTCGCGAAGGGCACGCACAGGTTGGCGACCGCCACGCAGCGCTCCGGGTGGTGGCTGGCGAGTGCCCAGACCGTCGGGCTGCCCCAGTCGTGACCCACCCACACCGCGCGCTCGCGGCCGAGGCTCGCCAGCAGTTCCAGCATGTCGGCCACCACCTCTTCCTGGCGGTAGTCCTCGTGGCGCGCGTAGTTGCTGGACTGGCCGTAGCCGCGCATGTCCGGCGCGACGGCGCGAAAGCCCAGGCCGCCGAACACCGGTAGCTGGTGGCGCCAGCTGCGCGACAGCTCGGGCCAGCCATGCACGAAGATGATGAGCGGCCCATCCTCCGGACCCGCGGCAAGGTAGTGCGTGGTGTGGCGCGCGCTCTGCGCGAAGTGCGAGGTGATGTCCATGGGGGCGTCCTGACGACTGGAGGTGCGCCGGATTCTACCCGTCGACGTGGCGTTTGCCGGCATCCCGCCGCAGGTGGCAGCTATCCCGGCCGCCGAGGCTCGGGCATCATGCCGCCCGCCGCCGCGCTCAAGTCGCGTGCCGTGGCGGCCGCCACTGACGAAGCGTTGCCCGTTTCCGCACGGAACCCGTTCGAGCCCTCGTAGCCATGCTCTTCACCACGCTCGCCTTCGCGCTCGGCTTCCTGCCGGTGGTCTTCGCGGGGTTCTTCCTCCTCGGGCGCTTTTCGCCGCGCGGCGCGGCCGCCTGGCTGTTCCTCGCCTCGTTGTTCTTCTACGGCTACTGGATGCCGGCCTTCGTCGGCCTCCTGCTTGCTTCCATCGTGGTCAACTTCGGCGTCGGACGCGCCATCGCCCAGGCGGTCTCGGACGGCGCGCGTGCGCGCGGCAAGGCTTTGCTCGTCGCCGGCATCGTCTTCAACCTGGGGCTCCTGTCCTGGTTCAAGTACGCCAACTTCCTGGTGGATTCGCTGAACGCCGTGCTGGGCAGCCACTGGCAGCTCGGCGAGATCACGCTGCCGATAGGCATCTCGTTCTTCAGCTTCACGCAGATAGCTTTCCTGGCCGACGCCTACCAGAAGGGCGTCAAGGAATATCGCTTCGCGCATTACGGCCTGTTCGTCACCTACTTCCCGCACCTGGTGGCCGGCCCGGTGCTGCACCACGCGCAGATGATGCCGCAGTTCGGCGAGGCGCGGACCTATCGCGTGCACGCGCCACATCTGGCCGCCGGTTTCGCCATCTTCGCCATCGGCCTGTTCAAGAAAGTGGTCCTGGCCGACGGCGTGAGTCCGTACGCCGACGCGGTGTTCAACGCCGCGCACGGCGGTGCGGCGCTGAGCCTGCTGGACGGCTGGACGGGCGCACTGGCCTATACCTTCCAGCTCTACTTCGATTTCTCCGGTTACTCGGACATGGCGGTTGGGCTGTCGCTCCTGTTCAATATCCGTCTGCCCTACAACTTCGATTCCCCCTACAAGTCGCTCTCGATCTCGGATTTCTGGCGACGCTGGCACATGAGCCTGTCGACCTTCCTGCGCGACTATCTCTACATCCCGCTCGGCGGCAATCGTCGCGGCGGCGCGCGGCGCTACGTCAACCTGATGCTGACCATGCTGCTCGGCGGCCTGTGGCACGGCGCCAATTGGACCTTCGTCATCTGGGGCGGGCTGCATGGGCTCTATCTCGGCATCAATCACGGCTTTCGCGCCGCGCTCGGGGCGCGCCTCGCGACCCTCGAGACGCGCTGGGCCTACCGCGCGAGCGCCTGGGCGCTGACCTTTCTCGCGGTCGTGATCGCCTGGGTTGTTGTTTCGCGCGCCGGACTTCGCCACCGCCGCGCGCGTCCTGGGCGCGATGGCGGGCTCGGCGCCAGTGGGCGACACCCCGGTGCTGTGGAACGCCGGCCTCAGCCTGGCCGGTGCCGCCGCGCACTGCCTGGTGCTCGGCCTGGCGTGCGTCGCGCTGCCGAACTCGAACGAACTCGGCGAACGCTTGCTCGCGGTCTGCGAGCGCGGCCTCGAGCGGAGCTGGCTGACCTTGGGCGCCACCACCGTGCTGTGCGGCTTCCTGATCGTCATCAACGATGCGCGGGACGCGGTCAGTCCCTTCATCTACTTCAATTTCTGAGCCGATGCGTCACGCGGTGTTCATGCTTCTCGGTGTGCTGCTGGCGGTGCTGGCGCTGGAAGGCGCGTTGCGCCTGCTGCCGACCGGCACCTACACCGACACCGGCTATCACATCGATCCCCTGATCGTGACCTACCGTCCGGGACATCGCTTCCACAGTTCGCAGGGCTGGGACTTCAGCCAGCCCCAGACCCATCACGCCAACAACCTGGGTTTCCTGAGCAGCCGCGACTTCGTGCCCGATCCCACGGCGCTGGTCGTGATCGGCGACAGCTTCGTCGACGCCTCCATGCTGCCGGAAGACGAGCGCTTGGGCGGCCAGCTGCAGCGGCTGCTCGGCGCGCGGCCGGTCTACGCCATGGGCGGGCCGGGTTCGAGCCTGCTCGACTACGCGGAACGACTGCGCTACGCCGCGGAGAAGCTCGACGCGCGCGACTTCGTGCTGGTACTCGAACGCGGTGACGCGCGCCAGTCCTACTGCGGCTCGGGCAACGTGCACGGGCCGTGCATCGATCGAGCGAGCGGCGCGGCGCGCACCGACATCCGTCCTCCCGCCCGCGCCGCGCAGCGCTACCTGCGCCACTCTGCGCTGCTGCAATACCTGCTCGGCCACCTCCGTTTCGACCCGCAGGCGCGCCTGCAACGCGCCTTGCGCACGCTTGGCGGCGCGGAGGGCGGAGTCGCGCAGGGGCCGCGCACCGGCGCGGCGACCAATGACTTCAGCGAGGCCGAGATCGCGCGGGTGGTGGAGGCCTTCTTCGCGCGCATCGAGCCCTATCGCCGCGGCCGGCTGCTGATGGTGTTCGACAGCGATCGCGTGCGTATGGAGGCGGGCGAGAGCGGCACGACGCCCGAGCGCGAGCAGTTCATGGCGCTGGCGCGCGCCCACGGCGCCGAGGTGATCGACACGCTGCCCGGCTTTCGCGCCGCGGTAGCCGCCAGCGGACGCCACCTCGAGATCTCGCCGCTGGACGGACACTGGAATCGCGAGGCCACCGCGCTGGTCGCGCGCGAGATAGTCGCGCACCTCTCGCCCTGAGCCGCGCATGGCGCGCATGGCGCGCGGCGCGCCTTCCATGCTAGCTTGCGCCCTCGCAAGCCGCGGGCGCGGGCATGAAGCGTCGCCCCCGCGGACGATGCCGTCACTGACCGTTCGGGGGAGGAATGGCCATGGTGGGAGTTGTGTTGCTGTTCGTCGGCGCGGTGCTGCTGGTGAACGGCATGGGCGGCCTCGGCCGCGTCGACGTGCGCTCGATGGCGATCATGAACTTCATGGTCGGCGGCCTCGCGCTGGTGGCCACCCTGCTGCAGTTCATCCGCGCCGAGAGCCAGGCCGATTTCTTCGGTGTGGCGCAGTTCTTTCTGTTCACCTTCACCTATCTCTACGTCGCCATCAGCATGTGGTGGGAGCTCGACATGCGCGGCTTCGGCTGGTTCTGCTTCTTCGTCGCGCTGACCACCATTCCCTGCGCGCTGATGACCTTCGACGGGGGCGACCCGCGCTTCGGCAGCTTCTGGCTCATCTGGGGCGTGCTGTGGTTCATGTTCTACCTGGTCAACGTGCGTGGCGTCGATTTCGGCAAGCTGCTGCCCTACACCAGCATTTCGGTCGGGGTGCTGACCTGCTGGGTGCCGGGCCTGCTGATCCTGACCGGTCGCTGGTGACACGGCGGGCATGACGCGCATGTTGCTTGGCATCTTCGGCGCGGTGGTGTTGGTGGTGGTCGCCTTCGCCGCGCTGGGCTGGTGGTCGCAGCGCGCCGCGCCGGCCGCGCTGGGCGTAGTTGGCGGGCGGCTCGCGCCCTGCGACGCCGCGCCGCACTGCGTGTGCAGCGACGGCGACCCGAACGACGCCGGGCACTATGTCCTGCCCATCGACTTGCCCGCAGGGGATGATGCGCAGCGCTGGCGCGCGCTGCGCGAAGCGGTGGCGTCGCAGGGCGGCAGCGTGCTGCGCCAGGACGACGCGTACCTGCACGCGAGCTTCGAGAGCGCTCTGTTTGGTTTCGTCGACGACGTGGAGTTTCGGCTGGAAGGCAGCCAGCTCGCGGTGCGTTCGTCCTCGCGGGTCGGCTATTCGGATCTCGGCGCCAATCGCCAGCGGGTCGAGGCGCTGCGCGCCGCGCTCACCGCGCAGCCTGGCGCCGCCCAGTCTCGCTAGGCGCGCGTCAGCGCGTCAGCCAGACAATCACCAGGACCGCCAGCGCGCCGCCCAGCACCCAGGGCAGATGCTCGCCGCCGTGGCCGTGACCATGGCTCGCGCTCGTCTCGACGGGTGCCGGCGTCGCCGCCGGCGGGGCTTCCGCCGCGCTTTCCGGCACGCCCACCAACGCATTGAAGCTGGCGAAGAACTCGCCCGCGAGCTTGCGCGCCGTCTTCTCCACGATCGCGCCGCCGAGCTGCGCGAGCTTGCCGCCGATGTCGGCTTTCACGTCGTAGTCGAGGAGGGTCGCCGCGCCGTCCGCCGTGAGCTTGACGCGTGAGCTCACGCGCACGTGACCGGCGGGACCGCCCTTGCCTTCGCCGGACAGGGTGTAGGACTCCGGCGGCACGAGGTCGGCCAGGGTCACCTGGCCGCTGAAGCGCGCCTTCAAGGGCCCGACCTTGGCGCTCACCGTGGCGGTCATCTCGGTCGGCGAGACGGCGTCGATGGCCTCGCAGCCGGGGATCGCCTGGCGCAGGATGTCGACGTCGTTCAGCGCGGCGAACACCGCCTCGCGCGGCGCGTTGATGCGGATCTGTTCGGTCAGTTGCATGGTCGTGTCGCGGCGTGCTCAGCCCTCGCCGCGCGCCTCCCTGAGCTTGCGCCATACGAGGTTCGGCCTGAGCGGCAGTTCGGCGATCTCGATGCCGAAGGGCGCAAGCGCGTCGCACACCGCGTTGGTCAGCGCGCCCGGTACCGAGCTCGGTCGACCCTCGCCGATGCCGCGCGTGCCGAGTGGCGTGTGCGGGCAGGGCGTGGTGGCGTAGGTGATCTCGATGTCCGGCACGTCGGCGGCGGTCGCGAGCTTGTAGTGCTCGAAGTCGGCGCTCATCTGCTGGCCGCGCTCGTCGTAGACGAACTCCTCGAACATCGCGTTGGACAGGCCCTGCACGATGGCGCCGTGCATCTGGCCGTCGACGATGTTCGGATTGATGACCGTGCCGACGTCCTCCGAGGTCACCCAGCGGCGGATCTCGAAGTCGCCGGTGTCGACGTTGACCTCGACGATGCAGCAGTCGGCGTTGAAGCAGATCATGGGCTTGGCCGCTTCGAAGAACGCGGTGTACTCCAGCCCGCCGACCTCGCCCTCGGGCATGTTGATGGGGAACATGATGATGCGCTCGACAGCGTCGCGGAAGCTCTTGCGCTTGCTCCGGTCGCCCAAGTACACGACTTCGCCGTTCTTGAACTCGAAGTGCTGCACGCTGGCCTCGATCTGCAGATCGTGGGCGAGGATGCGCGTGATCTTGTCCTTCAGTTCGCCACAGGCCTCGGCCACCGCGCTGACGAAGTAGGAGCCGGCGCGCGCGCCGATGCTGCCCGAGCCGAAGGGCGTGGTGCCGGTGTCGCCGGTGGTGACCACCACGTCGCTCGCTTGAATGCCGAATAGAGACGCCACCACCTGCGCGGTGGTGGTCTCATGGCCCTGGCCACCGGGCGCGTCGCCGCCGAACACCAGCACCTTGCCGCGCGGATCGAGGCGCACCGTGGCCGCGCCGTAGCCCGGCTGGTTCTCCATCGGCACCAGCAGCTCGGACGCCACGCCCGACAGTTCCACGCCGCAGCCGAAGCCGATGCCGAGGTAGCGGCCCGCGGCGCGCGCAGCCGCCTGCTCGGCGCGAAACGCCGGAAGGTCCACCTGCGCCATCAGGTTGTCCCACACGCGCAGGAAGTCACCGCTGTCGTAGTACTCGTTGGTGACCGAGGTGTAGGGCAGGGATGGCACCAGGTTCATGCGCCTGAGTGCCGAGGGCTCCATGCCGACCCGCCGCGCGACCATGTCGACCGCGCGTTCGATGGCGAAGCGCGTGGGGAAATGCCCGAAGGCGCGCGACGGCGTGAGGCTCGCCTTGTTGGTGGTCGCGACCCGCAGGCGCACGTCGCCGGCTTCCCAGGTATAGGCGTTCGGCATCTCGACCGCGCCCAAGAAGGGCATGACGAAGCCCCAGTACACGCCCGTGGTGCCGACGCCGTTGTCGGCGACGCCACGATTGCGCAGCGCCAGCAGCTTGCCGTCCTTGCGCGCCGCGACTTCTAGGTAGTTCACCTGGTCGCGTTCCTGGCCGACGTTCATCAGGCTCTCGTAACGCGACTCGATCCAGCGCACCGGGCGCTTCAGCGCGCGCGCGGCGTAGGCGATGGCGAGGTTCTCACGGTAGAACGGCGCCTTGACGCCGAAGCCGCCGCCCTGGTCGCGCGGCGCGATCACGCGCACCTGTTCGCCGGGTATGTCGAGCAGGTCGATCAGCGCGAGGCGATCGATGTGCGGGCGCTGGGTGGTGATCCAGGCGGTGAGGCCGTCGGCGTCGTTCCAGTCGCACAGCACGCCGCGCGGCTCCATCGGCGTGATGCCGGTGCGATGCACGCGAAAGCGTTCCTTCACCACGATGTCGGCGCCCTGGAAGATGCGTTCGACAGCGTCTGCGTTGCGCTGCTGTTCCTCTTCGGTCAGCCCGCCGGTCAGGGTCATGGCGAAGATCTCGTTGCTGCCGTCCTCTTCGTGGACCAGCGGCGAGCCGTCTTCGAGCGCGCGCTCCGGGTCGAGCACCGGCGTCAGCTCTTCGTAGTCGACCACCACCAGTTCGGCGGCGTCGACCGCGACGTACTTGTCGCGCGCGATGACCAGCGCGACCGGCTCGCCATGGTGCTTGACCTTGTCGATGGCGAGCGGCCAGAAGGTCGGGTAGCGCGCCGGCAGGTTGGGCTGCACCACCGGCTGCGGCATGGGCTTCACCGTGTCCTTGAAGTCGATGCCGGTGTAGACCGCCACCACACCGTGCAGGGCCAGCGCCTCGCTCGTGTCGATGCCGCGAATGCGCGCGTGCGCGTACTCGCTGCGCACGAACACTGCGTGCAGCATGCCGGGCAGCAGGATGTCGGCGAGATACTTGCCGGTGCCGGTCACCAGCCGCAGGTCTTCCTTGCGCGGCAGGCGCGCGCCGAGCATGTCTTGGGGTGTCGCTGCCATGGTCCGCTCCTCAAGCCTCGCCGCGCATGCGCCGCGCGGCGTCCTTCACCGCGCGCACGATGTGGACATAGCCTGTGCAGCGGCACAGGTTGCCCACCAGCCCGCGCCGAATCTCGTCCTCGCTCGGGTCAGGGTTCTCGCGCAGGAAGTCGCTCATGTTCATCAGGATGCCCGGCGTGCAGAAGCCGCACTGCAGGCTGTGGTGCTCGCGGAACGCCGCCTGCAGCGGCGTCAGCGTGTCGCCCGCCAGGCCCTCGATGGTGGTGATCTCGTGACCATCGGCCTGTACCGCCAGCATCAGGCAGCTCTTCACGGCCTCGCCGTCCAGGTGGATGGTGCAGGCGCCGCACACGCCTTCGAAGGTGCAGCCGACGTGGGTGCCGGTGAGCGCGAGTCGCTCGCGCAGGAAATCGACCAGCAGCAGGCGCTCGGGGACTTCCTCCTCGTAGCGCGTGCCGTTGACGGTGAGCTTGACGACGGGCATGGACGGGCTCCCTTCAGGCGCGCGCGCGGTCGAAGGCGCGCTGCGCCACTTCGCGACCGAGGCTCTGGATGAGTTGGCGACGGTAGTCGGCGTCGGCCGACAGGTCGCTGTGGGTGTCGGCCTCGGCGGCCAGCGCGGCAAAGGCGGCGTCGATGGTCGCCGCGTCGCCGGCGCTGCCCATGAGCAGGACCTCCGCGGCCGGGCCGCGCTGCGCGCCGCCGGCCAGGCCGGCGAGCGCGACGCGTGCCTGGACGCACTTGCCGCTCGCGTCCTGCGTAACGCTGACGCCCACGCCGATCACCGGCAGCGCATCGGTCACCAGGCCCCACTTCGCGTAGGCGCTGCCGGTGCGCGCGGCGGGCGCGTCCCAGCTGACCGAGAGCAAGAGTTCGTCGTCCTGGCGCGCGGTCTCCAGCGGGCCGAGCAGGAAGTCGTCGGCGGCGAGACTGCGTGTCGCGCCCGAGGTCGCCCCGAGGTTCATGCGCCCGCCGGTCGCGAGCACCGCGGTCGGCGTGCAGGCCGCGACGTAGTTCCAGCACACGCTGCCGCCGATGGTGCCGCGATTGCGCACCTGGCGATCGCCCACGTGGCTCGCGGCATCGGTGAGCGCGCCGAAGGCGCCGCCGAGGCGCGCGTCGCGCGCGATGTCCGCGTAGCGCGTCATCGCGCCGATGGTGAGCGCGCCGCCGGTCAGCGTGATGCCCTTCAGCTCCGCCACCGCCTGCAGGTCGACGAGCGCCTGCGGGCGCAGCATGCGCGACTTGATCGCCTGCATCGCGCTCTGGCCGCCGGCCAGGAAGATGGCCTCGCCGGGCTCGCAGCGCGAGAGCGCGGCGAGCGCTTCGGCCACCGTGCGCGGACGCGCGTAGTGTTCGATTCTGGCTGGAAACATGGGCCTCCCCCGAGGACGCTGACTGCGCGGTCGCCGCGCATCGACGCGCGGCATCATAGCATCGCGATCGAGGCTTGCCGCCGAGTCGTCGCGAGCGGTCCAATACGCCAAGCGGCGCGTGCCGCGCCGACGAGGCGGAAGACCATGAGCTACAGCATCGAGTGCCTGGTGGCGGCCGACAACCACCTGGGCGAAGGGCCTGTGTGGGACGCAGAGCAGGCCGCGCTCTACTGGGTGGACGGCACAGGCCGGCGGGTCGGCCGGCCTGCGCTGTGGCGTCTCGATCCGCGCAGCGGCGCGACGCGTCACTGGTCGCTCGATCACGACGTGGGCGCCATGGCCCTGCGCCGCGACGGCAACGCCGTGCTGGCGCTGGACGACGGCTTCTACTTCTACGACTTCACGACCGGCGCGCTCGAGTGCATCACGCCCATCGAGCCCGAACAGCCGCGCACGCGTCTGAACGACGGCAAGGTCGATCGCCGCGGGCGCTTCTTCGCCGGCGGCATGGACGACAAGGAGGAGCTCGCGATCTGCGGCCTGTGGCGGCTCGATCCCGATCTCAGCGTGACGCGCGTCGACCAGGGCATCATCTGCTCCAACGGGCCGTGCTGGAGCCCGGACGACCGCACCTTCTACTTCGCCGACACCTTCCAGCAGCAGATGTGGGCCTACGACTACGACCTCGCCACGGGCGGGCTCGCCAACAAGCGGCCCTTCGCCGACACGCGCCAGGACGCCGGCTTCTTCGACGGCAGCACGGTGGACGAGGAGGGCTGCGTATGGAACGCGCTCGTGATCGGCGGCGAACTCATCCGCTACACGCCGGACGGCGAGGTCGAGCGGCGCATCGGCATGCCGGTCAAGAACATCACGAGCCTGTGCTTCGGCGGCGAGCGGCTCGACGAGATCTACGTGACCTCCATGGCGCGGGTCAGTCATCCCGCGACGCACGAGCACTTCGCGCGCCAGGTCCGTCCGCAGTTCGGCGCGGGCAGCCTGTTCCGCATTCGAGGACTTGGGATCCGCGGGCTGCCCGAGCCGCGTTTCGGCGGGTGAAGCGGCTCAGCCGGCCGTGAGTGTCTCGCGCACCGCCGCGGCGTAGCCGTCGATGTCCTCGGCGGTGGTGTCGAAGGACGTCACCCAACGCGCCACGTTCTCCTGCGCCTGCCAGACATAGAAGGGAAAGCGCGCCTGCAGCGGTGCGATGGCGGCGTGAGGCAGGCGCGGAAAGAGCTGGTTCGTCTCCACCGGGCGCACGAACGCCAGGTCCGGCAGGTCCGCCACCGCCGCGGCGAGGCGCGCGGCCATGGTGTTCGCCTGGCCGGCCAGCCGACGCCAGAGATCATCTTCCAGGTAGGCGACGAACTGCGCGGCCAGGAAGCGCATCTTGGAGGCGAGTTGGGTGGACTGCTTGCGCGCATAGGCGAGCCGCTCGGCCAGCGCCGGGTCGAAGGCCAGCACGGCCTCGGCACCCAGCAGGCCGTTCTTGGTGCCGCCGAAACACAGCACGTCCACCCCGACCGCGGCCGACAACGCGCCGAGCGGCAGGTCGAGCGCGGCGGCCGCGTTGGCGTAGCGCGCGCCGTCGACGTGCAGCCTGAGGCCGTGGGCGTGGGCGCAGTCGGCGAGCGCGCGCAGTTCCTCCACCCGGTAGAGCGTGCCCCACTCGGTCGGCTGGCTGATGCTGACCACCGCCGGGCGCGCGTGGTGCACGCCGCGGGTCGGGCCCAGCCAGGGCTCGAGCAGGGTTGGTGTGAGCTTGCCGTCCGGGGTCGCGATGGGCAGCAGCTTGCCGCCACAGTAATGTTCGACGGCCGCGCACTCGCTGACCGCGATGTGCGCGTCGGCCGCGCACAGGATGGCCTCGTGGCGCTGGGTCAGCGCGCCGAGCGCGACGACGTTCGCGCCGGTGCCGCCGAAGGTCAGCGCGATGGCGGCGTCGGCGTCGAAGGCGGCGCGCAGCAGGCGCTGAGCCTCGGCGGTCAGCGGGTCCTCGCCGTAGGCGGACGCGTGATCGACCTTGCTGCGCTCGATGGCCGCGAGCACCGCCGGATGCACGCCGGAGCCGTTGTCGCTGGCAAGACCGCGGCCGTTCATCGCGGCGTGCGCGCGAGCGGCGACCAGTTGCGCCGACGGCGCGCGAGGCGCGCGGCCGTGTCATTGGCTTCCGCGTCGAAGTCGGTGGCGATGCGCGGACAGGTGGCGGCATCGAGCGAATCGAAGGTGTTGGCGTTGACCACCGCGCGCTCGCCGTCTTCGAAGGCGCACGCCGCGAGGGTGAGGATGCCGCAGCAGCCGCAGGCGAGGAAATCCGCCGTGGCGCTGCCGAAGCGGTAGGCGATCAGTTGCCCGGGTGTCTGTACCACGAGGTTGAGGCGCGCCTCGGGATGGGAGGTCCAGGCCGCGCCGTGGCGCGTGCAGTAGTCGCAGCCGCAGACCCTGAGCGTCGGCGCCTCGGGGAGCGGCCAGGCGAAGGTATAGCGCAGGTTGCCGCAGTGGCAGCCGCCGAAGATGGTGCCCGGCGCGGCGGCGACGTCGGCCGGACACATGTCCGCTCAGTCGAGCCGAATCACCCGCAGCCCCGACTGATCGTTGCCGCGGTCGCTGCGCAGGGTGTCGCGCGCGGAATTGGTGAGCTTGTCCGGGCCGCTCCCGTAGCCGCCGCCGCGCAGCACGCGCTGACCGCAGTCGCCGCCCTCGAACACCGAGCCGTCGTCCGGCGCGCCGTCGTAGCTCGGGTTGTAGCAGTCGCGCACCCACTCCTGGGCATTGCCGGCGGTGTCGTAGAGCCCGAAGGCATTGGGCTTGAAGCGGCCGACGGTGGTCGGTTGACGCGGATCGAGCCCGGTGTCGCAGGCGAAGCAGTGCGCGTTGTTCTTGCCGAGACCGCGGCCCCACCAGTAGGGCGTGTTGGTGCCGGCGCGGGCGGCATACTCCCACTGCGCTTCGGTCGGCAGCGCGTACTTCTTGCCGGTCTGCTGGGACAGCCACTTGGTATAGGCGAGCGCATCGTTCCACGACAGGAAGGTCATGGGCACGTTGTCCTGGTCGGCGAGTGGCCCCAGGCGCGGCATCTTGACGCCGGTCGCCGTGGCGAAGCGACGGTAGTCGGCGACCGTCACTTCGTAGGCGCTGATCGCGAAGGGCTTCACCGTCACGTTGTGCTCGGGTCGTTCGTTGGCGTTCAGCGACAGTGGGTTGCCCATCACGAAGCTGCCACCCGGCACCCACACCATCTGCGGGCCCTGGCCGCCGCCGCGCAGCCCGTCGCGGAAGCTGCCCTTCTTCGCCGCGACCTTGGGTTCGGCCGGGGGCGGGGGCTGTGGCGGCTCGCCGGTCTTGCCCACTTCGCCCTGGGCCACCGGCTCCCGTTCCACCGGCTCGAGTTCGATGACCTCGTCCTCCAGCGGCTCGTCCTTGCCGGCATCCGCCGTGCCGCCTGCGGGCGCGGCGCCGATCTCGGCCGACTTCTGGTTCATGAACCACCACGCGCCGCCGCCGGCCAGCGCCAGCACCAGCAACACGCCGGCCACCAGCGCGCCGTAGCGTCGCGGCGGCTCTTCCACGACCGGCGGTGGCGTCGGGAGCGGGCGCGGCGCGGGACTCGCCGCGGGGCGGGTCTTCTCCGGATCCTCGAAGCTGACCAGCGTCGGCGCCTTCTCGGCCGCGGCGTCGGCCTTCTCGATCACGTCGACCACGATCACGGTGGTGTTGTCCTGGCGCGGCGCGCCGGCGTCGTCCACTGCCTTCAACAGCGCTTCGACGCAGCCGCGCGGGGTCGGCTGCGCCCGGCAGATGGCGATGATCTCCTGGCGGTCGAGGGTGTCGAGACCGTCGCTCGACAGGATCACGCGATCACCCGGCTTGAGCGGCAGCGCGGTCTCGGGACAGTCGATCTCGGCGATGTCGTCGCCGGTCAGCGCGCTCATCAGCATGTTGCGCGAGAAGCCGGCCTCGGCTTCCACCGGCGTGCCCGCCTCGGCCATGCGATCGAGAAAACCGCCGTAGCTGTGATCCGCGTTCTTCTTCTGCAGGTCGCCGTCGCGCAGCAGGTAGAGGTGGCTGTCGCCGACGCTCACCCAGCGCAGCTGCCCGCGTTCCAGCACGCAGGCCACCAGCGTGCAGCCCATGCCCTTCAGCGCCGCCGTTTCCGACACGGTGGCGGTGATGGAACCATTGGCCTGCAGCACGGCCTCGTAGAGAACGTTGGAAATGTTCTCGTTCGGGAAATTCTTGGAGATGTGGCGGTTGAAGGTCTGGACCGCCATGTTGCTCGCGACGTTGCCGGCGGCGTGGCCACCCATGCCGTCGGCGACGATCACCAGCGAGCCGGCGGCATCCGCGTCGGCGTCGCCGAGGTGCGTGATGAGAAATGCGTCTTCCTGGTAGTCCCGGGCCCCGTCGATCTGCGATCCTGAGATGTCGAAGCTGATCACACTACACCGGCCCTGTTTGATTTTGGCTGTGTCGCTACCTTAAGAAGCGCTCGCATGTTAGCAGCGGGATTAGGATTAAAAAAGAGAGCGCGCGCCCGTGGCGGGCCTGCGCAGCGGCCCTGCGCGCATGCCTGAGGCACCTTCGGTCGACGCGCAGGCCGAGGCCTGGCGAGCCATGCTCGAGGGTCTCGAAGCGGGCCTCGCGGACTGCCTCGCGCGTGACGCCGCCGAGCTTGGTCGCCGCCTGGCCGGTCTGCGCCGCAGCCTCGCGGGGCGCGGTCGGCGACTGCGCCCCGGCCAGGTGACGCGCGTGCTCGGCGTCGCGGGCGCCGACATCATCCAGCTCGTCGTGCTGGAGCGGGGCGAGGGC
>JAIEQK010000083.1 GCA_019747795.1 Gammaproteobacteria bacterium | reverse complement strand
TCAGCGCGAGCGCCGCCACGGCGCCGCCGAGCAGCACGCGATGTACGCGGCGCTCGAGGGCGTCGGTGGCCTCTCGCTCGGTCGCCAGCACCACGGTCCAGGGGCGCGCGGCGCCCGGACGCCACGCTGCCAGTTGCACGCCCCGCCCGCGATGGCCGTCGGGCAGGCTGAGATCGAACAGCTGCGGCGTGTTGCCGGCCGGCGCCGCCGGGCGGGCGAGATCGCGGCCCAGGTTCGAGGCGGCGCGCGCCAGCACCTCGCCCTCGGCGTCCCACACCTGGTAGAAGTCCTCGTGCCGGCTGGCGGCGAACTCCGGCCAGGCGTCGACCAGGGCGCGATCATGCGCGTCGCGCGCGGCGACCAGCGCGACGAAGGCGCGCGAGCGTTCGACGAGACTGTGATCGAGACTCGCGTAGAGCTGCTGGTCGACCAGCGAATCGAGCACGGTGAAGAGCGCCGCGACCAGGAAGCCACCGCCCAGGATCATCGATCGCCCGAGGCGTCCGGCGATGGAACTCACGACGCGTCCGCCTCGATCACGTAGCCGAAGCCGCGCCGCGTCTGGATGAGACTGGCCAGACCGGCCTGGGCGAGCTTCGCGCGCAAGGTCGAGACCAGCACTTCGATGACCTTGTCCGAGGCGTCGCTGCGACTGTCGTAGAGCAGTTCGAACAGACGACCGCGGGTCAGCACCGAGCCGCGCGCGCGGAGCAGCGCTTCCAGGAGCCCGAACTCCTTGGGCGTGACGGCGAGCGCCTGGTCCGCGACCGTCACCAGGCGCCGTACCGGGTCCAGCGTCAGCGCGCCGGCGACGAGCACCGGCGCGGGCGCCTCGAGGCCGCGCCGCATGAGCACCTGCAGGCGCGAGTCGAGCTCGCTCTGCGCGAAGGGCTTGACCATGTAGTCGTCGGCGCCGAGGTTCAGCGCCTCGACGCGATCCGCCACCTGATCGCGCGCGGAGAGCACCAGCACACGCGTGCGGACACCTGCGCGCCGCAGCGCGCGCAGCACGCCCAGCCCATCGAGCTTGGGCAGCATGAGATCGAGGATCAGCACGTCGTAGGGATAGCGCTCCAGGAACGCGAGCGCCACCGCGCCGTCCTCGGCGGTATCGACGTTCGCGCCCTGCGCGCGCAGGCGCGCCGCCAGGCTCTCACGCAGGATGGGGGAATCTTCGACGACGAGGATCTTCACGGGCAATCGCCGGTGCACGAGCACCGTCGGCGCATCATGGCGAGCGCATTCGATACTGGCAAGCGCCACCGCCTCGGTGCTTCAATGCGCGTCATCGCCGTCACCGTGGAGCACGCGCCATGGCCCGCACGCTTGTCGACATCTCCATGCCGCTCGAGAACGACGTCATGTCCGACCCGCCGGGCTACGGCCCGCGCATCGAGTACATCACCCACCGCGCATCGGCCAAGGACGTGGTGCAGTTCTTTCCCGGCATGCGTGAAGACGATCTGCCGGACGGCGAAGGCTGGGCGGTGGAATGGGTGCATCTGCTCACCCACAACGGCACGCATCTCGACGCGCCCTGGCATTTCCACTCGACCATGAACGGCGGCGAGCGCGCCATCACCATCGACGAAGTACCGCTGGACTGGTGCCTGCAACCGGGCGTGAAGCTCGACTTCCGCCATTTTCCCGACGGCTACGTGGTGACCGCGGCCGACGTCGAGGGGGAACTCGCGCGCATCGGCCACCGCCTCGCGCCGCTCGACATCGTGGTGGTGAACACCCGCGCAGGCAGCCGCTACGGGCAGCCGGACTACGTCTCCGCCGGCTGCGGCATGGGCCGCGAGGCAACGCTCTACCTGCTCGAGCGCGGCGTGCGCCTGACCGGCACCGACGGCTGGAGCTGGGACGCGCCCTTCGTGCACACCAAGGACAAGGTGGCGGCGAGCGGCAACACCGATCTGGTGTGGGAGGGGCACAAGGCCGGCCGCGACATCGGTTACTGCCACCTGGAGAAGCTGCACAACCTCGAAGCGCTGCCCGCGCACGGCTTCACCGTCAGCTGCTTTCCCGTGAAGATTCGCGGCGCCTCGGCCGGATGGACGCGCGCGGTGGCCATCATCGATACTTGAACCGCCGGCGCCGTGCACGTCGCGCGGCGTCGCGCCACTCGAGTTCGCGATGAGTGACGGCGAAATGGATGCAGTGCAGACGAATCTACTCAGCCGTCCAGATCCGTCATTCCCGCGAAAGCGGGAATCCATGGGCTTCGCTCACCGACGATGGACCCTCGCGTTCGCGAGGGTGACGGTGCAGTGAGTGCAGCGCGGACGATTCTACTCAACAGAGGAGGACCCCGGCATGATACGCATGCCCAAACTGCCCTACGAAGAGGTGCATCCCGAACTCAAGGAGACCATGGCGTTGAGCGACGCCGTGCTCGGCGGCTCGGAATGGATCCAGTACTTCGCCCACACGCCCGACCTGTATCGCAACTTCAAGAAGTGGTACTACGAGTTCATCATGGCGGAGAACGACGGCATCAGCATTCGGCTGACCGAACTGGTCCGTCACAAGGTCGCGCAGCACAATCAATGTAAGCTCTGAATGAAAGCACTGTATGCCTCGGCGAGGGATCAGGGCTTGACGCAAGAGCACATCATGGCGCTGCCCAAGTTCCAGGACAGCGAGTTGTTCACGCCGGCCGAGAAGGCCGCCTTGAAGTTCGCCGACGTGATCGCCGGCAACCACTTCTCGGTCACCCAGGAACTGTTCGACGAACTGCACCAGTTCTACACGGACCGCCAGATCATGGCGCTCGGCTGGCGCATGGCGACGTTCACCGGCTACGGACGCCTGGTCTACGCCCTCGGCCTCGAGGATGTGGGCGAGATCTGCACCTTGGATCACGCGAAATCTTGACCATTCGGGGACAGACCACGGTTTCACCGAAATCGTGGTCTGTCCCCGAATTCCGCCTCAGCGCCGCCGTGCCCCGTGCATGGAGATCAGGCGCGAGATCACGATGGCGAGGAACAGCACCCCGCTCATCTGCTCGATCATCACCACCGAACGCGCGAAGTCCGACACCGGCGTGATCTCGCCGAAGCCGACGCTGGTGAGACAGGTGAAGCTGAAGTAGACGAGATCCCACCAGCCGACGGTCGCGTCGGGATTGTTCGCCGGGTTGATGAAGAACGAGCCCGGCGCGAGCAGTTCCACCCCGGCCAGCACGAAGCTGAAGGCAAAGGCCATCAGCACGTACAACGACGCGGCCGCGAACAATTCGTCCAGGGTCATGTCATCGTCCTGCAGGATGTAGCGCAGCAGGCAGACGATGATGAAGGTGTGGAACGCGGCCTGGGCGACGAAGCTCAGGATGAGGAGCGACGTCTCCGGCACGAAGGCGACCAGCGCGTTGGTCGCCATGGCCGGCACCATGAGCACGTAGCCGAGCCGCGTTTCCTCGCCGGTCGAGCGCGCGGCGCGCAGCGCGAGCGCCAGGATCAGCCAGTCGACGGCGGCCAGCGCCGCGCGCCCGTGGGCCCAGGTCTCGAGCAGCGGGTAGAGCAGGACCTGGGCGATGAGCGCGAGCAGCAGGAAGAGATTGGGCAGGCGCCCGGGCTTGATCACGCGCTAGCGCCCGGCGCTCCGAGCGCGACCGCTCAGATGGCGACCCGCCACATGTAGGCCAGAAGGCTCGCGCCGGCCAGCGCCGCCACCATCAGCGGCACGAAGCGCGAGCGACCCTCGACGTTCCAGGCGTACACGCTGGACACCACCGCGTGCGCCAGCACGGCGCTGCGGAGCGTCGGCAGGGAGGCCGGGTTGTACGGCGACATCAGCCACGCCGACCAGGCCAGCATGACGCCCGTGCCGCACAGGAAGGCGAGCACCAGGACGCGCAGCAGGTGGCCGGCGACGGCACGGCGGAAGGGGATGTTGTCGGCCTGCATCGCGTAGGGCGCGACACGCGCGGCGCGGCGGGCTTCGAGTCGCGCCTGGCGGCGCGCGCGGCGGGCGTTGCTCATGCTCGCCCCGGAAAGCTTGCGTGGAACAGCGAACTTCTAGGGTCCGGCTCCAGGGGTGCGCCGCCCTGCGACGCGGTAGAACTGACTTTCATCGTGGTCCTCGAATGGGCTGGCCCCTTTTGCTTCGGGGCGCTTCTGGGTGGAGTTTGCCCCATCGAGCGGCCGGGACCAAGCCCCCGGGAGCAGGTTCGCGCGTGCTGCGCCGCGATAGAATGGCCCTTCGACCTCCTCCGCAAACCAGAGAGACCCAAGATGTCCCAGTTCGACAATGTCAGCGTGCTGAAGAAGGCCAACGTCTATTTCGATGGGAAGTGCGTGAGCCACACCGTGCTGCTCGCCGACGGCACGCGCAAGTCAGTGGGCGTGATCCTGCCCGCGACGCTGACCTTCAACACCGCGGCCCCGGAAGTGATGGAACTGCTCGGCGGTCGCTGTCGCGTGCGCCTCGCCGGCGAGAGCGCCTGGAAAGATTACACCGGCGGACAGAGCTTCAGCGTGCCGGGGAATTCCAGCTTCGACATCGAAGTCACGGAAGCCGTCGATTACGTCTGTCATTTCGGTTGAGGCGGTGTAGGGCCGATTTCAATCGGCCATGTGCGGCGCCGCGGAATGCGCCGCGCATGGCGGGTTGAACCCCGCCCTACAGCGCGCCTCGCGCTTTCAAATCCGCCACCCTCTCGTCCTGCGCCAGGATGCCTTTCTCGTACAAGGCCGCGATGCGTTCCGCGTCGTAACCGAGCCGTTCGCCGAGAATGGTCTCGTTGTGCTCGCCGAGGTAGGGCGCGCGAAACGGAATGCTCGATGCGGCGCTGGACAGCTTGAACGGCGAGCGCGCCACCGGCGTCTCGCCGAGTTCCGGGTGCGGCAGGGTCTGGAAGAACTCGCGCGCCGCGTGTTGCGGATGGTTCGGCACCTCGCGGATCTCGAGGATCGGCGCGGACGGCACGCGCGCCTCGGCCAGGATCGCGAGCGCCTGGGTGTCGCTCTCGCAGCTCTGTAGCCAGGCCTCGCAGATCGCGCGCACTTCAGGGCGCCGCGCGCAGCGCGCCGCCTGGGTCGCGTAGCGCTCGTCGGTGATGAGGTCCTCGCGGCCCATGGCGCGCACCAGCGCCGGCCACTGGTGCTCGGCCACCGCCAGCACCACGTAGCCCTCCTTGGACTTGTAGGTGCCGTAGGGGCAGATGGACCAGAAGTCACCGCCGAAGCGGGTCGGCTGGATGCGTCCACCGCTCATCATGTTGAGCGGAATGTTGACGTAGTCGAGATAGGTCAGCGCTTCGAGCTGGGAGACGTCGATGTACTGGCCTTCGCCGGTGCGCAGGCGATGGAACAGCGCCGCGGCGATGGCGTAGGCCGCGTGCACGCCCGCATTCGGATCGCCGATGTAGTCGCCGACGTACTGCGGCGGGCCGTCGGGCTCGCCGGTCATGGCCATCACGCCGCTCTGCGCCTGGGCGATGATGTCGAAGCTGGTGAACTGCGAGTAGGGTCCCTCCTGGCCGAAGCCCGAGATGGAACACATCACGAGCGCGGGATTGAGCGCCTTCAGGCTCGCGTAGTCCAAGCCGTACTTGGCCATCACGCCGGGGCTGAAATTCTCGATGACGACGTCGCTCTGGCGCACGAGGTCCAGCACCAGTTCGCGACCTTCCGGCTTGGAGAAGTCCACCGCCACGCTCCGCTTGCCGGCGTTGGCCGCCAGGTTCAGCGCGCTGACCTCGGTCGCGACGTGGTGGATGCGGCGGCCGAGATCGCCACCCGGCGCGCGTTCCAGCTTGATGATGTCGGCGCCGAACTCGGTCAGAAGGCGGGTGGCGGCGGGGCCGGCCAGGTACTGGGTGAAGTCGAGCACCTTGATGCCTTCCAGCATCTTGCGCGGGGGCGTGGCGGTCATGGGAGGTTCCTCGCGACGTGGTCTCGCCGAGTATGCGCGAATTCGCGCTGCCTCGACATGCCACTTCGAGTAGGTCCGCCGTTGCAGGGACAGACTCCGAACGGTCTCTGTCCCGGCTCTCGTCGCCGTGACGCCCGCCCCTATAATCCGGACGGACAGAGCACGATTCAGCAAGGGGAGACACCATGAGCAAGAACATCGACCAGCACCTGTCCCAGGCGGTCGCGAACGGCGCCGTGCCCGGCATCGTCGCGCTCGCCGCGGATGCGAAGGGCATCATCTATCGCGGCGCCTTCGGCCAGCGCGGCCCGACCGACAGCGCACCGATGACCGAGAACACCGTGTTCCGCATCGCGTCCATGACCAAGGCCATCACCTCGGCGGCGGCCATGAAGCTGGTCGAACAGGGCCGTCTCGGTCTCGACCAGCCCATGAAGGAAATCGCGCCGGAACTCGGCGAGGCGGTGGTGCTGACCGGCTTCGACGCCGCCGGCAAGCCCCAGACCCGCGCGCCCAAACGCGACATCACGCTCCGTCATCTCATCACCCACACCTCGGGCTTCTCCTACGACCTGTTCAACAAGGACGTCGGCAGCTACATGGAGTATCACCAGCTGCCCTCCATCGCGACCTGCCGCTACGGCTCGCTGCGCGCGCCCCTGGTGTTCGATCCGGGCGAGCGCTGGGAATACGGCATCGGCATCGACTGGGCCGGACGCATCGTCGAAATCGTCACCGGCATGAAGTTGGGCGAGTATCTCGACCAGTCCTTCTTCCAGCCGCTCGAGATGGGCGACACGAGCTTCGTGCTGCGCGACGACATGAAGCCGCGGCTGGTGCAGGCCGCGGCCCGCACCCCGGACGGGGTCACGGTGCTCGACTTCGAATTTCCCTCCGACGGCGACTTCCACATGGGCGGCGGCGGTCTCTATTCCACCGGCCCGGACTATCTCAAGTTCACGCGCATGATCTTGGGCGGCGGCGCGGTGGGCGGCGCGCGGGTGCTGAAGGAGGAGACCGTGAAGCTCATGGGTCAGAACGCCATCGGCGACATCGTCGTACCGCCCTTCGTGAGCGACAATCCGGCGATGGCCTTGTCGGCCGACCTCTTCCCGGGACAGATCGCGCGCTGGGGCCTGTCCTTCGTGATCAACACCGAGGCCCTGCCCGGCGGCCGCGCGGCCAACAGCCTGGCGTGGGCCGGGGTGCACAACACCTTCTACTGGATCGACCCCACGAGCGGGCTGACTGCGGTGCTGATGATGCAGCTCCTGCCGGCCAACGACCCGCAGGTGCTCGGCACACTGGTCGGCTACGAACAGGCGCTCTACGCGTCGCGCTGAGCGTTCGAGGGGTCCCATGTCCATCCAGAACAAGAGCGTCGGGGTCTTTCTCTACCCCGACAACTTCACCGGTCCGGAACTGGCCGATGCCGCGCGCCGCATCGAGGCGCTCGGCTACCAGGCGGTGTGGTATCCGGAGGTCTACTACTATGAGAGCTTCACGCTCGGCGGCTTCCTGCTCAGCCACACCAGCACGCTGACTGTCGCGAGCGGCATCGCCAATGTCTATGGCCGCGACGCGATGACCTGCGTGCAGGCCGGGCGCAGCCTCAAGTCCTTCTACGGCGATCGTTTCGTCATGGGGCTCGGCGTCTCGCATCCGTCCATCGTGAGCGGCGCGCACGGGCACGAGTACGGCAAGCCGCTCACCACCATGCGCAACTATCTCGACGACATGGAGCGCGCCAAGGAACACCTGCTCGGCAGCGATCCGGAGGTCGTGATCGGCGCCATGGGCTGGAAGATGATCGCGCTGTCGGGCGAGCGCACGGCCGGCGCGCACCCGTTCAATTCGCCGCCCGAGCACACTCGCCGCGCGCGGGAACTGCTCGGGCCGGACAAGTGGCTGTGCACCGCGCAGCACGTGATCTGGACCACCGACGCCAAGGCCGCGCGCGCCGCGGCGCGCAAGGCGCTCGAGTTCTACTTCGTCACGCCGAACCACTACAACAACTGGCTCCGGCTCGGCTACACGCAGGAGGATCTGCAGCACGGCGGCAGCGATCGGCTGATCGACGCGCTGGTGGTCTACGGCACGGAGGCGCAGATCCGCGATCGCGTGCAGCAGCATTTCGACGCGGGCGCGAGCCAGGTGATCCTGAACACCATCCGCCTGCTGCCGCCGGAGTCGACACCGAAGGTGCTGGCCGCCGGCGTCAACTACCAGTCGATCCCGGATTGGGAGGCATTGGAGGCCTTGAAGCCGCGCTGAAACCCCAAAACGGGGACAGACCACGGTTTCTACGAAACCGTGGTCTGTCCCCGAATCACTCTCCCGTCCGCGCCGGCCCCTTCTGCGCGCGCCAGCGGTTCATGCCCTCCAACCAGCGATCGACGTTGCTGACCTTGCGCTGCATGTACTCACGCACCACCGGGTGGGGCAGCATGAGGAATTCCTCGCGCGCCATGGTCTCGATCACGCAGTCGGCGAGCTGCTCGGGTTCGATCATGCCGTCGACACTCGCGACCGAGGCGCCGTCCGGCCGGTCGGTCATGGGCGTGCGCACCGCCTGCGGCGCGAGCACCGACACGCGTATGCCCTGGTCGCGATACTTGATGGCCACCCACTCGGCGAAGGCCACGGCGGCGTGCTTGGTGACGCTGTAGGTGGCCGACTGGATGTGACTCAGAAGTCCCGCCGCCGAGGCGGTGTGGATGAGATAACCGCCGCCGCGCGCCACCATCTTCGGTGCCACCGCGCGCACCGCGTAGACATGGGCCATCACGTGGATGTCCCAGTTCTGCTGCCATTCCTCGTTCGGCGCGTCCTCGTCGCCGAGGCGCGCGATGCCGGCGTTGGAGACGAAGATGTCGATGGGGCCGAGTTCGGCCTCGACCTTGGCGACCAGCGCCTGGATGTCGCTCTCGCGCGCGACGTTGCACGGCACGGCGAGCCCGCCGATGTCGCGCGCCACGGCCTGCAGGGGTTCGACCTGCAGATCCGCCACCGCCACGCCCCGCGCGCCCTCGGCGTGAAAGCGTCGCGCCAGCGCGGCGCCGATGCCGCTCGCGCCGCCGGTGATGACGGCGACCTTGTCCTTGACCTGCATGTGTACCCGCTCCCCTCTGTCGTTTGAAGCGGGGATTGTCGCGCCTGGCGCCGCGCGCGCCTAGGCGCACGCGGCGCGGCGACACTCAGGGACAGCTTGCCGCGATGTGCTTCATGGCGGTGACGTCCATCGCGTGCACCGACGCGTCCGCGGCCTTGGCCGTGGTACCGGTGATCTCGACCTTGTGGCCGACGTGGCCAGCGAGATCGACGCTGCTGGAGGCGATGAGCGCGGACTTCGGTCCGTCGGCCAGGCCCAGATCGGTGAGTTCGAAGGTGCCGGCGGCGCTACCCGCGCGCAGACAGCCGGTCATGCTGTGTGGCGCGTCGGCGGCGTGGGCGGTGGCGGCGCATCCGAACGCGATCAGTAGCGAGGCAATGAGACTGCGATGCATGGCTATGCTCCCCTGTGGGTGGTCACGGCAGGCATTGCGCGCGCGGCCGTGCGGCCTGCGCGATGCCCGCCTGCAGGCAGTATAGGCGCAGTCATCGGCCATGGAGCCGCTGCGACGCGCTGGCTTCATCGGCCGGGTAGAAAGCCTCGACGTGTAAATCCTGCAAAGTGATGTACTGCGGACCGGACAAGGTCGTGACGGTGCTGAACATGCGCAAGGCCCCCGGGACGCCCAGGTCGCGCGAAGCTTGCAGGGGATCATCACGCGGCGCGGCTGGGTCTTGCCGCTCTCGAGCAAGCCCAGATGCCGCGCCGAGGTGCGCGCGTCGAGATCTGCGTGGGCAGTTGAGATAGTGCTGACTCCGGTCGCTGTTGATGACAACGGCGACCAGACTCGCTCAGCCGCCGCACGCGCTCAATGACACGCCAGGTAAAGTCGCGACACTCACGCCGTGCGCGTCGCGCGCCAGTGCGCCTCGTGCTGTGCGGTCGTGCCGGCCAGCAGCTCCAGGGCCGTCAGGCGCCGCAGCTGTCGACCGAGCGCGAGCTCGGCGGTGAGCCCGATGGCGCCGTGCAACTGCACCGCGGCGCGCGCGACCGCGCGTCCCTCTTCGCCCGTCGCGGCCTTGGCCGCCGCGATCCACGGCGACGCTGCGAGAAGGCCGAGTTCGTCAACCTTGAAGCGCGCGACCTCGAGCAAGGATTCCAAGCGCGTGAGGGTGAGCGTCATGTCGACCAGCCGATGCTGCAGCACCTGGAACTCGATCAGCGCGCGGCCGAACTGCTCGCGCTGGCCGAGATACACCACGCTCGCGCGCAGCATGGCGCGCAGGAGTCCGACGCTCTCGGCGGCGGCGCAGAGCGCATGCAGCCAGGCGGCCTCGGCGAGCACCGCGTCCGTACCCGCCTCGAACTCGAGCCGCGCGTCATCGGGCGCCGCGAGACCCGCGCAGCGAATTGAGGCATGCGCGCGGCCGTCGAGCGCCTCGCGCGCCACGCGTTCGAGCGCCGCGGCGGGCAGCACGTACAGCGCCTTCGCCTCGCGTTCGTCCGCGACCACGAGCAGGCAGTGGCTGGCGAGCATGCCGTCCAGCGCAAGCGGCGCTTCACCGTCGAGCAGCAAGTCTCCGCCGACGCGACGGCCCCAGAAGGCGGGTCGCGACGTCCAGGGCGGCGCTGCGGGATCGCCGTCCGCGAGCGCGACCAGGGACTCTCCCGCCAGCCAGGTCTCGAGCAATGCGTCGCGCGCGACGCCACCTCGAGCGCGCGCGAGCACCCAGCCGCCGAGCGCCAGCTGCGCCGCGAAGGGTTCCTGCGACGCGGCCGGCGCCAGCGCCTCGGCGATCACGCTCGCGTGGGACGGCGACAGGCCGAGGCCGCCGGCCGACTCCTCGAGCACTGCCGCCAGCCAGCCGAAGCCCGCGATCTCGCGCCAGCGTTCGGCCACGAAGCGCGGCTCGGCGGCCACGGTCGCGCGGTCCTCGCACCAGCGCCGCACGCTCTCTTCCAACGCCGCGCGTTCTTCGCTTGGATGCAGGCGACTCATCACGCGCTCCCCCAGGCCTGGCGCAGCGTGCGGAACACGAGGTTGCGCTGCACTTCGTTCGAACCGCCGTAGATCGGCGCGGCGAGATTGTTGAAGCGCGACGCGAGCCAGCCCGGCATGCCGAGTTCGCCCTCGCGCAGCGGGGCGCCGTCGGCGCACAGCGCGGAGGGGTCGGCAGAGGCGAGCCCGAGTTCGTCCATGCGCACCAGGAGCTCGGTCCAGTCGATCTTGATGAGGTTGGCCGCGGCGTTCTGCAGCGCGCCGCCCTGCGCCAGCGTGCCGAGTCGGAGTTCCGTCATCTCGTAGGCGAGAAGATCGCGGTCGAGTCGCGCGAGCGCGTGCTCGACCTGCGCGTCGACCCGCCCGGCCGCCCGCAGGCGCGCTTCCAGCCGCGCCAGCCGACGGCGCAGCCGCCCGCCGAACACGAAGGACCCGCGCTCGATTTCCAGCAGGAATCTCGCTACCGCCCAGCCTTGGCCTTCGCCCGCGAGCAGCGCCTCGGGCCCGACCTCGACGTCGTCGAAGAACACCTGGTTGAACTCGTGATCGCCGGTCAACATGCGCAGCGGCCGCACCGTCACTCCCGGCGTCGCCATATCGACCAGGAAGAAGCTCAAGGCTTCGCGGCTGTCGTCGCGCCGGGTGCGCAGGAGGACGAAGATCTTGTTGGCGTGCTGCGCGTCGGTGGTCCAGATCTTCGAGCCGTTGATCACGTAGCGCTCGCCGCGCCGCTCGGCGAAGGTCTGCACGCGTGCGAGGTCCGAGCCCGCGCCCGGTTCGGAGAAACCCTGGCACCAGTGATCCTCGCCGGCGATGAGCGGCGGCAGCACCGCGGCGCGCTGCGCCTCGGTGCCGAAGCGGATCACCGTCGGCCCGACGTAGGCGAGTCCCATGGGCGGCGCGGCCGGCGCGCCATGCAGCCCCTGCTCGTACTGCAGGAGATAGTTCTCCATCGGCGTCAGGCCGGCGCCGCCGTGGGCCGCGGGCCAGTGGCCGACGTGCCAGCGGCGCCGACGCAGCCTGTCGATCCAACGATTGCCGCGCTCGTGGTCGGCGATGAAGCTGCGCTGCGCGTCCTCGGCCGCGACCAGCGCCGGGTCGAGCTCGGCGGCGAGGAACGCGCGCACCTCGGCGAGAAAGGCACGCTCGGCGTCACCGAGCGCCGACTCGATCAGCATCGGCGCCTACTCCGCCGCGTCGAGCTTGATGCCGAGCGCGCGGCGCGTGGCCTCCGGCAGGCCGGTCGGGTCCATCAGGAAGTCGTAGAGCTTCAGCCAGTGGGTGTGGGCGAGCTGGTGCAGGTGAAAGGCGTTCTGCATCGCGAGCTCGCGCCCTTGCGCGTCCTGCGCGCCGTTGATGGCCTTCTTGGTCAGCTTGAGCGCGAAGCGCGACTTGGCCGCGACCTTGCGCGCCATGACGAGCGCGGCTTCGGCGAGCTCCTCGCGCGGCACCACCTGGTTGACCATGCCGAGGCGATGGGCGTCGGCGGCCGACAGCGCGTCGGAGGTGAACAGCATCTCCTTCGCCTTGCGCGCGCCCACCTCCCACAGGTGGTGGAAGAACTCCACGCCGCCGACGCCGAAGCTGACGGTCGGATCGGTGAAGCTCGCATCGTCGGAGGCGATGATCAGATCGCAGGGCCAGACCAGCATCAGCCCGCCCGCGATGCACTTGCCCTGGACCGCGGCGATGGTCGGCTTGGGGATGTTGCGCCAGCGCTCGCTGAAGCCCAGGTAGATCTCCTCCTCGCGCGCCATCTGGCGCTCGGCGCCGGCGCAGGTGAAGCCGCACATGGTGCCGACCGTCGCGTGATCGTGCATGGCCTCGTACGAGTTCTTCTCCGCGAGATCGTGGCCCGAGGAGAAATGCTTGCCGTTGGCGGCGAGGATGATCACGCGGATGTCGTCGTCGTGGGCGGCGCGGTCGAAGGCCGCATTCAGTTCATAGAGGAAGCGCGTGTCCTGCGCGTTGGCCGTCTCGGGACGATTGAGCATGATGCGCGCGATGCCGGCCTCGGGCGTCTCGTAGACGATGTACTGGAACTCGGTGCTGGCGGTCACGGTGGCGCTCCTCATCGAAGGGAATGGTGTTGGCGCTAATTTACACGCTGCGCCGGCGCTCGGCAGTCGCGCCGCTGGACCGCGCGCCGAGCAGGCATCGATAATCACCACCCGAGAGTCGTCGAGCGCGCGTCATGTCCTCCGGTCTGCTGCATCGTTTCCTGTTCGAAGGCCTGCCGGTGCGCGGCGCCCTCGTGCGCCTGACCGGCGGCTGGCGCGAGGTGCTGGCGCGACGCGCGGCGGTGGGCGCGTACCCGCAGCCGGTGCGGACGCTGCTCGGCGAGATGCTCGCCGCCGGCGTCCTGATGCACTCCAACATCAAGTTCGAGGGCGCGCTGGTGCTGCAGGTGCACGGCGACGGCCCCCTGAAGCTCGCGGTCGCCGAGATCACCTCCGAACTCGGCTTCCGCGCCACGGCGCAGCTGGCCGGCAGCATAGGAGACACGGCGGGCCTGCCCGAGCTGGTCAATGTGCATGGCCGCGGCCGCTGCGCCATCACGCTCGACGCGCGCGATCGACCGACCGGCACGATGCCCTACCAGGGCATCGTGCCGCTGCACGGCGACCAGGGCGAGCCGCTCCATTCCATCGCCGAGGTACTCGAGCACTACATGCTGCAGTCCGAGCAGCTCGACACGCGGCTCATCCTCGCGGCCGACGACGAACTGGCCGCGGGCCTGCTCCTGCAGCGCATGCCGGTCACCGGCGCCGGCAATCTCGGCGAACGCGACGAGGACCGCATCGGCATCGACGAAGACTTCAACCGCATCGCGCTCCTCGGCGGCTCGCTGACCCGCGAGGAGTTGCTCACGCTGGACGTCGACACCTTGCTGCGTCGGCTCTTCTGGCAGGAGAACGTGCGGGTGTTCGAGCCGCGACCGGCGCGCTTCCGCTGCGCCTGCTCGCGCGAGCGGGTACGCACCATGCTGGTCGGGCTCGGGCGCGAGGAGATCGAGGACATCCTCGCCGAGCGTGGCGACGTCGAAGTGGGCTGCGACTTCTGCGGCCTGCACTACCGCTTCGACGCGGTCGACGTGGGCGAGATGTTCGCGCCGGCGCAGGATCAGCAGCCGGGGCCGGGTACGCTGCAGTAGGTCGGACTTCAGTCCGACATTCGATTCGTGGCCTTTGATAAGGGCTCAGGAATGGAATATCGGGTTGAAACCCGACCTACACGAATGTCGGGTTGAAACCCGACCTACAGATGCGACGGCACCTTCACCGCACCCGCCGCGTCACCACGATATCCACCGTCTCGCTCGCGGGGTCGAACACGATGCCTGCCTCGCCGCGTTCGAGCTGGCGCAGCACCTGCTGGACCTTGTCCTCGAAGCTCGCTTCCACTTCGCCGTAATCGGTGCCTTCGCGCAGCACGAAGGCCTCGACCACGCCGCGCAGCGCCTCGGCCGACAGCTCGCGCCAGGGGATCTCGACGGGTTCGGGCGGCGATTCGGACATTCTGCGTGAGGCGGCTGGGGCGCGGCATGATGCCACGCCCGGGCCTCGTCCTCACAGCGCCGGGCGCTTGCGTCGCCACGGACGCGCCTGCTCGAAAGCGCTCGCGGCGCGGAACACCCGGAGATCGTCGAACGGCCGCGCCACTATCTGCATGCCGGTCGGCACGCCGCTCTTGGCAAAGCCCGTCGGCACGCTCATCGCGGGACACTGGCTCACCAGGTTGAAACCATGGGTCATGATCCAGCCGACGTAGGCGTTGACCGGCTTGCCGTTGATCTGGAAGTCGCGGCTGAACTCGTCGTGATCGCAGCGCACCGCGGGCACGGCGAGCGTCGGGCACAGCAGCACGTCGTACTTGTTGACGATGGGCGCGAGCTTGGTCCACATCTCGCCGCGCTTCAGATTGCACTGGTACAGACGCATCGCGTCGTGCGCGCGGCCCTGGTCGAGGATGTGCGCCACGTAGGGGCTCATCTCGTAGCGCCAGCGTGGCAGGTGCTGCGCCGCGATGCCGGCGAAGAGGCCCTCCCACCAGGTCAGCCAGCAGTCCAGCACGCCCCAGTCCCAGCCGAGGTCCACTTCCTCGACCTTGCAGCCCAGCGACTCGAACACCTTGGCCGCGGCGCGGGTGTTGCGCTCGACTTCGGGGTCCACCTGCACGTAGCCGAGATCGACCGACAGCGCGACCTTGAAGCCCTTGATGCCTTCGAGCGTCTCGGGCAGCACCAGCTTGTCCGGCAGCGAGCAGATATCGTCCGCGTGCGGCCCGGACATCACGTTCTGCATCAGCGCCGCGTCGGCGACACTGCGCGTCAGCGGACCGTAGTGCAGCAGGGTCTCGAGCGGATGATCGCGATCGAGCGGATTGCGGCCGAAGGGCGGCTTGTAGCCCACCACGCCGCAGGCCGAGGCCGGGATGCGGATCGAGCCGCCACCGTCGGTGCCGTCGGCCAGCGTGGTCATGCCGGCCGCGACCATCGCGCCCGAGCCGCCCGAAGAGCCGCCGGACACGTAGTCCAGGTTCCACGGATTACGCGTCTGCCCCCACAGCGGGCTCGCGGTGTTGCCCGAGTAGGCGAACTCCGGCGTGGTCGAGCGCGCGTGCATGATGGCGCCGGCGTCGAACAGGCGTTGCACGGTGGCGGCGGTGTAGTCGGGACGATTGCCCTCGAAGATCTTCGAACCGAAGGTCGTGATCTCGCCCTTCACGGGGTGGAAGTCCTTGATCGCGACCGACAGCCCCTCCAGCGCGCGCGGCCGCGGCTTCTTCTGCGCGTAGACCTTCTCCGCCGCGCGCGCCTGCTTGCGCGCGCGCTCGAAGAAGTCGTAGGTGATGGCGTTGACCTTGGGATTGACCGCCTCGCAGCGCGCGATCACGGCCTCCATCAGTTCCACCGGTGACAGCTTGCGCGCCTTGAAGGCGGCGAGCGCCTCGCTGGCGGTGAGATAGCAGAGAGACTCTTCGGACCTGGCCATGCGCTCCCCCTTCGCGTCGTTGGTGCGGCAAATAAAGCACGACGGCAGCTGGATTTGTAGGGCGGGTTTCGACCCGCCAGGCACGGCGCAGGAAACCCGAGGTCCTGCGTGGCCGATTGAGCGGCCCTACAACGGTTTCCACCCGCCGGGCACCCACGCCAGACTGGAGGCTCTGAGATGAATGTCGGACTGAAGTCCGACCTACAGGCCGCCGCCCAACGCCTTGAACAATTCCACGCTCGCCGCGAGGCGCCGGCCGCGCAGGCCAAGCAGCGTGCGTTCGGCATCCAGCGCCGCGGTCTGCGCGCTGACGACGGTCAG
>JAIEQK010000188.1 GCA_019747795.1 Gammaproteobacteria bacterium | reverse complement strand
CCCGCGTCTGCGCTGGCTGCGCGCCGGCACGCTGGACGCCTTGCGCGCCTCGCGCTGCGCGCGCGGCCAGCGCGAGGCGCAGTTCAAACTCGTGTGCCTGGATTACCGCGCGCGCTTCGACTTCGACCTCGACGCGTGTGTCGCACCGGAGGTGGGCGCATGAGCCGTCCGACGCTGCGCGCGAGCGCGCTCCGCATTCCATTCACGGAGGCCTTCAGCCACGCCGCCGCCACCCGCGTCCAGACTCAGTCGGTGTGGGTGGAGGTGGAGGACGGCGCCGGCAATGTCGGCTATGGCGAGGCTTGTCCGCGCGAGTACGTGACGCGCGAGTCCTTGGCCGGCGCGCTGGCCTACATCCAGGCTGCGGCTGCCGAGTGGTGCGCGGAGATCCGCGACCTGTCTTCACTGCGCGCCTGGGTGAAGGACCACGGTGAGGTCATCGACGACCACCCGGCGGCATGGAGCGCGGTGGAACTCGCGATGCTCGATCTGTTCGCGCGGCGCGCCGGCGTCAGCATCGAGACCATGCTCGGCCTGCCGCCGTTGACCGGCGTCTATACCTACACCGCGGTGCTGGGCGACGCGTCGCCGGCCGTCTTCGAAGCGGCCTTGGCCCGTTACGTGGCGGCCGGCTTCACCGACTACAAGATCAAGCTCGGCGGACGTGGCGCGCACGACCGCGCCAAGACCGCGGCGCTGCGCGCGGCGGGTATCGCGCCCGACCGAGTACGCGCCGATGCCAACAATCTGTTTCGCAACGCGCGCGATGCGGTGCGCTACCTGGATCGGCTGGACTATCCGTTCGCCGCGCTGGAGGAACCGGTGCAGGCGCGCGACCTGGACGGGCTGGTCGCGGTGGCGCGTGCCTGCGACTGCGCCATCGTGCTGGACGAGAGTCTCGCGCGCGCGGCGCAGGTGGAGGCGCTGCCGGCGGGGGGCGACTGGCTGGTCAACGTGCGCGTGTCGAAGATGGGCGGCATCCTGCGCGGCATGGATACGGCAACGGCCGCGGCGGCGCGCGGCTACGGCGTCATCATCGGCGCGCACGTCGGCGAGACGAGTCTCTTGAGTCGCGCCGCGCTGACTGTCGCGCAGAGTTGTCGCGCGCACCTGCGCGGCCAGGAAGGCGCCTTCGGCCTGTACCTCCTGGCGCGTGACGTGGTCACCGAGAGCCTCACCTTCGGTGCCGGTGGGCGACTCGACGCGCGCTGCGTGCCGCAGGGGCCGGGTTTCGGCTTCGTGCGGGTGGCGCGGCCCTAGGGATGTCCCGTTCTTGTTCGATGCCTCGGGCATGGCTGTCTCACGGGTCAGTAAAACTAGACTTAAGGGAGATTCTGGCCTGACTTTGTCTAACAAGCTTGTCCTTGTCGGTGGCCTGACTAGCATTCGGGGCGTCATCCATCGAGTTGCCGCGCCATGCAGACCACTTCGCCCCAGGGTTCCACATCCGCCTTCATCAGCCGCGCGCCGGCGGCGGCGCGCGCGGCGGAGCGACGGCCATGAACACGCCGACCTTGCGCGCGAGCGCGCTGCCCGTGCCGCTGCAGGACGTGTTCGGCCCTGCGAGCGCGAGCCTCGCGCAGACCCAGTCGGTGTGGGTGGAGGTGGAGGACGGCGCCGGCAATATCGGCTACGGCGAGGCGTGTCCGCGCGATTACCTGACCCGCGAGTCACTGTCGGGGGCGCTGGCCTATATCCAGGGCGCGGCCGGGGAGTGGTGCGCGCGGATCCGCGACCTGGACTCGCTGCGTGAGTGGGTGACGGCGCACGGCGAGGTCATAGATGCGCATCCCGCGGCGTGGAGCGCGGTGGAGCTCGCGATGCTCGACCTGTTCGCACGCCGCGCCGGCGTGAGCGTCGAGAGCCTGCTCGGCCTGCCGCGGCTGGCCGGCGTGTACACCTACACCGCGGCGCTGGGTGATGGCTCGAGCGCAACCTTCGAGGCGGCGCTCGCGCGCTACGTGGCCGCGGGCTTCACCGAGTACAAGATTCGGCTCGGTGGGCGCGGCGCCCACGATCGCGCCAAGGTCGCCGCGCTGCGCGCGGCGGGTATCGCGCCTGAGTGCGTGCGCGCCGACGCCAGCCACCTGTTCCGCAACGCACGGGACGCGGTGCGCTATCTCGACCGGCTCGACTATCCCTTCGCGGCGCTGGAGGAGCCGGTGCCGGCGCGCGATCTCGATGGCCTGGCGGCGGTGGCGCGGGCCTGCGACTGCGCCATCGTGCTGGATCCGCGGCGGGCACGCGCGCCGAGCGTCGATCTCGTGCGCGGCGTGGAATGGATAGTGCACCTGCGCGTCGCGACCCACGGCGGCATCCTGCGCTGCATGGACTTGGCCGCTTCCGCCGCGGCCGAGGGCCAAGGCGTGATCGTCGGTGCCCAGGTCGGTGAAACCAGCCTTCTGAGTCGTGCCGCACTGACCGTCGCGCACAGCTGCCGGCCGCACCTCAAGGGCCAGGAGGGCGCTTTCGGGCTGCATCTCCTGGCGCGCGACACAGTGAGCGGCAGTCTCACCTTCGGCGCCAGCGGCCGGCTCGACGCGCGCGCGGTGCCGCAGGGGCCAGGCTTCGGCTTCGTGCGAGTGGTGCGGCCCTCTCCCCTGTAGGTCGGACTTCAGTCCGACATTTCTCTCCAGGGCTTCATGCGCTTTGGAATGGAATGTCGGGTGCAAGTCCGACCTACAGGAGTTTCAGCAGGCGGCGCATCACGCGTTCCACGCTGACCGGTTCGCCGAACTGTTCGGCGATGAAGGCGCCGTTGATGGTCGCCCGGCACAGCACCGCGAATTCGTCGAGATCGGCGGGCGCGCACATCGGCGCCAGCAGCGCGCGCCACCAGTCGAGCGAGCGCGCGCGCAGTTCTTCCATGCGGGCGCGGAAGGCCGGCGAGAGTTCCCGCGCTTCGAGCATCATGACCAGCAGCACGCGCAGGAACAGCGCGTGCTCGGTGAGCTGGCGCGAGACGCTCGCCACGGCGTCCTCCCGCGCGGTGCCGTCTCGCGGCGCGCTGACCGCCTCGAGGAAGGTCTGCGCGCCTTCTTCGATCACGGCGAGGAAGAGTTCCTCCTTGCTGGCGAAGAACCAGTACAGCGAACTCGCGTTGATGCCCGCCGCGCGGCAGATCATGGTGATGCTGGTGCCGGCGTAGCCGTGACGCGCGACCAGCGCGCGCGCGGCGTCCAGGATGCGCGCGCGGGTGTCGGAGTTGGCGCGTGGGCGGACGGCGCGGGAGCGGGTCGCCATGGCGGTTCGCGCGCTCAGGCGAGGGGTGCGACGCGCAGGCCCGCGACCACGTCTTCGTGCGCCGCGGGCAGGAGTCCGCAGTGCACGCGCGCGAAGCAGCCCGGGCAGAAATACTCGCGGAATACCACCGGCGCGTCGATGAAGGTCGCGGGGTCGATGCGCACTATCGGTCCGGCGGCCGCGGGCGGCGCGTCGCGCCGCGCGAGCGCCAGGCGGCCGTCGTCGTCCTCGAGCCGCGTGCCGCAGTGGCGACAGGCGACGCGCGTCGTGCCGTCGGCGAGCACGCCCTGCGCCAGGTTGCCATCCAGCGGCTGCGCGAGCGTCCGTGTGACGTGGGTGTGGGTGAAGGCGCACGGCAGGCGCGCGCCCTCGCGCCGCGCGGCGCGCAGCGCATCGCGTGCGCCGGCCGTCGCGGCGTCGTCGAGCAGGCCCTCTCCATTCAGCACCACGCCATACAGTTCACGCGCGGCGCGCGCCGACACGCGCCCGGACGCGAGGTCCTCGGCCACGCGCCGCGCGTCGCGCTGCAATGGATCGCCGTAGCCGCCGCCGCCCTGGCAGTGCAGGTAGAGCACGTCGCCGGGGGCGAGCACGCCGCCGCTGAAACACTGTTCCACCTCGACCTCACCGCCGCATTCGCCGAGCGTATCGGGCAGCCGGCCGTCGGCCATCAGCGCGGACAGGGCGCTGCCGCGCACCGCGAGATTGCAGGCGAGATTGCCCGGCGCGCCGCCCGCCAGGCCCTGGTTCTGCGCGGTCGCCATGCCGGCGCTGGACAGCACCAGCGCCGACGGCAGCGCGGTGCCGTGGGGTGTCATCGCGACCGATGCGCTCACGCCGCCGCGCTGGCGGCCGGCGCCGCCCGAGTCGGGTTCCTCGCGACGCCACAGTACGAGCAGCGGGTAGAGCATCTCGGTCAGTTCGACGTCCGGCGCCTTGCCCATGGGAATGCAGAACAGGCCGCCGGTGTCGATGCCGTCGGCCTGCGGCCGCGCGCCGTAGCCGCCGGCCATGGAGTCCATCACCACGCTGAGAAACGGCGCCGGCTGCGCGGCGCGCTGATCGAGCCCGGCGATGACCGCGGTGTTCCAGGTGCCGCAGCACGACGCCTGCACGCTCGCCTGGCTGTCCACCGCGCGGTCGAGCATCTGCGACAGGCACTGCGCGGCGAGGTTGCCGATCAGCCACGCGGTCGCGATGGGCGCCTTGCTGATCGCCGACGGAAAGCTCGCGTTGTTGAGCGTGCCTTCCGGCGTGACGATGTCGAAGCAGCGCATGAGCCCGCCGGCCGACCAGGGAATGTCACCCGCGAGCGTCGGCAGCAGCGCGAGCATGATGCCGCCGCGAGAACCCGCGTAGGTGCAGCTGATCACGCCGGCCTGAGGATCGGTGCCGCTGAAGTCGAAGGTGAGCCGGTCGTCGGCCTTGGTCATCGCGAGTTCGAGCTTGTGCGTGGCGCGATCGCCCAACTGCGCCTGGTCCTGCCAGCCGGTGGCGCGCCAGGTGCCGTCGGGCGCGCCGCGCAGCTTGTCGCGCAGGCGCTGCTCGGCGTCGTCCATCATGCGCTTCATCACCGCCTTCACGGTGTCCGCCCCGTACTGCTCGATCAGCGCCAGCAGGCGGCGCCGACCGACCGCGTTGGCGCCGACCTTGGCGCGCAGGTCGAGCCCTACCAGCAGCGGCACGCGCGACCGGCGCACCCACATGTCGGCCACGTCGCGCTGCAGTTCGAGCTTGCGCACGACCTTGATGGGCGGCGTCGGCAACGACTCCGAGAACACGTCGGGCGCGGCGAGCGGCATGGAGCCCGGCGCCGAACCGCCTAGGTCGGGCTGATGGCAGATGGCGCTGGTCCAGGCGAACAGTCGGCCTTCGTGGAACAGCGGCGCGAACACCACGGCGTCGCTCTGGTGCAGGCCACCACCGACCCACGGGTCGTTGCACAGGAACATGTCGCCGTCTTCGATGCCGGGATTGTCGGCGCGGTGCTGCAGCGTCCAGTAGATGGCGAGATCCACCGCGCCGGCGAGCATGGTGTTGTACAGACCGATCTGCACCTCCTGACCGACTTCGTCGTTCAGGGTGAAATCGAAGTCGTTGGACTCGGTGACGATGGGCGAGCCGGACATGCGCCTGAGCGTCTCACCCATCTCGTCGGTGATCGACCACAGCCGGTGGCGCACCACTTCGTAGGTCAGCGGATCGAGCGCCGCCACCTGCTCTGGCGTGACCGTGTGCACGCGCAGCGCGCTCGGCAGACTGCGGGCGAGCGCGGTCGGATCGACCGGGCGGCTGTTGAAGATCTCGGAGCCGGGAATCGCGAAGTGCATGGCGCGTTCTCCTCAGTGCTGCACGATGCGCAGGTTGCCGAGCGCATCGACCGTGGCCCGCACGCCGTCCGGCACCACGACCGTCGTGGTCGGCACCTGGATGATGGCGGGACCGTCGAGGCGGTGACCGGCACGCAGGCGCGCGTAGTCGTAGACCGGCGTGTCGACGTAGCCGCGCCGCAGGTCCAGGCAGACGGGCCGCCGGCCGAGCAGGGCGGCATTGGGATCCGCGTTCGGCGCCGCGGCGATGGGCGGCAGGCCGGGCGTCACCGGCAGCCTGCCGACGCCACGCACGCGAAAGGTCAGCAGGTGCATGCCCGCCTCGCGAAAGCCGGCGCCCTCGCCATAGAGCCGCGCATAGAGGCGCTCGAACTCGGCGGCCGCGGCCTCGAGCGCGGCGGCATCCAGCGCGCCGCCCGCCACCGGCGTGGTGACTTCGCCCACCTGCATGCCGTAACGCATGTCCACTTCGCGATGCAGTTCGACCGCGGCGAGTCTGAGGCCCTGGCGCGCCAGCGCCGCGCTGACGTCGGCTTCCAGCCGCGCGAAATTACGTTCCACGCGCGCCGGGTCGCAGGGATGGGTCAGCGGATCGGACAGCTCGCGGGTCACGACCACATCCGAGGCGGCGAGCCCATAGGCGCTGAACGCCGAGGCCACCGGCCCGAGCGGCACCACCACTTCCCGCGCGCCCACTTCGCGCGCGTAGGCCGCGCAATGCGCCGGCCCCGCGCCGCCGAAGGCGTAGACCACGAATTCGCGCGGGTCGTGGCCACATTCCACCACCACTTTGCGCAGCAGGTCGCCGGTCTGCGCGTTCTGCGCGGCGTGGATCGCCGCCGCCGCCGCTTCCACGCTGAGGCCGAGCGGCGTGGCGATGCGCGACTCGATGGCACGCCGCGCGAGTTCGAGATCGAGCGGCCGTCGGCCGCCGAGCAGGCCACTCGCCGGCAGGATGCCGAGCACGAGATTCGCGTCGGTGATGGTCGGTTCCTCGCCGCCGCTGCCATAGCACGCGGGACCGGGCACGGCCTGCGCGCTGTGCGGCCCGATGCGCAGGTTGCGGCCTGCGTCCAGCCAGGCGATGGCGCCGCCGCCCGAGCCGATGGCCTCCACCTTGAGGGTCGGCACGTTGACCGGCGCCTGGTTGATGACCGTCTGCTGCGCGCGCACCGGTTCGCCATCGACGATGAGGCCGGCAAGGAAGGTGGTGCCGCCGACGTCGGTCGCCATGACGTTGCTATGCCCAAGCTGCGCGGCGAGCTGCTGCGCGCCGACCACGCCGCCGGTCAACACCGAGCCGATGGTGTTGATGGCGCAGGCCGGTGCCTCGGCCGCGGTGACCGCGCCGCCCGAACTCTGCATCACCAGCAGCGGCCCGCGCAGGCCGTCATCGCGCAGGCTGGCTTCCAGGGCACCGAGATAGGCGGCGAGGCCGGGCCCGATCTGAGTGCTCATGATGGTGGTGGCGTGACGCGCGAACTCGCGGATGCGCGGACTGACCTCCGAGGACAGCGCGACGTACAGACCGGGCGCTTCCTCGGCGATGATCTCGCGCAGGCGCCGTTCGTGGCGATCATTGCGGAACGACCACAGCAGCGAGACCGCGATGGCGGTGGCGCCGCCTGCGAGGCACTCGCGCACCACGCGCCGCGCTTCGTCCTCGTCGAGCCGCACCAGCACCTCGCCCGCGCGATCGATGCGCTCGGTGACCTCGCGCGCGAGGTGGCGCGGCACCATGTCCGGTGGCTTGCGCTGGCCCATCACGTTCTGCAGCTCATGACTCGGCCGGCCGAGATAGCGACCCTCGACGTTCATGATGTAGATGCTGTCGCGATGGCCGCGGGTGGTGATGAAGCCGACCGGCGGCACGCGGCCCATGACGAGCGCGTTCAGCGAGGCGGTGGTGCCGTGGGCGATGTGATCGGTCGCCGCAAGGAGCTCGCGCCGCGAGATGCCGACCTGTTCGGCGAGCAGGTCGATCGCCGTCAGCACGCCGGTCGAGTAGTCGGGCGGCGTGGAGGGGGTCTTGGCCGAGAGAATGCGTCCGTCGGCGTCGATGCCGACCGCGTCGGTGAAGGTGCCGCCGACGTCGACGCCCAGTACGTATCCCATGTCCGTCACTCCTCCAGGCCACAGAGACGCGCGACCACCGCGGCCGGCGCCGCGGGTACGGTATGACCGCGCCAGGCGATGTGCTGATCGGGCCGCACCAGCACCAGCGGATAGCCCTGGTACTTGGTCGCGCCCTCGGACTCCGCCACGTCGACCACGGTCAGCGGCACGCGGCGCGCGGCGAACGCGCTGGCGAGCGCGCTCGGGTCCGGCGGCGTCGCGCCGAGGCGCAGCAGGGTGTAGCCAGGACCGAAGTGGTCGTAGAGCGCGCTGCCGTCGTCACGCCACAGGTGCGGCGCGCGCACGCCGGGCCGCGACGACTCGACGTAGCGATCGAGCGCGAAGGGCGGCGCTGGCTCGTGGTCGTGACAAACGATGGGCGAGCTGTCGTAGCTGATGCCTAGCTGCATGCCGATGCTGTCGAACTCGGACTGGTTGTGCGCGGTGACGCGCGCGCCGATGTCGGCGCGCAGCGCGGCGCCCGCCGGCGTGTCGGCTTCGTAGTCGGGATGGTCGACCGGCACCTGGTAGAGATCGGCGAAGATCTTCGCCGCCGCGCCGGCCACCAGCTGGCCGATGGCGCGGCGTTCCTCCCCATAGCTGTCGAGCAGCGCGTCGCCGCCCCAGCCTTGCAACACCGCGCGCAGCTTCCACGCCAGGTTCACCGCGTCCTCCACGCCGGCGTTCATGCCGAAGCCGCCCATGGGGATCCAGATGTGCGCGGCGTCGCCGGCCAGGAACACGCGGCGGTCGCGGTAGCGGTCGACCACCATCGCGCGTGCCGTCCAGCGTTCCTGGCCGAGGATCTCGTAGTCGATATCGGCGCCGATGCTGTTCCTGATCGCGCGCACGTGGTCGTGCTCTTCGAGGCGCTTGTCCGGCCCGATGATGGAGTGGTGCAGCCAGAGTTCCTGGCCGTCGATGGCGAGGATGTGGCTCTCGCCATCGCGATTGAAGATGCGATGCATCCAGCCTGGCGCGTGGGGCCACAGCCGCTGCATGGCTGGGCAGCGCAGGTAGGTGGAGCACATGTGCGTCACCACTTCGCGGCCCTCGAGGCGCGCGCCCATGGCGCGGCGGATGGCGCTGTGTCCTCCCTCGCCTGACACCAGGTAGCGCGCGCGGAAGCGCTGTTCGCGGCCGGTGGCGAGTTCGAGCGCGCGGCACTCGACGCCGTCCGCGTCCTGGCTGTAGTCGAGGAAGCGCCAGCCGGGGCGAAAGTCGCAGGCCGGCAGCGTGGCGAGTCGCGCGCGCAGCGCCGGCTCCATGTAGATCTGCGAGACGCGGTGCTGGGGTTCAGGCGTCGGCCAGTACTCGTCGATGGCGCCGATGCGCCGGCCCGCGAACACGTCCGCGGAACTGCGTAGCCGGTAGCGGGTGACCTCGTGCCCGGCCCAGCGCGTGACGTAGACCACGTCGGTCGGGCGCTCCGCGGGGAGTCCGGCGCGGCGGATGGCATCCGCGCAGCCGAGACGGCGGAAATGCTCGAGCGAACGGGCGTTGGTCGTGTTGCACTTCGGATTCGGCGGGAAGTCGAGACGCTCTTCCAGCAGCACCGAGGCCACGCCGTGCACCGCGAGGTCGAGTGCCAGCGTCGTACCCACGGGGCCGGCGCCGGCGATCAGCACCGGGGTATCGATGACCGCGGACATGGCTCCCCTCCCGTCCGAACAAATCTGTAGCGATAGCTACAGAGTAGGAGCGGCCGGGTCCGCGCCGCAACCCCCGGAAGAGGACAAAGGGGTCAGGTTCGTTCTGCGCGGTGGTGGAAAAGGTGCCAGGCTTATTTTTCGCGAAGCGAGAAATAAGCCTGGCACCTTTTCCCTGCGCTTTCTCCCAGGCCCCGGGGAGGGGCGGCGGGACGGCTAGGTCTTCACCCTCGAGAGCGCCAGCGCGTTCATGCAGTAGCGCAGGCCGCTCGGCGCCGGGCCATCGGGGAACACATGGCCGAGGTGCGCCTTGCACACGTTGCACACGGTTTCGATGCGCTGCATGCCGTAGGTGTTGTCCAGGATGTAGGCGATCGCTTCCGAGGTGAGCGGCTGCTGGAAGGACGGCCAGCCGGTGCCGGACTCGAACTTGGTCTCGGCATCGAACAGCGTCTCGCCGCAGCAGGTGCAGGCGTACTGGCCGGGTTCGAACTTGCTGCACATCTCGGAGCTGAACGGGCGCTCGGTCGCGGCGCGGCGCGTCACCTGGTACTGCTCCGGAGTGAGCTGGGCGCGCCAGTCTTCGTCGCTCTTCTCCACCACGCGCGGCGGGGCGGGGTTGGCGCCGCGGGCGCGGCGCATGATTTCGTTCCAGTCGATCATCGGGGTTCTCCTCTCGCGCGGCGATTGTTGGCCGTCGCGCGAACATGGGCAAGTGCCCGGCCTCGCGCCGGGCTCACAGGTCGATGAACAGCTCGCGGCCGTTCCATCCCTCTCGCAGACGCCGCACCCGCGCATACAGTTCCCGCAGCGACGGATGGTCCTGGTAGAGCTCGATCATGTGACCGAGGAGGCCCCGGGTGTCGGAAAAGCAGATATCCACCCCGTCACCGAACTGGAACTCGCTGACCGGCGGGTAGCCGAGACTGGCCAGGCGATCGCGCTCGGCGGCCACATCGGGGCAGAAGCAGGCGATGTGCTGCAGGCCTTCCTGCCGGCCCTGGAACATGACCGTCATGGCGTTGGGGCCGGTTGACTTGAGCTCGACGACCTCGATGTTCAGCTCGCCGGACTGGGCGAAGGCCGCGTCGATGGTGAAGTTGTCGGCCGGTCGGCCCCAAAGCTTGTGATTGACCAGCTCGATGCCGCGCGCGACCAGCCATGGGCCGATGTCGAAGGCCTGGTGGAGCTGGGTGCATTTCTCGGTCAGCGAACTGGCCACGTAGGCGAGCTGAATGAAGTGCGTGGTCATGGCGTGGAATCCCCCTGCGACTAACCGGTACACCGTGCCCGCTGGCCGGCGGGGGCATACGCTATCAAGCGGGCCCCGCAGCGCGCCACCGATCCCTGCGAGCGCTCTCCTGCCAACTCGGCGCGCATCCGCCACGGCCACGTCGCGCCAGCGTTTCTGATGTTGGGATGGGGTAGACTTGGGTCTTTGAACCCGCCGGTCGACGCGCCACACGCTGGTGTCCTGCAGAGGCGAATCGCGCGACTGGTCGGCACCCCGGCGGCGTTCACCGGCAGGGTTGTCGACGATCGAGAACGAGTCGCCTCCATTCAAGCTTCCATGTACGAGTCCGATACCCTGGCACGGGTTTCGGCGCGCATCGATCGAGACCGTGGTCGGGTCAGTGCGGCGGCACATGGCCAGCAGGCATCGGCGCAGGATCCAGGGCGCGGCTCGTAACGGTCGCAGAGACATGAAACGTGAGGTCTAGCGTGCCGAGCATCACCGTGATCGTGCCGACGGCACTGGCGCCCGAGCGCAGCGCGGTTATCGAGCGCGCCGTGGCGAGTGCACTCGCTCAAGAGGGCGTGCAGGTCGAGGTGATGCTGGTCGTGAACGGCACGCGCTTCGAGCCGGCGTTGCTGGCGAAGTGGCGCGCCGATACGCGGGTACGTGTCGAGTACCTGGAGCTGGGCAGCGCTCCGGCGGCAGTACGCCACGGCCGTTCGCTGATCCGGACCCCTTATTTCAGCTTCCTCGACGACGACGATGTCTACATCGAAAACACGCTCTTCGCGCGCGTGGCGCCGATGCTCGAGGGCGGTGCGTCGGCGCCCGACATGGTGGTGTGCAACGGCCAGCGGGAAGTGGATGGTGGGTTTCGAAGGTGCTTCTCGAGCATGGCGCAGTTCACCGACGATCCGCTGCGTGGCCTGCTCAAGGGAAACTGGCTCGGCTCATCGAGCGCGGTGTTCCGCAGCGACAGCGTGGGGCTCGAGTATTTCGATGGGCGCACACGCTACATGGAATGGACCGTGATCGCGTACCGTTGCGCTCTGAATCGTCGAATCCGCTTCATCGAGGACGATGGCTTTCGCATCCATAGTTCCCCCAACTCCCTGTCGAAGTCACAGCAGTATCGCGAGGGCGCCGTGGTGGCGCTCGACGTGATCGCCGGGCTGGGCCTGCCGCCCGACGTGCGCACGGCCATCGCCAGGAAGCGTGCGGACGCCCTGCATGAACTCGCGGAAGCCTACCGTCTCGACGGCCGATGGCGAGACGCCTGGCTGGCCCATTTGACCAGTCTGCGCGGCACGGGCGGATTGCGCTATCTCGCCTACACGAGGCATCTGCTCAGCGATGTCGCTGCTCACCTTGGCCGCTGACTGCCGGCAGCGTCGCGCGGACGGCGCGCGCGGCGGGCAGCCCAGGGTCGCCCGGTTCCGCGCGACGCACGCGGCGGTATAGGGGCAGCAATGGAGTCCGCGACGAGCAGCGCTGAAACACGCCGAGCAATGGCGGTGGGCGCGGGTTGGATGATCGCCATGCGCCTGTTCGATCGCGGGCTGGCGGTGGCAAGCACGGTCGTGCTGGCCCGCCTGCTCTCGCCCGTGGACTACGGGATCGTGGCGATCGCAGCCGGCTGCACCGAGTTCCTTTACCTGCTCGCGGCCTTCGGCTTCGACACCGCGCTGATCCAGCGCGCCGACGCCAACCAACGTCACTACGATACCGCCTGGACGCTGAACATCCTGCTGGCCATTGCGATCGCCGTCGGTATCCTGGTGCTCGCGCCGTTCAGCGCAGCCTACTTTCACGATGACCGCCTGACAGCGGTGCTGCGCGCGCTGGCGCTCAATCCGATCCTGATCGCGCTGACCAACATCGGGATCGTGAAATTCCGCAAGGAACTCGCGTTTCATCGCGAAGCGATGTTCGCGGCCAGCCGTCGCGTCAGCGGCTTTGTGCTGACCCTGGCGCTGGCGCTATGGCTGCGCAGCTACTGGGCGCTGGTGCTCGGGCAGATCGGCACGGCGGCGATAGGCTGTCTGCTGAGCTACCTGATGCATCCCCATCGTCCACGCGTGGACGTGAGCGAAAGCAAAGCGCTGTTGTCGTTCTCGTTATGGGTGCAGCTCAATACTTCCATCCGCTTCGCCAGCACCACCGTGCTCGATTTCGTCGTGGCGAGGATGGCGGGGGCGGCGGCGGTCGGCGTGTATTCGATCAGCGGGTCTCTTGCGAGCCTGCCGACCAGCGAACTGTCGGCGCCCATCAATCGTGCGCTGCTGCCGGGCTACGCCAAGTTCAGCAACGACGATGTGAAACTCAAGCGTACGGTGCTCGACGTGTTTGGCGTGCTAGGCGTGGTGGCGATGCCTGCGGGCATCGGCATCGCGGCAACCAGCAGCCTCCTGGTGCCGGTGGTCCTCGGTGGGGAATGGCTGGCGGCGATACCCCTGGTGCAGATCATGGCCATCGCCAACGTCCTCTCCGTGCTCCAGAACAACTCCTACCTGATCTACATGGTCAAGGGCCGCCCTCGAACCACGACCTGGGTCAGCGGCAGTTTCGCGCTGGTGCAACTCGCGCTGGTGATGCTGTTCCTCGAGCGCTTTGGCGTGGTGGGCGTGGCCTACGGCACGCTCGTGTCCCGGTTGCTGATCGCGCCGGTCGAGAGCGCTCTGCTGACGCGCACGCTGGGCATGCGCTTTCGCGAGATCGCGCAGGCGCTGTGGCGCCCGACACTCGCCTGCGCGGCGATGGCCGCCGGCTTACACGAACTCATGACGATGCTCGGCCAGCGCGAGCCGCACGTGGGCTTGCTGCTCGCGGTGGTGCTGGCCGGCGCGACGGTCTACGTCGCCACGCTCGGTGCGCTGTGGCTGTTGGCGGGCCGTCCGGAGGGCGGCGAGCGCCTGATCCTCGGCATGATCAAGAACTACCGACGCAGGGAATCGCGCGACCCATAGATCTCGCCGGCCGAGAGAGGGAGTTGCGGTGCGCGCCGCTGTCGGTACAGCATAACGAGCTACCGCAACTCTCGAACCCAAGAGGTCCCGGCCCATGACCGTCCCCGCGCTCACCAAGGATCAACTGCTCGCCGCCGCGTCCGAAGTCGGACTGTCGCTGTCCGAGGCCGATGTCGGCTCCTATCTCGGCCTGCTCGGCCAGTACATCGATGCCTACAACCTGGTGGACGCGGCGCCGGACTACCTGCCGGAGGTGAAGTATCCGCGCACTCCGGGCGTCTACCCGGCACCGGCCGAGAACGCGCACAACGCGTGGTACGTGAAGACCGCCATCAAGGGCGCGGCGAGCGGCAAGCTGGCCGGCAAGCGCGTGGCCTTCAAGGACAACGTGATGGTCGCCGGCGTGCCGATGATGAACGGCAACTCGATACTCGAAGGCTACGTGCCTGACATCGACGCGACCGTCGTCACGCGCATCCTCGACGCCGGCGGCGAGGTCGCGGGCAAGACCCACTGCGAGAACTACTGCATCTCCGGCGGCTCGCACACCAACGCCAAGGGGCCGGTGCACAACCCGCACAAGATGGGCTATTCGGCCGGCGGTTCTTCCTCCGGCAGCGGCGTCGTAGTGGCGCTCGGTGAGGTGGACATGGCGATCGGCGGCGACCAGGGCGGCTCGATCCGCATGCCGGCGTCCTGGTGCGGCATCGTCGGCATGAAGCCGACCCATGGGCTCGTGCCCTACACCGGCATCATGCCCATCGAGGTGATGGTCGATCACACCGGGCCCATGACCCGCAACGTGCGCGACAACGCGCTCATGCTCGAGGTCATCGCCGGCTGCGACGGCTACGACCCGCGCCAGTTCCACGAGAAGCAGCCCGGCACGCTCGACTACACCACCGGCATCGACGCCGGCATCAAGGGCATGCGCATCGGCGTGGTAAAGGAAGGTTTCGGCCACGCCAATTCCGAAGCGGACGTCGACGCCTGCGTGCGTCGCGCCGGCGAACGCCTGGCGAGCCTCGGCGCGGTGGTCGAGGAAGTCTCGGTGCCGGAGCATCTCATCGCCGCGGCGGTGTGGGTGCCGATAGGCGTGGAGGGCATCGTGCACACCATGATGTTCGGCGACGGCTACGGCGCCTCTCGGCGCGATCTCTACGTCACGAGCCTGATGGACAAGCTGCATGGCTGGCAGTTGCGCGCCGACCAGCTGTCCGAGACCACCAAGCTCCTGACCGTGCTCGGCGTGCACATGAAGAAGCACTACGGCACGCGCTTCTACGGCAAGGCGACCAACATCGCGCGGCGCATCACCGCGGCCTACGACGCGGCGCTCGGGAAGTACGATCTGCTGATGATGCCGACCATGGTGATGAAGGCCACGCCCATTCCGCCGCGCGACGCGCCGCGCGAACTGTACGTGCAGCGCGCGCTCGAGATGATTGGCAACACCAGCCCCTTCGACATCACCCATCACCCGGCGCTGACCGTGCCCTGCGGCAAGTCGGATGGCCTGCCCATCGGCATGATGCTGATCGGGCGGCACTTCGACGAAGCGAAGATCTACCGCGCGGGCTACGCCTTCGAGCAGTCGGGGGACTGGCAGACGATGTGACCCCGGCCGGGGACGGTCCTCGCAGGAGGGCTGTCCCCGTGACCTGACCCCCATCCGCGTATTGCGCGCTGGTCGTTCGCGGTGGGATAAGGGACGCCTCGGTCACGCTCCGGAGGGTCCCATGACACCCGAACCCCTGCGCCAGGCTGATCCCTACACCGTCGAACGACTCGCCGCCGACGTCCTGGCGGCGGTCGCGACCGAAACCGACCAGGCACATCTCATTCCTCGCCTGGAACCGCTGCTGGCGCGCTTTCTCGCCGCCGGCACGCTGCCCGAGCGCTATTGCCAGCCGGTGGCAGGGCGCGTGGCGACCGATCACCAGGACTTCACGCTCTATCGCCTTTACCGCGCAGAGGGCGATCGCTTCAACATCATGGTCGCCATCTGGCCGCCGGGCGGCGGTACCGGTGTGCACGATCACGCCGGCAACTGGGTGGTGGAGGGCGTGTACCGCAATGGCCTGCACACCATCCGCTACGTGCGGGAAGACGACGGCAGCCGCGCTGGCCAGGCGCGCCTGCGGCAGACCGAGGCGCTCGATCTGAAGCCGGGCGACGTCGCCCACGTGCGTCACCCCGATCGCGCCATCCACGACTTCATCAATCGCTCCGACCAGCCGACGGTCAGCGTGCACATCTACGGTGGCGACATCACCCAGGAGACGTTGAACTACTTCGACGTGGCGGCCGGGACCTACGCGGCCGTGTCGCACGATTTGAAGTACGACAACGAGTGATCCGCGCGCCGCACAGGAGAGCGGCTGTGCAGGTCGGGCTTCAGCCCGACATTGCCTTCCAGAGCGCGTGCCTAAGCCCTGGAACTGAATGTCGGGCTGAAGCCCGACCTACAGGAAGACTCTCCGGGACCTACGCGGCCGTGTCGCACGATTTGAAGTACGACAACGAGTGATCCGCGCGCCGTACAGGAGAGCGGCTGTGCAGGTCGGGCTTCAGCCCGACATTGCCTTCCAGTCGCGTGTCGAAGCCCTGGAACTGAAT
>JAIEQK010000130.1 GCA_019747795.1 Gammaproteobacteria bacterium | reverse complement strand
ACTCGAAGCGCGCGGCGCCGCTGCCCTGGCCGCCGAGGGGCATGCGCCCGCGACCCTCGTCCGCCGCCCGTCGCTGGATGTCTGCTACCGTGGCCAGGCCTTCGCGCTCAGCCTGCCGTGGACCGGCGACTGCGCGGCGCTCGCGGCGCGCTTCGAGGTCGAACACCGCCGCCGCTACGGTCATGTGCTCGAGCGGCCGCTCGAGGTGGTCAACCTGCGGCTCGCGCTGGAGGCACCCGCCGCGCGCCTGCCGAGCCTGCGGCCGGGCGGCGCCGACCTCCCACCCGCGTCTGCCGCCCGGCGCGTGGCCGACCTGGCCCCCGGCGAGTCGGTTTCCGGCCCCGCGGTGCTGGTCGGCGAGGGCGGCACCGCCTGGCTGGCGCCCGGCTGGCGGGCTACCGCCGACTTGGCGCGCAACCTGCATCTCGAGCGCGGTTGAGGGCGACCCGTCAATCTTCCGTCATGGCGGACGCTATGTAGGCCGAGGGCGCGGATGGATCTTCCGCAATGTCGCGGTGTTGCGTTTGCTTGACGCGAAGCGACTGGAGAATTCCTCGAAATGTGATAAACATGGCGCCGTGCTGCTGGACGGCGCCGGGGAGAAGCTGTTGAGCCGCGACCCGCGGACCGGCGGCGCTCGTTAAATCGTTCCAGACCCTGTTGGGGAGAGTCATGCTGCAAGGATTAGTGTCGATGCCGTGGTGGGGCTATGTCCTCGTCGCGCTCGTGTTCACCCACCTGACCATCGCTGCCGTCACCATCTACCTGCATCGCAACCAGGCCCACCGCGCGGTGGACCTGCACCCGGTGGTGTCGCACTTCTTCCGCCTGTGGCTGTGGCTGTCCACCGGCATGAATACCCGCGAGTGGACCGCGGTCCATCGCAAGCACCACGCCGCGGTGGAAACCATGGAAGACCCGCACAGCCCGGTCGCCCACGGCATCAAGAAGGTGCTGACCGAAGGCGCCGAGCTCTACCGCATCAACGCCAAGCGCCAGGACATCATCGACCAGTACGGCTACGGCACCCCGGACGACTGGCTCGAACGGCACTTCTACACCGGCCGCGACAGCCTCGGCATCTACATCATGATGGCCGTGAACATCCTGCTGTTCGGGCCGCTGGGGCTCACCATCTGGGCGGTGCAGATGGCCTGGATCCCGATCTTCGCGGCCGGCGTCATCAACGGCATCGGCCACTACTGGGGCTACCGCAACTTCGAGACCGCCGACGCCTCCACCAACATCATGCCCTGGGGCATCCTGATCGGCGGCGAAGAGTTGCACAATAACCACCACGCCTTCGGCAGTTCGGCGAAGTTCTCGGTCAAGCCTTGGGAGTTCGACCTCGGCTGGATGTACATCCGCATCATGGAGACCTTCGGGCTCGCCACGGTGCGCAAGCTCGCCCCGGCACGTCCAGCGGTGGACGAGGCCAAGTCCGCGATCGACTTCGAGACGCTGAAGGCCGTCGCCGGCAACCGCCTGCACGTGATGGCGGACTTCGGCCGCATGGTGGTCAAGCGCGTGCATCGCGAGGAGCTGGCCAGGGCTGGCGCCGATCTCAAGCCCGCGCTGAAGCCCCTGCGTCGCCTGCTGCTGCGCGCCGAGGAGCGTCTGAACGACGCCGAGCGCGATCGCCTGCAGTCGACCCTGCCCTTGAGCCAGCCGCTCGCCGTGGTCTACGGCTTCCGCCAGCGCCTGCAGGACATCTACGAGCAGCGCGCCGCGAGCAAAGAAAACCTGCTGAACCTCCTCCAGGACTGGTGCCAGCAGGCCGAAACCACCGGCATCCAGGCCCTGCAGGATTTCGCCCGCACGCTCCGCGGGTACACGTTGGCCCCGCAGGCACTGTAGGTCGGACTTACACCCGACATTCCTTCCAGAGCTTCGACAACCGCTCTGGAACGGAATGTCGGGTTGAAACCCGACCTACAACGCACCCCGGGCATCCGGATGCCAAAAAAAACCCCGCCGAGGCGGGGTTTTTTCTTGCACGGGGCGGCGAAACCCTACTTGATCTTCGCTTCCTTGTACGTCACGTGCTGACGCACCACCGGGTCGAACTTCTTGCGCTCCATCTTTTCCGGATGGGTGCGCTTGTTCTTGGTGGTGGTGTAGTAGTGGCCGGTGCCGGCGCTCGAAACCATCTTGATCTTTTCTTGCATGGCCGTGGCTCCTCTTAGACCTTCTCACCGCGCGAGCGCAGGTCCTTGAGGACCGTCTCGATGCCGTTCTTGTCGATGATGCGCAGGCCCTTGGTGCTCACGCGCAGGCGCACGAAGCGCTTCTCGCTCTCCACCCAGAAGCGGTGGGACTGCAGGTTCGGCAGGAAGCGACGGCGGGTCTTGTTATTGGCGTGCGAGACGTTGTTGCCGCTGACCGGCCTCTTACCCGTGACTTGGCATACGCGCGACATGGTCTGGTCCTGACGAAATCGGAAAAAGGGGCGGCATTCTAGCCAGTTCCCCTGAGCGATCCAAGCCCGGGCGCGCGCTCATTCTTTCTCCTCGGCGATATAGCCGCGCCCGAAGGGCCACCCGAAGCCCCATCGCCATGGGGTGGGCAGGCTCGGGCTGCCCCCGATCCGCACCCCCGCATAGTAGAGCGGCGCGAGCACGCCGTGACCCCGCGTGGCGAGGCAGGCGCGCAGCCGGCGATCCTCGGACAGGCGCGCCGCGCGCGTGCCCCCCGCCCAGTAGGCCTCGTCATGGGCGTCGCAGCAGTCCTGGAAATCGAGATCTGGGGCCAGCGTGCAGCCGTCGACCCGGCAGGCCGCGGGCGGCGGGTCGGCAGCCGCGACCGCGCCCGGGTGCGGGCAAGGCCTCGAGGTCGCGCACCCGGCGAGCAGCAGCAGTGCGGCGAGCGCCGGCGCCCGCGGGCTAGGGCACGGCGGCCGGCGTCGACGGCTCATCAGTGGCCGCCGGCCACGTGCAATCGCTCAAGCCGGGCGCCGAGCTGCCGGTCGCGATCAGGGTCTCGATGCCCGCCAGGCACGGGTTGTCCTCCGACAGCAGTGTTCGCGCCGCCCGGTCGAGCGCCGCGGCGTGGGCCTCCGATAGCGCGAAGTCCGTCGGGATGCCGTTCAGCGACTCCAGCAGATCCTGATCCCCAGCGTCGCCCGAGCGCTTCAGCGCGTCGAACGTCAGATGATAGAGGATGCGGTGCTCAGGCGCGGGCACGGCGTCCTCCATGGCGCGCCGCAGGTCGCGCAGCAGCCGTTTGCGATTGAGGCCCAGGAGCGCGTCGGTCGCGTCGAGGAAATTGTCGTCGACGATGAAATCGGCGAAGTCGCGCGGGTCGGCGCGCGATCCACTGACCCCGCTGTGATCGACGAAGGCGTCTACCACCAGCACCACCAGGTTCAGCTCTCGGCGCTCCTCGTCCGACAGGCTCCGCAGCACGCGGATCAGGCTGTTGACGCCGAGATTATCGGAGTTGCCGCCATCGAAGAGATGCACGTAACGGCGTCGCGCGCTGTCACCCGCCGTGTAGTCCCTGAGCGTCATGGTGTTGAACACCCCGGGAAAGGTCGCGCTCGCCATCACCGCCCGCGCGAGCGAATACTCCTCGAGATTCGAGCCGATGGTCGCGAAGTCCTCGGTGGTGAAGGTGAAGGACTGCGCGAAGTGTTCGTTCGCCTTGCCGTCCTTGTCCGGGTCACGCGTCTTGTTCCGCGACACGTTGGTCGAGTTCAGGATCAGGTAGGGCCGCTCGGCACGCAGGTCCTTGATGGCGAAGTCCTGTCCGACATGGAGATCGCGACGCTTCGCGTCGAAGAGATTGTCCGCCAGCGTCTGCGCCATGATGTCGGTGCGATCGAAGTGCGTGAACCAGAAGCGCGCCGCGTTGTGCGGCCAGAACCAGTTGCCGAACCAGCGCAGCCGGTAGTTCTTGAGCAGTCGCGGCTGGACCGCGTCGCGTGACCACACCCGGCCGGTCGCGCCGCCTGTCGGGTCGTCGCTGGAGATGGCGTAGTAGGCGGCGGTCAGCGAGCCGCCTGAGACCGACGACAGGCCGTCGACTTCGGCGAGGAGGTCCCGCCCGTGGGGCGTGCGCGCGCCCGCGCGCTCCTGCAGCGCGAACATGGTCGCGGCCGACCAGTAGGCGGCGCGGCTGCCGCCGCCGGACAGCGCGAGCAGGAACAGGGTCTTCGGCGCGCCCCGCGCGGCGGGCGGAATGTGCAGCGTCGCGCGTCCCCTGCCGGCGCCGGCGAAGTCGGAAGGCGATCCCGGCTGCTTACCGTCCACGTTGGTGTAGCCATAGAACGGCAGCACGCCGCAGCCGGAGAGCGCGAGCAGCAACAGGACCGGCAGCGCGCGCCACGCGCCACGCGGGCACGGCGCGCGCCGCGGGTGGTCGGTGGCGGAATCGGTCTGCGGCATGGCGGCGTCCTTGCGGGAAGGTGGCGCGATTGTCCGCGCGCCGTCCGTCGCCGTCATCCGCCGTGGGCGCGACCGGCCATTCCGCACAGTCGCGCCCCGAGCCTCACAGCATCCCGAGCGCCGCCATCGACACCGCCTCGCGTTCGCCCACCACCAGGTGATCGAGCACGCGCACGTCGATCAGCGCCAGCGCGTCGACGATGCGGCGGGTGATGGCGCCGTCGGCCGCGCTCGGCTCGGCCACGCCCGAGGGGTGGTTGTGGGCAAGGATGATCGCCGCGCAGTTGAGTTCGAGGCAGGACTTCACGATTTCGCGCGGATGCACCGTCGCGCTGTCGATCGAGCCGAAGAACAGCTCGCGCAGCGTGATCACCCGGTGGCGCGTGTCGAGGAACAGGCAGGCGAAGACCTCGCGCTCGTAGGCCTTCATGCGCGACACCAGGTACTGGCTCGCGGCGTGGGGATTCTCGAGCGGACCTTCGCGCTCGAGCGCGGCATACACGTAGCGTCGCCCGAGTTCGAGGGCCGCGTGCAAGGTGGCATAGGTCGCCGGGCCGCAGCCCTGGCAGTCGGCGAGCCGTTCCTGGCGCGCTTCCAAAAGGCCGCGCAACCCGCCGAGCGTCGACAGCACCTGCCGCGCCAGGCTCACCGCGTCCGCGCCGCGCACCCCGGTGCGCAACAGCACCGCGACCAGTTCCGCGTCGGACAGGCTGTCGCTGCCCTCGCGCAACAATTTCTCCCGCGGCCTCTCGGCGGCGGGCCAATCCCTGATGGCCATGTGTTCCCCTCCTTGGGAAGCCGCGTGGATCGCGGCTCGCGCAGTATAGGGAGGCGTGGCGTGCGTCGTCACTCGAACCCGCGCCGCCAGATCTGCAGGCGCGGCGCATCGGGTAAACTCGCGAGCCATGGACGCCCTGCCGCCCAATGCCCTCGCCGCGCGCCGCGTGCTGCTGGTCGTCGCCGGCGGCATCGCGGCCTACAAGGCGCCGGACGTGGTGCGGCGCCTGCGCGACGCAGGCGCTGAAGTGCAGGTGGTGATGACACAAGCGGCCGCGGCCTTCATCACGCCGCTGACCTTGCAGGCGGTGTCCGGCCGCGAGGTGCGCAGCGAGCTGTTCGACGCCGCGGCCGAGGCCGCGATGGGGCACATCGAGCTCGCGCGCTGGGCCGACCTGGTGCTCGTCGCGCCCGCCACCGCGGATTTTCTCGCGCGCCTGCGGCTCGGCATGGCGAACGACCTCGCCACTGCGGTCTGTCTTGCGACCCGCGCGCCGCTGGTGGTCGCGCCGGCCATGAACCAGCAGATGTGGCAGCACCCCGCCACCCAAGACAACCTCGCGGCGCTCGCCGCGCGCGGCGTGCGCATCGCAGGCCCCGGCGCGGGCAGCCAGGCCTGCGGCGAAGTGGGGCCCGGCCGCATGCTCGAGGCCCACGAGATCTGCGCCGCCGTGCACCAGCAGTTCGCCACCGGCCTGCTCGCCGGCGTGCGTGTGCTGCTGACCGCCGGCCCGACCCGCGAACCCATCGACCCGGTGCGCTACATCAGCAATCACAGCTCGGGCAAGATGGGCTACACCATCGCCGCGGCGCTGGTCGACGCCGGCGCGCACGTGACCCTGGTCAGCGGCCCCACCGCGCTGGCCGCGCCTCCGGGCGTCACGCGGATCGCGGTCGAGACGGCGCTCGAGATGTACGACGCCGTCATGACCCGTCTCCCGACCGACATCTTCATCGCCACCGCCGCGGTCGCCGACTACCGCGTCGACCAGGCCGCCGCACGCAAGATCAAACGCCAGGACGCCACGCTGGCGCTCGAACTCACGCCCAACCCCGACATATTGAAGAGTGTCGCCGCGACCGCGAACCCGCCCTTCACCGTCGGCTTCGCCGCCGAGACCAACGACGTCGAACACCACGCGCGCGAAAAGCTCCTGCGCAAGGCCATCGACATGGTCGCGGCGAACCTGGTGGGCGGCGCAGGACTCGGCTTCAACGCCGACGACAACGAACTGCTGGTCATCTGGCGGGATGGCGAACGCCTGCTCGCGCGCGACGACAAGCCGCGCATCGCGCGCGCGCTGGTGGCGCTGATCGCCGAGCGCTACGCGGCGCGCGGCGTGTCATCGAGGAATTGAGCTTGTACACTTGCGCCAAAGACCTGGGGGCGGCACGTCGACAGCGCGGGCCGATTGGGTAAGGCATGAAATCTCCCTTAGCCGCGGGCGGGCGCTTGTCGCGGGTGCCACGCACGGCCCTGTACGCCGTGCTCGGCGCCGTGGGGCTGGGCCTGGCGGCGACGGTCGTGCTGCCCATGCTGGGCGGCGACGAAGAGGCCGTGGTCGCGCCGGCGGGCGTGAGTCCCGCCTTCCAGAAATTCTCCGTGGCGCTCGCGCGCCAGGTCGAGCAGGCGCTCTCCCCCTACCACCAGGTACTGGATGCGCTGGCCGCGCGGCCCGACGTCGCGCAGGCGCTGACCAGTGAGGCGCCGGCCGATCGCGCAGCGCTCGCGGCGAGCATCAAGCCCACCCTGGACGGCGTGCTCGCGCTGCGCCTGCTCCCGGCCAATCATCGCGATCTCGAGCCGGACGCCAAGCCGCCGCTCACCTTCGCCAGCATCTCGATGCTCAATCACGCCCGTGACGAGGGCAAGGACGTGCCGACCGAAGCGGTGCTCGGTGGTACGCCGGATGAGCACATCGTGATGCTGAGGCGGGTCGAGACCACCGGCGCCGACGGCAAGCCGGTGCTGGTCGGCTTCCTGCACCTGTCCCTGTCCTTCGACGTGCTGCGCCAGGCCTTCAAGGGCGAGGCGCCGCGCCATGCCTACTACGAGTTGCGCCAGGTGCCGGGTAACGCGGTGGCCGCCGTCGGCGTGAAGCCGGCCGGCACGGTGCCGACCACCAATACTCGTGTGCCGGACACCCGCTTCGCCGTGACCGTCATGGCCGAGGGCGCCGCGCCGAGCGCGGCCGGCGATAGCGGCTCGGGCATGCTGCTGCCGGCGGTCGCCCTGCTGCTCGCCTGCGGTGGCGCGGTCGCCGTGCTGATCGCGCGCCGGCGGCGCGGCGGCAAGGCGGTCAAGCTGTCCGACGACTCGGTGATCTACGCGGGCGCGATCAAGAACATCCTCGACGGCGCCCACCCCGGCCTCGAACTGCTGCTGCCCGGCGCCCGCGCGGCCGGTGGCGCCGCCGCGCTTGCGGGCATGGGGGCCCGCGCCGACGCCGACGACGTCACGCGCATCAAGAGTCTGCCCAAGAACGAGGCCGACGACGATCCGACGGTGCCGGGCGAACGCGGCTCGACCTCGGTGATGGATCTCGAACTCGACTTCGATCTCTCCGCCTCGGACACCATGGAGATCCCCGCGCAGGATGTCACGCCGAAAGACGGCGGGGTGGACGGCTCGATCTTCCGCGCCTACGACATTCGCGGCGTGGTCGGCGCCGGGCTGACCGAGGACAGCGTCTACCAGATCGGCCGCGCGCTCGGCGCCGAGGCCGAGGCCCGCGGACAGCGCACGGTCGTCGTCGCGCGCGACGGCCGCCACTCGAGTGAAGCGCTGATGCAGGCGCTCGCCAAGGGCCTGCTCGAATCGGGCCGCGACGTGCTCGACATCGGCCTCGCGCCGACCCCGGTGCTGTACTTCGCCACCAACTATCTCGACGCCCACAGCGGCGTGATGATCACCGGCAGCCACAATCCCGCCGAGTACAACGGCCTCAAGATCGTGCTCGACGGCCAGACCCTGTCCGGCGACGCCATCCAGGCCATCCGTAGGCGGGTCGACAGCCAGGACTTCATCGAGGGCACGGGCTCGCTGCAGTCCACCGACATCGTCGCCGAATACATCCGCCGCATCAGCGAAGAGATCCCGGTCTCGCTCGGTGAGTCTTTGAAGATCGTGGTCGACTGCGGCAACGGCGTGCCGGGCATGGTGGCGCCCGCCATCCTGCGCGCCATCGGCCACGACGTGACAGAGCTCTATTGCGAGGTCGACGGCAACTTCCCCAATCACCATCCCGATCCCTCGCAGCCGGAGAATCTCACCGCGCTCATCGAGGCGGTGCAGGAAGAAGGCGCCGATCTCGGCCTCGCCTTCGACGGCGACGGCGATCGGCTCGGCGTGGTGGACGGCGAAGGCAACATCATCTGGCCCGATCGGCAGATGATCCTCTTCGCCCGCGACCTGCTCGCGCGTAACCCGGGCGCGAAGGTCATCTACGACGTGAAGTGCTGCCGCGCGCTGCCACTTGAGATCACCGCCGCGGGCGGCGAGCCCATCCTTTCCAAGACCGGTCACTCCATCATCAAGAACCTGATGCAGGAGACCGGCGCCCTGCTCGGCGGCGAGCTCGCAGGCCACATCTTCTTCAAGGAGCGCTGGTACGGCTTCGACGACGCGCTCTATGCCGCCGCGCGCCTGTGCGAGATCCTGGTCAGCAGCGGCAAGCCGCCCGCGGAAGTCTTCGCGGAGCTGCCGGGCGGTTTCGCCACGCCGGAGCTCAGGCTCGACATGCCTGAGTCGCGTCACGCGGACTTCATGGAGCGCGTGACCGAGGCGGCCGCGATGTTTGAATACGCGGAGCTCAACACGCTGGACGGCGTGCGCGTGGAATTCGTCGATTCCTGGGGCCTGGTGCGGCCGTCGAATACCACGCCCTGCCTGACGCTGCGCTTCGAAGGCGACGACGCCGAGGCCCTGGCGGACGTGCAGGCGCGTTTCCGCAAGCTGCTGCTCGGCATCGACGGCAGTCTCCACCTGCCGTTCTGACCCGAGCCCACCCGCACACGATCACCGACAGTGCCGGGGTACCTGCCCGGCCATGGAAGCAACGATGACGCTCGACCTGAATGAAGCGCCCAGCGTGGCGCATGTACTGACCTCGGCCCTGCCCTACATCCAGCGCTACCAGGGCAAGACCATCGTCGTGAAGTACGGCGGCAACGCCATGACCGAGCAACGCCTCAAGGCGAGCTTCGCCCGCGACGTGGTGCTGATGAAGCTGGTCGGCATCCAGCCGATCATCGTGCACGGCGGCGGTCCCCAGATCGGCGACATGCTGAAACGCATCGGCAAGCAATCGACCTTCGTCGATGGCATGCGCGTGACCGACGCCGAGACCATGGACGTCGTCGAGATGGTGCTCGGCGGCCTGGTGAACAAGGAAATCGTCAATCTCATCAACGCGAGCGGCGGTCGCGCCGTGGGCCTGACCGGCAAGGACGGCCCGCTCATCATCGCGCGCCAGCTCGGCACCGGTGACGGGCATCCAAAGCACGAGCTCGGCTTCGTCGGCGAAGTGAGCGGCATCAATCGCAGCGTGCTCGACTTCTTCGCCGCGAGCGCCTTCATCCCGGTGATCGCGCCGATCGGCGTCGGCGCCAACGGCGCCTCGTTCAACATCAACGCGGATCTCGTCGCCGGCAAGATTGCATCCGTCATGCAGGCCGAGAAGCTCATGCTGCTGACCAACACCGCCGGCGTGCTCGGCGAGGCCGGCGAACTGCTCGCCAGCATCGACGCCACCACCACCCGTCGCCTCATCGCCAACGGCACCATCTCCGGCGGCATGCTGCCCAAGGTGGAGACCGCGCTCGACGCGGTCGATGCCGGCGTGCGTCGCGCGCACATCATCGACGGCCGAGTGGATCACGCCGTCCTGCTCGAGCTCTTCACGGATGAAGGCGTCGGCACGCTGATCGAATAGTGGTCAAGGGTCAGCGCAAGCGCCAGATCCTCGAAGTGCTCGCGGCCGAGCTGGAGACCCATCCCGGTTCGCGTATCAGCACGGCGGGGCTCGCGGCCGCGGTGGGGGTGTCGGAGGCGGCGCTCTATCGCCACTTCCCGAGCAAGGCGCGCATGTTCGAGGGCCTGATCGAGTTCGCCGAGGACACGGTGTTCAGTCTCTTCAACCGCGTGATGAGTGAACAGCGCGACGCGCGCACGCGCTGTCTGCATCTCGCCACCGCGCTGCTCAAGTTCGCCGAGCGCAACCCCGGCATCGCGCGCGTGCTGATGGGCGACATCCTGACCGGTGAACACGAGCGCCTGCGCGCGCGGGTGATGCAGTTCTATGCGCGGGTCGAGACCCAGTTCCGCCAGGCGCTGCGCGAGGCCAACCTCGACGCGCCTGACTCGCTCGACTCGCCGACGGTGGCGGCGAGCGCGGCGCTCCTGACCGCGCTCGTGACCGGCAAGGTGGATGCCTTCGTGCGCAGCGACTTCAAACAGCGCCCGACCGCCCACTGGGACGCCGAGTGGCGGCGCCTGTGCGGCGGACTGTTTCCCGCCGCGCCGGACTGAGCGTCGTCTCTACTCGGCGGCGGGTGTGGCCGCGGTGGTCGCCGTCGCCGGCTTGATGCCCTTCAGCTCGCGGAAGCGGTTGAGATCGGCATCGAAGCGCGCGCGGATCTCGTCCTGGTCCTTACGCTTGGTGTCGATGAAGCGGTGGTTCTCCTCGATCTGCCCGCGCACGTTGTCGATGTTCTTGACCATTTCCTCGTTCGGCTTCTCGCCGCGCCGCTCGACTTCGCCCGCGCGGTCGATCATCTGGTCGAGATTCTTCTGCAGTTTCTCGATGTGGCTCTGCACGAGGTGGATCTGGGATTCGAGGTGGGCAATCTGACCATCGCGGGTGAGGACGATGTCGTCCTCGCTGGTGAAGGTGTCGAGCAGCACGCGGTCCTGCGCCGCGCGCCGCTTGTCGGCCTCGACGGCCGCCTCCTTCTCCCGCGCCGCGGCCCGTTCGGCCTCCAGCTCCTCGCGGGTCTTGGCCCGGCCGGTGGCGCCGATGGTGACGCCGAAGGCGTCCTTGGTCTCGCTGCCCTGCTGGGCGTATTCCGGCGGCACGGCATTGCCGCATTCGCGCACGCCGTCCTTGTTCTTCCAGCACTTGATCGCGGCCGAGGCCGGCGCAGCGGCCAGGAGGCCGACCAGCGCCAGCGCCGCCAGGCGCCAGCCCAGGGTCTTAATCTTGCGTGCTTCATGCATGACTCAACTGACTCCCGCTCAGCCTGGAAGATTCACTCACGCCCGTTTATCGGACGATTGCGCGCCGGACTCAAATCGGCCCCGCTCAGCCCTGTGATTCATACCCCATATTCGGCGCGATAGGCGGCGATGGCGGCCAGCCGCGGCGCCTGGTCGCCCTGCGCCTCGAGGTAGGCCAGGATGTCGGCCAGCCCGACGATGCTCCGGACCGGGATGCCGTGCTCGCGCTCCACCTCCTGGGCGGCGGACAGCGCGCCCTTGCCGCGCTCCTGGCGGTCGAGCGAGATCATCACCCCCACCGCCCGCGCGCCCGCGGCGCCGATGATCTGCATGGACTCGCCGACCGAGGTGCCGGCGGAGATCACGTCGTCCACGATCAGGACCCGGCCCGCGAGCGGGCTGCCGAGCAGCATGCCGCCCTCGCCATGGTCCTTGGCTTCCTTGCGGTTGAAGGTGAAGGGCACGTCGCGACCGTGATCGCGGTAGAGCGCGATGGCGATGGCCGCGCCGAGCGGGATGCCCTTGTAGGCCGGGCCGAACAGCACGTCGAACTCGAGGCCCGAGGCGACGATGGCGTCGGCGTAGTAGCGCCCGAGATCGGACAGCGCAGCCCCGCTGTCGAACGTACCGGTGTTGAAGAAGTACGGACTCAGGCGGCCCGACTTCAGGGTGAACTCGCCGAAGCGGAGCGCGCCCCGCTCGAGCGCGAAACGGATGAATTCCTGCTTGTAGGCCTGCATTGAACCCCGTGCCGATAGGCCCCGAATGAACGCTCTCGGTATGATACGCGCGCGCCGCGCGGCTTACAGCCGGCGCGCCTTCTTCCCCACCCGGACCGGAACCACATGCGTATCGTCAGCGCCAACTTGAACGGCATCCGCTCGGCCCACGGCAAGGGCTTCCACGACTGGCTGGCGAAGTCCAAGGCCGACATCGTGTGCCTGCAGGAGACCAAGGCGCAGGTCGCCGATCTCACCGACGCGGTGCGCGCGCCCGCCAGGTGGCACACCTGGTTCTGCGACGCCGAGAAGAAAGGATACAGCGGCGTGGCGCTCTTCTCCCGTCACAAGCCCGACCGCGTCGTCACCGGCTTCGGCTGGGACGAGTTCGACGACGAAGGGCGCTACGTGCAGGCCGACTTCGGACGACTGTCGGTCGCCTCGGTCTACGTCCCCTCGGGCTCATCCAGCGAGGAGCGCCAGGCCGCCAAGTTCCGCTTCATGGACCGCTTCATGCCGTGGCTCGAAGCGCGCCTGGCCGAAGGCCGCGAGTTCATCCTGTGCGGCGACTGGAACATCGCGCACAAGAACATCGATCTGAAGAACTGGCGTTCCAACCAGAAGAACTCCGGCTTCCTGCCCGAGGAGCGCGCGTGGCTGGACACGCTGTTCGACAAGGTCGGCTGGGTTGACGCGTTCCGCGTCGTGAACCAGGCCGCCGAGCAGTACACCTGGTGGTCGAACCGCGGCGCGGCCTATGCGAAGAACGTCGGGTGGCGCATCGACTACCACGTCGTCACGCCCGGGCTGAAGCCCTTCATCAAGAAGGCGGACATCTACAAGGACGAGCGCTTCTCCGATCACGCGCCCTTGATCATCGACTACGACTGCAAGCTGGACGATTTCCGCAGCTAAACGGGGACAGACCACGGTTTCGCGGGATACCGCGAAACCGTGGTCTGTCCCCGTTTAGCGCCTCACCCCCGCCGCTTGATGCGGTACACCGCGATCTCCGCCAGCAGGTTTGGCAGCAGGCGCATGCCCAAGTCCGCCCGGTGGCTCGAATCCACCGTCGCGCGCTCCAGCACCTCGAGGTGCTTGGCCGCGCACAGCTCCTCGAAGTCGTTGATGGTGCACATGTGGATGTTGGGCGTGTCGTACCAGGTGTTCGGCAGGTGTCGCGTCACCGGCATGCGCCCGAGCAGGATCTGCGCGCGACACTTCCAATGGCCCATGTTCGGGAAGGTCACGATGACCTCGCGGCCGATGCGCAGCATCTCGTCGATGATCGCATCCGGGCGCCAGATGGCCTGGATGGTCTGGGTCATGATCACGAAGTCGAAGGAATGCGCGTCGAACTCCGACAGCCCCGCGTCGAGATCCGAATGCAGCACGTTCACGCCGCGCTCGATGCAGGTGACGATGTTGTCCGGATCGATCTCGATGCCGTAGCCGGTCACGCCCTTCTGCGTGGCGAGCGCGGCGAGCAGCGCGCCGTCGCCGCAGCCGAGATCGAGCACACGGCTGCCGCTCGTGATCCAGTCCGCGATCAGCGCCTGCTCCGGGCGCAGATGCCGGCCGTTCACGCGCCGACCTCGATGCGGGAGAAGTAGGCGCCGAGCACCTTGTGGTACTGCGGAATGGGCAGCAGGAAGGAGTCGTGTCCAAGCGCCGACTCGATGTCCACGTAGGAGACATCGAGGTCGTTGTCGAGCAGCGCGCGCACGATCTCCCGCGAGCGCTTCGGCGAGAAGCGCCAGTCGCTGGAGAAGGACATGACCAGGAAGCGCGCCGTGCAGCGCGACACCGCGCGGGTGAGATCGCCCTCGAAGTCCGCCGCCGGATCGAAGTAGTCCAGCGACTTGGTCATCAGCAGATAGGTGTTGGCGTCGAAGCGGTTGACGAAGGATTCCCCCTGGTAGCGCAGGTAGGACTCGATCTGGAACTCGACGCCGAAGTTGAACTGGATCTTGCCTTCCTTGAGTTCGCGCCCGAAGCGGGAGTGCAGCACGTCGTCCGAAAGATAGGTGATGTGCCCGAGCATGCGCGCGAGCCTGAGCCCCCGCTCGGGCACCACGCCATGATCGGCATAGTGCCCGTCATGAAAGTCCGGATCCGAGCGGATGGCCTGGCGCGCGACCTCGTTGAACGCGATGTTCTGCGTGGACAGGCGCGGCGCGGCGGCGATCACGATGGCGTGACGCACGCGATCCGGAAAGTCGATGGCCCATTGCAACACTTGCATGCCACCGAGACTGCCACCCATCACCGCCGCCCAGCGTTCGATGCCGAGCGCGTCGGCGAGCCGCGCCTGGCTCTGCACCCAGTCGCGCACGGTGACGAAGGGGAAGTCGGGACCGTAACGGTGCGTGGTGCCCGGCCTGACCGACAGCGGACCGGTCGAGCCGTTGCAGCCGCCGAGATTGTTCGAGCACACGACGAAGAAGCGTCGCGTGTCGAGCGGCTTGCCCGGGCCGATGCAGTTGTCCCACCAGCCGGGCTTGCGCTGTTCGGGATCGTGGAAGCCGGCCGCGTGGGCATCACCCGACAGCGCATGACACACCAGCACCGCGTTGTCCCTGGCCGCGTTCAGCTCGCCATAGGTCTCGTAGCAGAGATCGTAGGACGGCAAGGTCACGCCGCAGTCGAGCGCGAGCGGCGTGTCGAAATGCCGGAACTGCGGACACACGAGGCCGACGCTGTCAGCGTGCTGGGTATCAGGCATCGGTCGAGCTTGCGGGGGTCAATGGGGGTGGTGGTCGGGGCTGGAGTCTAAAGAGAGAACCCAGCGCCCGCAATGCCGCCTCAGGCCGGCGGCGGCCACTCGCCGCCCTGCGCCGTGTACCACGCCGGCACGCGCCGGGGGGCGCTCACGCGCACCTGCTTGCTGCGCGAAGCGCCGCCACGCAGCACGCTCACCGCGGCCAGTGGTACGCCGAAGTCCTCGGCCAGCCAGCGGCACAGCGCTTCGTTGGCGCGCGAGTCGACCGGCGGCGCGGTCAAGCGCACGCGGAGCGCGCCGTCGTGCAGGCCGGTCACTTCGTCACGGCTCGCGCGCGGCTGCACCCGCACTTCCAGCAGCAGGTCGGTGCCCTGCCAGCGGCACCAGGCCACCGTCTCAGAGCAGGGAGTAGCCGGCGTCCCGCAGCGGCGCGACCACCAGCATCAGGAAGAGGTTGAGTCCGATCACCACCAGCATGGGCGAGAAGTCGAGCCCACCGAGCGCCGGCAGCACGCGCCGCGCCGGCCTGAGCAGGGGCTCGGCCAGCGACTGGATGACGCCCATCACCGGGTTGTAGCCGCCGGGCGAGACCCAGGACAGCACGATCTGCACGATGACCGCGCCCATGAAGATCCATACCGTCTTGTGCGCCACCTCGGCGATGGCGACCACCACCAGGCCGGCGATGCTCGGATTCACGCCCACCACCATCGCGACCAGCAGGGTATTCAAGAGCTGCAGGGCGAAGATCAGCAGTACGGAAGCCGTATCGATGTTGCCGAGCGCTGGGATGTAGCGCCGCAGCGGCCGCAGCACCGGGTTGGTGACCGTCACGATCGCCTGGCAGAGCGGGTTGTAGAAATCCGCGCGCACCACCTGGAACAGGAGCCTGAGCAGCACCGCCGCGATGTAGAGCCCGAACAGCGAGTCGATCAGGAAGACGCCCGCGTTGGAGAAGTACGCGCCGCCCATCAGCGTGCCACCTGGGCGGCGAGTTCGCGGCCGCGATCGCGCGCGGCGGTGAGCGCGCGCAGCACCACGCCGCCGAGATCGTCCGCCGCGAAGCTCGCCAGCGCGCGCTCGGTGGTGCCGCCCGGCGACGTCACCTGGCGGCGGAGCTCC
>JAIEQK010000239.1 GCA_019747795.1 Gammaproteobacteria bacterium | reverse complement strand
GGCGCCGACCGAGCCCCCCGTCGTCGCACCGGCGCCACCGCCGGTCGTGAAGGAGGCGCCCGCGGCACCCATCCAGGCGTCCGCCAGCACCGACAAGCCCGCGAAGCCGACGACAGCCACCATGCAGCCTGCGGCCAAACCGGTCACCAAGCCGGCCGCGAAGCCGGCGCCGGCCAAGCCCGCGCCAGCCCCGGTGGCCGCGAACACCGACGCCTGGCTCGCGAAGCAGAAGCCGGGCAGCTACGTGGTCCAGCTCTTCGGCAGCCGCGACCGCGAAGCGGCCCACCGCTTCGTCCGCCAGCAGGGCCTCACGGGCAAGTCGAACGTGGTCGGCACCCGTCGCGACGGCGCGCCGTGGTACGTGGTGGTCACCGGTCCTTACGCCACCCGCGTCGCGGCCGCCGCCGCGATACGCGGAATGGCACCCGCCTTGCAGAAGCAGAAGCCATGGCCCCGCGCGACGGCAAGTCTGAAGTGATTGCGCGGTTCGTATGCACCAGCGTCGCCGCTCGCCACCCAATGCGGTGCAGCGGCTGACGGATTCAGGCCGGCGGGGTCGCCCACGAACGCCCCGCTTTGGTGACAGTCTGCGGAGGTGCGGCGTATAATCCGCGTCCTTTTGCGCGCCTGATCGCGACCATTTCACGACCCGACCCTCGGAGGCACTCGTAGGGATGAACTCTGCTCGCACTCGATTTCCGCGGACCGGCGGCCCGACGGACGGGCTGTACGACGCGTCCCAAGAGCACGATTCCTGTGGCGTCGGCTTCGTTGTCGACATGAAAGGTCGCAAGTCGCACACGATCATCCGCCGCGCGCTCACCATTCTCGAAAACCTCGAACACCGCGGTGCCTGCGGCTGCGAGGAGAACACCGGCGACGGCGCCGGCATCCTGATCCAGATGCCCGACGGCTTCCTGCGCGCGACCTGCGCGGCGCTGGGCATCACCCTGCCCGAGTACGGTCATTACGGCGCCGGCCTGGTGTTCCTGCCGCGCGACGCGGCCGACGCCGAGTTCTGCCAGGCGACCTTCAAGCGCGTCGTCGAGGAAGAGGGCCAGGTGCTGCTCGGCTGGCGCGATGTGCCGCATTACGACGACATGATCGGCCCGACCGCGCGCTCCGCCGAACCGGCCTTCCGCCAGATCTTCATCGGTCGCGCGGCCGGCGTCGCGAGCGAAGAGCACTTCGAGCGCAAGCTGTACGTCATCCGCAAGCGCGTCGAGCATGCGATCTGGGACAGCGGCATCGCCGAGAAGGCGCTGTTCTACGTGCCGAGCCTGTCGCACCGGACCATGATCTACAAGGGCATGCTGAACGCCGACCAAGTGGATCAGATGTTCCCGGATCTCTGCGACGAACGCCTGGTCAGCGCGCTGGCGCTGGTCCACCAGCGGTTCTCCACCAACACCTTCCCGTCCTGGCCGCTGGCGCACCCGTTCCGCTATATCGCGCACAACGGCGAGATCAACACCCTGCGCGGCAACATCAACTGGATGCGCGCGCGCGAGGCGCTGTGCGAATCGAGCCTGTTCGGCGAGGACCTGAAGAAGCTCTTCCCCATCGTGCTGGAAGGCAACTCGGACTCGGCGAGCTTCGACCAGGTGCTGGAGTTCCTGCACATGGCCGGCCGGCCGCTGCCGCTCGCAGTACTCATGATGATCCCCGAGGCCTGGAGCGGCCACGAGGCCATGGACGCCAAGCGCAAGGCCTTCTACGAGTACCACGGCTCGCTGATGGAGCCCTGGGACGGCCCCGCCTCCATCGCTTTCACCGACGGCACCGTGATCGGCGCCGTGCTCGACCGTAATGGCCTGCGCCCGTCGCGCTACTACGTGACCAAGGACGGCCTGGTCGTGATGGCCTCCGAGGTCGGCGTGCTCGACATCCCGCCGGAGAGCATCGAGATCAAGGAGCGCCTGCACCCGGGCCGCATCTTCCTGGTCGACACCAAGGCCGGCCGCATCGTCGACGACGCCGAGCTGAAGCAGCAGTACATCGACATGTATCCCTACGCCGACTGGCTGGCGAAGAACCAGGTGTCGATCGACGACCTGCCGGAGCCGAGCCACGTCCACGCGCCCGACCACGACACCGTGCTGCAGCGTCAGCAGGCCTTCGGCTACACCCACGAAGACCTGCGCCTGCTGATGCAGCCCATGGCGGCGAGCGGCGCGGAGGCCATCGGCTCCATGGGCACCGACGCCGCGCTCGCGGTGCTGTCCGAACGCCCGCGGCTGCTCTACGACTATTTCAAGCAGCTCTTCGCCCAGGTCACCAACCCGCCGCTGGACGGTATCCGCGAGGAACTGGTGACCCAGCTTTCCACGCCCATCGGCCCGGAGAGCAACCTGCTGGAAGCGACCGCCGCGTCCTGCCGCCAGATCAAGCTGTCTGCGCCGGTGATCGACAACCAGGACCTGGAGAAGCTGCGCGGCATCGACACGCTCGGCTTCCGCGCCAAGACCATTCCCACCGTCTACCCGGTGAAGGACGGCGCCAAGGGCCTGGAAAAGGCGCTCGAAGCGGTCTGCACCGCCGCCGACGCGGCGGTCGACGAGGGCCATGCCTTCATCATCCTGTCCGACCGTGGGGTCGACCGCGAGCATGCGGCCATTCCGGCCGCGCTCGCCACCGCCGGCGTGCACCATCACCTGGTGCGCAACGGGCGGCGCATCAAGGTTGGACTGGTGATCGAGTCGGGCGAACCGCGCGAGGTGCACCATTTCGCGGTGCTGCTCGGCTACGGCGCGGGCGCGATCAACCCCTACCTCGCGCTCGAGACGCTGGACGACATGCTGCGCCAGCGCATCCTCAAGATTAATCCGAAGAGCCGCAAAGGTGACGAGAGCGAACTCGACACCGCGGTGCGCCAGTACCTGAAGGCGGTCAACAAGGGCCTGTTGAAGGTCATGTCCAAGATGGGCATCTCCACCGTGCAGTCCTACCGCGGCGCGCAGATCTTCGAGGCCGTGGGCCTCGACAAGGCCTTCGTCGACAAGTACTTCACCTGGACCGCGTCGCGCATCGGCGGCATCGGTCTCGACGTGGTCGAGAAGGAAGTGGCGCTGCGCCACCACGCCGCGTTCCCCGAGCGCCTGGTGAAGAAGCCCGATCTCGACTGGGGTGGCGAATACCAGTGGCGTCGCGACGGCGAATACCACCTGTTCAACCCCGAGACCGTGTACAAGCTGCAGCATTCGACCCGCAGCGGCCAGTACGCGGTGTTCAAGGAATACACCAAGCTGGTGGACGACCAGAGCGAGCACCGCGCGACGCTGCGCGGCCTGTTCCGCTTCAAGCAGGCGCCGACCCCGGTGCCGCTGGAGGAAGTCGAGCCCATCGAAGCGATCATGAAGCGCTTCTCCACCGGCGCGATGTCCTACGGCTCGATCAGCGCCGAGGCGCACGAGACGCTGGCGATCGCCATGAACCGCATCGGCGGCCGCTCGAACACCGGCGAAGGTGGCGAGGATCCCGAGCGCTTCGTGCCCGATGCCAATGGCGACCTGCGTCGCTCGGCGATCAAGCAGGTGGCCTCCGGCCGTTTCGGCGTGACCAGCGAGTACCTGGTGAACGCGGACGATCTGCAGATCAAGATGGCGCAGGGCGCGAAGCCCGGCGAAGGCGGCCAGCTGCCCGGCAACAAGGTCTATCCCTGGATCGCCAAGACCCGGCATTCGACCCCCGGCGTGGGCCTGATCTCGCCGCCGCCGCACCACGACATCTATTCGATCGAGGACCTGGCGCAGCTCATCCACGATCTCAAGAACTCGAACCCGCTCGCGCGGGTGCACGTGAAGCTGGTCGCGGAAGTGGGCGTCGGCACGGTCGCGGCGGGCGTCGCCAAGGCCCATTCGGACGTGGTGCTGATCTCCGGCTACGACGGCGGCACCGGCGCCTCGCCGGTGACCTCGCTGAAGCACGCCGGCGTGCCGTGGGAACTCGGCCTCGCCGAGACCCAGCAGGTGCTGGTCGCGAACAAGCTGCGCGATCGCATCGTGGTGCAGGTCGACGGCCAGCTGAAGACCGGCCGCGACTGCATCGTCGCCGCCATGCTCGGCGCCGAGGAATACGGCTTCGCGACCGCGCCGCTGGTGGTGATGGGCTGCGTCATGATGCGCGTCTGTCATCTCAACACCTGCCCGGTCGGCATCGCCACCCAGGACAAGCGCCTGCGCGCCAAATTCAGCGGCAGCCCGAAGTTCGTCGAGAACTTCTTCCGCTACATCGCCGAAGAGATGCGCGAGTACATGGCCGCGCTCGGCGTGCGCACCATCGATGAACTCATCGGCCGCGTCGACCTCCTCGACGTCGCGCCGGCGGTCGATCACTGGAAGGCCCAAGGCCTGGATCTCTCGCAGATCCTCTACCAGCCGAAGCCGGAGCCCGGTGTGGAGATCCGCTGCGTGCGCGAGCAGGACCACGGGCTGGCCAAGTCGCTGGACCGCACCACCATCGTGCCCTTGTGCAAGGCCGCGCTCGAGCACGGCAAGCCGGTGGACGCGATCCTGCCGATACGCAACGTCAACCGCACCGTCGGCACCATTCTCGGCTTCGAGATCACCCGCCGCTACGGTGGCGCCGGCCTGCCGGACGACACCATCAAGCTGCACTTCAACGGCTCGGCCGGGCAGAGCTTCGGCGCCTTCGTGCCGCGCGGCGTGACCATGACGCTGGAAGGCGATGCCAACGACTACGTCGGCAAGGGCCTGTCGGGCGCCAAGATCATCGTCTACCCGCCGCGCCACGCGAGCTTCGTGCCGGAGAAGAACATCCTCATCGGCAACGTCGCGCTGTACGGCGCGACCAGCGGCGAGGCCTACTTCCGCGGCATCGCCGGCGAGCGCTTCGCGGTGCGCAACAGCGGCGCCAACACCGTCGTCGAAGGCGTGGGCGATCACGGCTGCGAGTACATGACCGGCGGCAACGTCGTGATCATCGGCGCGACCGGGCGCAACTTCGCCGCCGGCATGTCGGGCGGCGTGGCCTATGTCTACGATCCCGACGGCGCGTTCCCCGGCCGCTGCAACCGCGAGATGGTCGACCTGGAGAAGTTAGCCACCGAGCAGGACGAGAACCTCGTGCGCCGGCTGCTCAAGAATCACCTCCACTACACCCACAGCGTGGTGGCGGAAGCGATCCTCGATCATTGGACCGTGAACAAAGACAAGTTCGTGAAAGTCATGCCCAAGGACTACAAGCTCATTCTCGAGACCATCGAGAAGGCGCGCCGCGACGGCGTGGACGAGGACCAGGCGATCATGGCGGCCGCCCATGGCTAAGCCCACTGGTTTCCTGGAGGCCCGGCGCGAGAAGCAGCCCTATCGGCCGGTGACCGAGCGCCTGCGCGACTGGCGCCAGGTGATGGCGCCCTACGCGCCCGAGCATCTGAACACCCAGGCCGCGCGCTGCATGGACTGCGGCATCCCGTTCTGTCACCAGGGCTGCCCGCTTGGCAATCTCATTCCGGACTGGAACGACCTGGTCTATCGCGATCGCTGGCAGGATGCGATCGAGCGCCTGCACGCGACCAACAACTTTCCGGAGTTCACCGGCACCCTGTGCCCGGCGCCCTGCGAGGGCTCCTGCGTGCTCGGCGTGAACGACGACCCGGTGACCATCAAGGCGGTGGAACTCGCGATCATCGACCGCGCGTTCGAAGAGGGCTGGGTTCAGCCCCAGCCGCCGAGCACGGAGACCGGCAAGCGGGTGGCGGTGGTCGGTTCCGGCCCCGCCGGACTCGCGGCAGCCCAGCAGCTGCGCCGTGCCGGTCACCAGGTGACCGTGTACGAGCGCGCCGATCGCATCGGCGGCCTGCTGCGCTACGGCATCCCCGAGTTCAAGATGGAGAAGCGCGTGCTCGACCGCCGCCTGGATCAGATGCGCGCCGAGGGCGTCGTGTTCCACGCCGGCATCAACGTCGGCGTGGACCTCGAGATCGCCGAACTCCGCAGCCAGTTCGACGCCGTGGTGCTGACCGGCGGTGCGACCGTCGCGCGCGATCTGCCGGTGCCGGGGCGTGAGCTCGGCGGCATCCACCAGGCGATGGAATTCCTGACCCTGCAGAACCGCCGCTGCGAAGGCGACGACATCCCGGACAGCGAGTTCATCTCGGCCGAGGGCAAGCATGTCGTCATCATCGGCGGCGGCGACACGGGCGCCGACTGCCTGGGCACCTCGCATCGCCAGGGCGCGAAGTCCGTGACCTCGCTCGAGATCATGCCGAAACCCCCGGGCGGCCGCGCGGAAGACAACCCGTGGCCGGAGTGGCCGCGCATCTACCGCGTCGCCTCGGCCCACGAGGAAGGCGGCGAGCGGGTCTACGCGGTCTCGACCAAGCGCTTCGTCGACGACGGCCAGGGTCGCGTGCGCGCGCTGGAACTGACCGACGTGGAAATGAAATCGGTCGACGGACGCATGCAGTTCGTCGAAGTACCGGGCTCGAGCCGCGAGATCCCGGCGGACCTCGTGTTCCTCGCCATGGGCTTCGTCGGGCCGGAACGGCCGGGGCTGCTGGAAGGCCTGGGCGTGGCGCTCGATGGGCGCGGCAATGTCACCCGCGACAAGAACTGGATGACCTCGGTGCCGGGCGTGTTCACCGCCGGCGACATGCAGCGCGGCCAGTCCTTGATCGTGTGGGCCATCGCCGAGGGCCGCGCCGCGGCCGCCGGCGTGGATCGTTTCCTGATGGGCAGCACCGACCTGCCCGCGCCGCTGCCCTGAGCGCCGTGAGCGTGCCGCTCGTCAACGATCGGCTGCTGCGCGTGCTGCGCGGCGAGCCGGTCGACTGCACGCCGCTGTGGGTCATGCGCCAGGCCGGGCGCTACCTGCCGGAGTACCGCGCCACGCGCCAGCGCGCGGGCGACTTCCTGACGCTCTGCAAGACGCCCGAGCTCGCCTGCGAGGTCACCCTGCAGCCGCTCGATCGCTACGCGCTCGATGCCGCCATCCTGTTTTCCGACATTCTCACGGTGCCGGACGCCATGGGCCTCGAGCTCAGCCTCGAGGAGGGCTTCGGACCGCGCTTCGCGAAACCGGTGCGCAGCCGCGCCGACATCGACGCGCTGCCGATCCCCGATCCCGGCGCGGAACTGCGCTACGTCACCGACGCCGTGTCGCTCATCAAGCGTGAACTCAAGGGCCGTGTGCCGCTGATCGGTTTCGCCGGCAGCCCGTGGACGCTCGCGACCTACATGGTCGAAGGCCAGAGCAGCCGCGAGTTCTCACGCATCAAGAAACTCATCTACGGCGACCCGGCGGCCGCCCACGCGCTGCTCGACAAGGTCGCGCGCGCGACGACGCTGTACCTGAACGCCCAGCTCGCCGCGGGCGCGGATCTCGTGATGCTGTTCGACACCTGGGGCGGCGCGCTCTCTGCCGCGGCCTACCAGGAGTTCTCGCTCGCCTACATGCGCGCCATCCTCGAAGGCCTGCCGGCCGGCGTGCCGGCGATCGTCTTCACCAAGGGCGGCGGGCCATGGCTCGAATCGATCGCGGCCACCGGCTGCGCCGGCGTCGGCCTCGACTGGGCGGTGGACATCGGCGATGCGCGGCGCCGGCTCGGCGACGCGGTGACCCTGCAGGGCAACCTCGATCCGGCCATCATGCTCACCACGCCCGAAGTGGTGGCCGCGGAAGCACGCCGCGTGCTGGACGCGATGGGCGCGGGCGGTCGGCACATCTTCAATCTGGGCCACGGCATCACGCCGGAAGTGCCGCCGGAACACGTCAGCGTGCTGGTCGAGACCGTGCACGACCACAGCCGCCAGTATCACGCCTGATCCGTCGAGCCTGGGCGGACCGCCGCTCAGGCGAACGGGCGCCGCTCGCGCCCGCCGTGGATGCCCAGCGCCAGCAGCGCCGTCCCCAGCACCAGCACCGGCCAGTCACCGAAGCGCACGTAGGGCGTCGCGCCCGCGCGCGCGGCGAAGCGGGCGCTGAGCGCGGTCGGTTCGAACTGCGGCACGCGCGCCGTGACGCGACCCCGATGATCGATGACCGCGGTGATGCCGGTATTGGTCGCGCGCAGCAGCCAGCGGCCGCTCTCGAGCGCGCGCATGCGCGCGATCTGCAGGTGCTGGTGAGGCGCGATGGTGTCGCCGAACCAGGCGTCGTTGCTGACGTTCACGAGAAACGCCGCCGCGGGTAACGCCCGGGTGACTTCCCGCGCATAGACGTCCTCGTAGCAGATGGATACGCCGACCGGCAGGCCGGCCGCGCGCAACAGCGGCTGGTCCAGGGCGCCGGCGCTGAAGTCCGACATCGGGATGCTGAGCAAAGACGAGATGCCGGCCAGCGCCGACTTCAGCGGAAAGAACTCGCCGAAGGGCACGAGGTGACGCTTGTCGTAGCGGCCGTTCTCCACGCCGAGCGCGAGCACGCTGTTGTAGTAGCGCCCGCCGGTCCATGGCTCACCGGTGGGCACACCGAGCAGCAGGGTGGTGCCGGCCTCGCGCGCGGCGCCGGTCAGCGCCTCGAGCATCTCGGGCACCTCGATCGCGAAGGCGGGAATCGCGGTCTCCGGCCACACCACCACGTCGGCGCGCCACAGCGGCGCGGTCAGCTCGCCGTAGAGGCGGAAGGCGTGCTCGCGCTGCCCGGCCTCCCACTTCAAGGACTGCGGAATGGCGCCCTGGACCAAGCTTGCGCGGAGATCGGCCGCGGTCTCGTGGGTCGCGTCGAAGCGCCCGAGACCGTGGCCCGCGAACAGCAGCAGCGCAAGCGCCACGAGCGGCGCAAGGCGCCCGACACCTCGCCCGTACGGCGCCGCGGCCAACAGGCCGGCGCCGACCATCACCGCGAAGGACGTGCCGATCTCGCCGAGCAGCGGCGCGAGGCCGGCGAGCGGCGCATCGAGCTGCGAATAGCCGAGCGAGATCCACGGAAAGCCGGTCAGGAACCAGCCTCGCAGCCACTCGCTCGCCACCCATAGCGGCGGCGCGAGCAGCAGCACGCGGGCGCGTTCGTCCCGCGCCGGCAGCCGGCGAAGCGCATAGGCGACCAGCGCCGGGAACAGCGCCATGTAGGCCACCAGCAGCGCCGTCACGGTGACCGAGAAGCTGTAGTAGGGCAGACCGAACTGGTGGACGCTGACCTGGATCCACCACACGCCGTGGCCGAAGTAGCCGAGACCGAACAGGTAGCCGAGGCGCGCCGCCGGGCGCGGGGCGAGGCCGCGCAGCAGCCACAGCAGCAGCGCGGGGGCGAGCAGCGCCAGCGGCCAGACACCATAGGGCGCGAAGGCGCAGGGCAGCGCGAGACCGGACGCCAGGGCGGCCGCGAAGTAGCCGCGCGGGTGGGGCGCGGGGCGGCGCCAGCCGCGACTAGAACCGACGGGCATGCGCCGGCGCTCGGCGGACAGTCACGATCAACCGTCGCCGTCGGCGGCGGTGGGCAGCGGCGCCGCGCCGCGAATCACGCGCAGCAGGCGGATGCGGCGGCGGTCGGCGCGCAGCACCTTGAACTCGAAACCGCGGAACTGGAGCTCTTCACCGCGACGCGGCAGGTGGCCGAACTCGTCGATCACGAGCCCGCCGATGGTGTCGTAGTCGTCGTCTTCCCAGTCCACGCCGAAGAACTCGTTGAACTCCGCGATGGGCGTTCGCGCCTTGACCGTGTAGCGCTCGTCGCGGTGGCGGCGGATATTGTCCTCTTCGGCGAGATCGTGCTCGTCGTCGATCTCGCCGACGATCTGCTCGATCACGTCCTCGATGGTCACGAGCCCCGAGATCGCGCCGTACTCGTCGACCACCACCGCGAGATGATTGCGCCGTTCGCGGAACTCGCGCAGCAGGATGTTGAGCCGCTTGCTCTCGGGTACGAAGGCCACCGGGCGCATCATGTCGCCGATGTCGAAGTCCTGGGCGGACTCGACCAGGAGCGGCAGCAGGTCCTTGGCGAGCAGGATGCCGAGCACGTTCTCGTGCTTCTCGTCGAACACCGGAAAGCGCGAATGGCCGGAGTCGATCACCACCGGCAGGAAGTCCTTGGGGCGCGCGTGCTCTTCGATGAAGACGATCTCCGAGCGCGGCACCATGATGTCGCGCACCTGCGTCTCGGACACCAGCAGCGCGCCTTCCACCATCGCCACCGTGTCGGGGTCGATGACGTGCTGCTCCTCGGCGTCGCGCACGGTGTCGATGAGCCGCTGCTTGGCGTCCGGGTCGGGTTTGAAGCGGCGCAGGATGTCCTGCCAGAGCTGCTGGAAGGCGCCGCGCTTGCCGGGGTCGGTGTCGAACATGCCGATCAGGCCTGGTAGGGATCGGCCACGCCGAGGCTCGCGAGCGCCGCGCGCTCGGCGGCCTCCATCACCAGCGCCTGCGCGTCGCGCGTGTGATCGTAGCCCAGCAGATGCAGCACGCCGTGTACGGTGAGATGCCGCCAGTGGTCGAGCGCGCGCTTGCCCTGGGCCCGCGCCTCGGCGGCGATCACCGGGGCGCAGAGCGCGATGTCACCCAGGAGTTCCGGCGCGACCGCGGCGAGCCCGGTGGCGGGGAAGGACAGCACGTTGGTCGCGTAATCCTTGCCGCGCCAGCGCTGGTTGAGCGCCCGGCCTTCGTCGGCATCGACCAGGCGCAGGGTCAGCTCGGCGCAGCCGCGCCGGCCGCGCAACGCGGCACATGCTGCCGCCTCGAAGTCGGCGCGCGCGGGCAGGCCGCGGGTCGGGCAGGCGATCTGTACGGTAAGCGCGAGGTCGACCGCGCGTGTCGCGCCGCATCTGGGCGCCACCGCCGCAACCATCAGGGTCGTCGCTCGTCGTCGCGCTCGGGCGAATGTGCCTCGTGCACGGCGTAGGCGTCGAGGATGCGTGCCACCAGGGTGTGACGCACGACGTCCTTCGAACGAAAGAAGGTGAAGCTGATGCCCTCCACGCCCTCCAGCACCTCGACGGCGTGCTTGAGACCGGAGCTGCGGCCGCGCGGCAGGTCGACCTGGGTGACGTCGCCGGTCACCACCGCCTTCGAGCCGAAGCCGATGCGGGTCAGGAACATCTTCATCTGCTCGACCGTGGTGTTCTGCGCCTCGTCGAGAATGATGAAGGACTCGTTCAAGGTGCGGCCGCGCATGAAGGCGAGCGGCGCCACCTCGATGATGTTGCGCTCGATGAGCTTGGCGACGCGCTCGAAGCCGAGCATCTCGTAGAGCGCGTCGTACAGCGGCCTGAGGTAGGGATCGATCTTCTGCGACATGTCGCCCGGCAGGAAGCCGAGACGCTCGCCCGCCTCGACCGCCGGGCGCACGAGACAAATGCGCCGCACGGAATCCGAGTCCAGCGCCGCCACCGCGGCCGCGACCGCGAGATAGGTCTTGCCGGTGCCGGCCGGGCCGATGCCGAAGCTGATGTCGAACTCGCGGATCGCATCCAGGTAGCGCCGCTGGTTCAGGCCCCGCGCCTTGACCATGGTGCGGCGGGTGCGGATCGCGCCCGCGTCGGCGTCGAACTCGTCCTCCGCCTGGCCGCCCATGTCGACGTTGCGGAGTTCCAGGTGCACGTCGGCGGCGGAGATCGACCGCGAGCCGGTCAGCGAGTAGAGCTGGCGGATGACCCGCTCGGTCACCACCACCTCGTCGTTGCCGCCCACCAGCTTGAAGTGGTTGCCGCGGTTGCCGATCTCGACGCCGGTGCGGCGTTCCAGCAGGCGCAGGTGTTCGTCGAACTGGCCGCACAGGTTGGCGAGGCGCTCGTTGTCCGCCGGCTCGAGCGCGAGTTCGACCGCGACCGTGCTCATGCGAGGACCTCGCTGCGGGCGGCGACGAGTTCCCCGCGCAACGAATTCGGCTGGGCCGCGGTGATGCGCACGTCGGCGAAGTGGCCGATGAGCGCGGCGTCGCCGGCGAAGTTCACCACCCGGTTGTGCGCGCTGCGCGCGGCCAGTTCGCGGTCGTCCTTGCGCGCGTGGCCGGTCACCAGCACGCGCTGCACGGTCCCGACCATGGCGGCGTTGTATTCATCGGCGAACTCGGTGATGCGCCGCTGCAGGATCGCGAGCCGGTGGCGCTTGACCTCTTGTGTGACGTCGTCCGGCAGCGCGGCCGCCGGCGTGCCGGGCCGCTGGCTGTATATGAAGCTGAAGGACTGGTCGAAGCGGATGTCCTCGATGAAGTCCATGGTGCGCGCGAAATCGTCGTCGCTCTCGCCTGGAAAGCCGACGATGAAGTCGGTCGATACGAGCACGTCCGGCCGCGCTTCGCGCAGGCGTCGGATGATCGACTTGTATTCCAGCGTCGTGTGGCCGCGCTTCATCTGCGCGAGGATGCGGTCCGAGCCGCTCTGCACCGGCAGGTGCACGTGGCTCACGAGCTCCGGCACCTCGGCGAAGGTCGCGATGAGGCGCGGCGAGAATTCCAGCGGGTGCGAGGTGGTGAAGCGGATGCGCTCCACGCCATCCACCGCCGCGACGTAGCGAATGAGCGCGGCCAGGTCCACCAGGCGGCCGTCGTGGGTCGGGCCACGGTAGGCATTCACATTCTGGCCGAGCAGCACCACCTCGCGTACACCGCGCGCGGCGAGTTCCACCACCTCGGTGATCACGTCGTCGAAGGGCCGGCTGAATTCCTCGCCGCGGGTGTAGGGCACGATGCAGAAGCTGCAGTACTTGCTGCAGCCTTCCATGATCGAGACATAGGCGCTCGGCCCGTCGACCCGCGCCGGTGGCAGGTTGTCGAACTTCTCGATCTCCGGAAAGCTGACGTCGATGGCGCGCCGCGCGCCGCCCGCGAGTTCGTTCAGCATGGCCGGCAGGCGATGCAGGGTCTGCGGGCCGAACACCACGTCGACGAAGGGCGCACGCTCCCAGATGAGTTCGCCTTCCTGGCTCGCGACGCAGCCGCCGACCGCGATCACGACCGAGGGATCCGCCTCCTTGTAGGCGCGCCAGCGGCCGAGCTCGGAGAACAGCTTCTCCTGCGCCTTCTCGCGCACCGAGCAGGTGTTCATCAGCAGCAGCCGCGCGTGCTCCGGCGAGTCCACCGGACGGAGACCGTGGCTGGTCTCGAGCAGCGCGAGCATCTTGCTCGAGTCGTACTCGTTCATCTGGCAGCCGAAGGTCTTGATGTAGACGCCGTCGCGCATGGCGTGAACTCCCGGGCCCGGTCAGGCGGCGAGCGGGCGGTCCAGCATGACCCGCACGTTGTCGATGAGGCGCGCGCCGCCGAGCCAGGCCGCGGCCAGGATGATGAGATCCTGGTCGCCGGCCGCGGGCGGTGCGAGATCCGTCGCGCGGCGCACGGAGATGTATTCGGGACGCATGCCGAGCGCCTTCAGCTCCTCGGCGCAGCGCGCCTGCAGGGCGTCGATGCCCACCGCCTGGCTGCGCAGTTCCACGGCCGCGCGGCTCAGCGACGCGAAGATGCCCGAGGCCACCTGGCGCTCCTCGGCGGTGAGGTAGGCGTTGCGCGAGCTCATCGCGAGCCCGTCGGCCTCGCGGATGATCGGCATGCCGATGATCTCCACCGGGAACAGCAGGTCGCGCACCATGCGGCGTATGACCATCACCTGCTGGAAGTCCTTCTCGCCGAACAGCGCGTAGTCGGGCTGCACGTTGATGAAGAGCTTGCTCACCACGGTGGCGACGCCGGAGAAATGCCCCGGGCGGAACTCGCCGCACAGGATGTCGGACAAGGCCGGCACCGTGACGCGCGTGTCGGCCTCGATACCGCCAGGGTAGAGCTCGGCGAGGTTGGGCGCGAACAGGCAGTCGAGGCCGGCGGCTTCCAGCTTGGCCTTGTCGGCGTCGAGCGTCGACGGGTAGCGCTCGTAATCCTCACCCTTACCGAACTGAATCGGGTTGACGAAGATGCTGACCACGCTGCGGTCGGCGATCTCGCGCGCCCGCACAAGGAGCGAGATGTGGCCTTCGTGCAGGTTGCCCATGGTCGGCACCAGCGCCACGGACAGGCCTTCGCGGCGCCAGTCGCGCAGGCAGGCGCGCAGGGATTTGAGATCGGGACAGATGTTCATCGGCGGACGGACTTTCGTGGCGTGTCTGAATGGGGCGCCGGCATCGCGACCACGCTCTGCCTGTCGACCCCCGCGAGCAGGGTGGCGAGCGGGGCCAGGCCGGGCAGGCGGGCGTCTGGCGCGATCTCGGCGAGCGGCACCAGCACGAAGGCGCGCTCGGCGACACCCGGGTGCGGCACGTGGAGCTGCGGCTCGTCGATGACCTGCTCGCCGTAGGCCAGGAGGTCGAGATCGATGGTGCGCGGTCCCCAGCGCGGCCCACTGCGGTCGCGCCCCTGGGTGCGTTCGATGGCCTGCATCTCGGCCAGCAGTTCGCGCGGCTCGAGACGCGTCTCGAGCGCGACCACGGCGTTCACATAGTCCGGCTGGTCCTGCGGGCCCATGGGCGGATTGCGGTAGAAGCTGGAGACCGCCAGCAGGCGCGAGTCGCGCAGCCTGCCGAGCGCCGCAACGGCGCGCGTCACCTGGGCGGCCGGGTCATCGAGGTTGCTGCCGAGGCCCAGGTAGGCGGTGACCGGGGCGCCCATCAATGGCGCTTCCGTCGCCGACGCCGTCGTGGGCGGTCGCCGCTCGGCACCTCCTCCAGCGCGCCGAGCATCGCTTCGCGGCCGGCGTCGTCGGCGTCCTGGAACTCGGTCCACCACTCGGCGGTGTCGGCATCGGCGTCGCCGGCCTCGGCGCGCAGCAAAAAGAAATCGTAAGCGGCACGGAAGCGCGGGTTCTCGAACACGCGGCGCGCACGCTTCGGACTCAGCCCCGTGAGACGCGGTTGCAGGGCCCAGATGTCGCGGGCGCTCAGGGTGAAGCGCTTTGGGATCGCGAGGCGCGCCACCTGGCGCGCGATGACGTCGTCGGCGGCCTGCAGAGTGGCGTCCTGCGGCGCCAGGCCCTGCTCTTCCAGCGCCTGGCGTCGCTCTTCGACGGCATCCCACAGGAGCGCCGCGAGCAGGAAGGCCGGCGTGACCGACTTGCCCTCGGCGAGGCGCCTGTCGGTGTTGTCGAGGGCGCGCCCGACCAAGGTCGCGGGAAAGCCTTCATGCTCATGGCTGAGTGCAATCTCGGTCAGCGGGAACAGGTGCTCGAACAGGTGGTGGTGACGCAGCGCCTCGAAGGTCTGCAGCGCGTAGCCGCCATGGAAGAGCTTCAAGGTCTCGTCGAACAGCCGCGCCGGCGAGATGTCGTCCAGGAGCGCGGCCAGGCGCGGCAGCGGCGCGGCGCAGGCGTCATCGAGCTTGAACCCGAGCTTCACCGCGAAGCGGATGGCGCGCAGCATGCGCACCGGGTCTTCGCGGTAGCGCTGCTCCGGGTCGCCGATCACGCGCAGCACGCCGCGCTCGAGGTCGGCGACACCGCCGACATAGTCGATGACGCTGAAGTCGTGGATGTCGTAGTACAGGCCGTTGACGGTGAAGTCCCGCCGCCACACGTCGTCCTCGATGTCGCCGTAGACGTTGTCGCGCAGGATGCGGCCGTCGTCGGTCATCTCCGCCGCGCCGCCGTCGTCCTCCTCGTGGGCAGCGCGAAAGGTCGCCACCTCGATGATCTCGTTGCCGAAGCGCACGTGCGCCAGGCGGAAGCGTCGGCCGATCAGGCGGCAGTTGCGGAACAGTTCGCGGATCTGTTCCGGCCGGGCGTCGGTCGCGATGTCGAAGTCCTTGGGCTCGCGCCCGAGCAGCAGGTCACGCACGCCGCCGCCCACCAGGCAGGCGCGAAAGCCCGCGCCATCGAGCCGGTAGAGCACCTTCAACGCGTTCGGCGAGATGAGCTTGCGCGAGATGGCATGCTCCGAGCGTGTATAGATGCGCGGCGCGCCGCGGGCCGGCGCCGGCGCGGAACGCGGCGCGGCGGGAGACTTCGCGCGTGGCGCGGCGGGTGCGGGCGCGGGCGGCGGCGGAGCGTTCTTGGCCAAGGTGCGGCCGACGACCCTTGCAGCCGCGGCGCGGACCCTATCGATTAGGCTGCTCAATTAATTCTCT
>JAIEQK010000202.1 GCA_019747795.1 Gammaproteobacteria bacterium | reverse complement strand
TGACAGACCCGCCTGGCCCAACCGATTACCGACCACGCCGCCATCACGCGGCGACATGGCCTTAATCAGAGTTTCCTTCAGTCCGACATTGCCATCCCAGAACGCCGAAAGCCGCCGATGAATGTCGGACTGAAGTCCGACCTACAGGGCTTGGGCTAAACTCTCGGGCCCGTCCCACACCCGAGAGTCCCCCATGCCGCACACCACCCTCCCCACCGACATGCAGGCCGTCGCCGTCAGCCAGCCCGGCGGGCCGGAGGTGCTGACCCCGGTGCGGGTGCCGCTGCCGACGCTGCGCGACGACGAGGTGTTGATCGAGGTCGCTGCGGCGGGTGTGAACCGACCCGACTGCCTGCAGCGCGCCGGCCACTACCCCGTGCCGCCGGACGCGAGCCCGCTGCCCGGACTCGAAGTGGCGGGCGTCGTGGTGGCGCGCGGTCCCGCGGTGGACACCTGGGCGTTGGGGGATCGCGTGGTCGCGCTGACCCATGGCGGTGGCTACGCCGAGTACTGCGCGGCCAATGCCGGCCACTGCCTGCCCTGGCCCACGGGGCTGTCGGCGGCCGAGGCCGCGACCCTGCCCGAGACGCTCTTCACCGTGCACCACAATCTGATCGAGCGTGCGCGTCTCGCGGCGGGCGAGACCGTGCTCATCCACGGCGGCAGCAGCGGCATCGGCTCGACCGCCATCCAGGTGGCCAAGGCCTGGGGGGCGACGGTGATCACGACCGCCGGCTCGGCCGACAAGGTCGCCTACTGCGTGGGCATGGGTGCCGACCACGCGCTCAACTACCGCGAGGGCGACTGGGAGGCGACGGTCAAGGACCTGGCCCGCCCGCGGGGCGTGGACGTGGTGCTCGACATGGTCGCCGGGCCCTACGTCATGAAGAACCTGCGCCTGCTCGGCAACGACGGCCGCTACGCGATGATCGCCTTCCTGCTCGGCGCGACCACCGAAGTCAATTTCGCCTACCTGCTGCCCAAGCGGCTGACCATCACCGGTTCGACCCTGCGCCCGCAGCCGGTGGCGCGCAAGGCCGCCATCGCACAGGCGGTCCTGCGTGACTTTTGGCCGCTGCTGGCCGACGGTCGCCTGCGCAGCCACGTGCATGCGCGCTTCCCGCTGAGCGCCGCCGCCGAGGCTCATCGCCTGATGGAGGCGAGCGATCACATGGGCAAGCTGGTGCTCGAGGTGCGCGCCGCCGCAGGCTGAAGAACAACCCCTGCGCTCGTCATTTCGCGTCCCGGCAGAGCTCGGAGTCCGCAGGTATATCCGTACACGCTGCGGTGCCGCCGCGCCGGCGGGACGCAAACTGCTTTCGCTCGCGACGTTTTTCTTAAGCCTGCCAGGGCGCGCAACCCTGATCTATCCGGGGCATTTTTCCTGCCCCGGGCGCGGTTTGCCCGCGCCGCACAAATGTCATACCGTGCCTGGGATTCATGCCCGGACCGTCCTGATGCCCTCGACCCCGCGCCGCGCCCCTAGCGCGGCCCTCCTGCTCGCGCTCGCCCTGCTCGTCGCCTGCCAGAAGCCCGAACCACCCGCCGCGGCCGCGCCCGGCGGCGCGCCGCCGGTGACGGTGGCCGCGACGATCACCCGCGAAGTGCTGGACAGCGACGAGTTTCCTGGGCGCATCGAGGCCACCCAGGCGGTGCGCGTGCGTGCGCGCGTCAACGGCTACGTGGAGCGCGTGGCCTTCACGCCGGGCAGCGAGGTGGCGGCGGGCGATCTGCTCTACGAACTGGACGCGCGGCCGTTCAAGGCGCGCGTCGCCGAGGCTGAGGCCGCGCTGGCCGCCACCGAGGCCCAGCTCGCGCTGGCGCGCACCGAGAGCAAGCGCCAGGCGCAGATGCTCGAGACCCAGGCGACCAGCCGGCGCGAATACGACGCGGCGGCGGCGGCGGTGAAGAACCTCGAGGCGGCCCGCGGCGCGAATCGCGCGACGCTCGCCCGCGCGCGGCTCGATCTCGGCTACACGCGCGTCACCGCACCCATCGCCGGACGGGTCGGCAAGGACGAGATCACGGTCGGCAACCTCGTGCAGGGCGAGAACGCCGACTCGCCCGTGCTGACCACCCTGGTGTCCATCGATCCGGTCTACGTTTCGTTCGAAGCCGACGAGCGCGCCTACCTCAAGTACATCGCCGGCGCGCGCGGCGCGCCGCTCAAGGTCGCCGTCGGGCTCGCCGACGAGCAGGGCTTCCCCCACGCGGCGCGGCTCAACTTCGTCGACAACAACATCGAGTCGGCGAGCGGCACGGTGCGCCTGCGGGCAACGCTGTCGAACGCCGAGCGGCGCTTCACGCCCGGGCTGTTCGCGCGCGTGCGGCTCGAAGCCGCGACCGGCGCGCGCGAGGTGGTGATGGTGGCCGATCGCGCCATCGGTACCGACCAGAGCAAGCGGTACGTGCTGGTGGTGGGCGCGGACAAGGTCGCCAACTACCGCGAGGTGCGCATCGGCCGCCAGGTGGGCGGTCTGCGCGTCATCGAGGACGGGTTGCAGGCCGGCGAGAGCATCGTGGTCAACGGCCTGCAGCGGGTGCGGCCAGGCTCGCCCGTGACGCCGAGCAGCGTGCCCATGGAGAAGGCCGACCAGGCCGCGACGCCGAGCCCGCAGCCGCCCGCGTCATGAACGTCTCGCGCGCCTTCATCGATCGCCCGATCCTCGCGGGCGTGCTGTCCGTGCTGGTGTTCGTCGCCGGCCTGATCTCGATCTTCTTTCTGCCGGTGTCCGAGTACCCGAACGTGGTGCCGCCGTCCATCGTGGTCAGCGCCACCTACCCGGGCGCGACGCCCAAGGTCATCGCCGAGACCGTCGCGGCGCCGCTCGAAGAGCAGGTCAACGGCGTCGAGAACATGCTCTACATGTCCTCCATGGCGACCGCCGACGGCGCGCTGCAGCTGCGCGTGACGTTCAAGATCGGCACCGATCCCGACCTCGCCGAGAACCAGGTGCAGAACCGCGTGCAGCGCGCGCTGCCGCGCCTGCCGAGCGAGGTGCGCCAGATCGGCGTCATCACCCAGAAGCAGTCGCCAAACCTCACCATGGTGGTCAACCTGGTGTCGACCGACGGCCGTTACGACGAGCTCTACCTGCGCAACTACGGCGTGTTGAACCTGAAGGACAATCTGCGCCGCCTGCCGGGCATGGGCGAGGTCTTCGTGTTCGGCGCCGGCGACTACGCCATGCGCATCTGGCTCGACCCGGCCAAGCTCGCCGCGCGTGGACTGACCGCGGGCGACGTGGTCAACGCCATCCGCGAGCAGAACCAGCAGGTCGCGGCCGGCGTGGTCGGCGCGCCGCCGGTGGTCGAGCACACCGAGTTCCAGCTCTCGGTCAACACCCTGGGCCGGCTCGGCACCGAGGCCGAGTTCGGCGACATCATCGTCGCCACCGCGCCGGACGGCGGCGTGCTGCGCCTGAAGGACGTCGCGCGAATCGAGCTCGGCGCCGGCGAATACGCCTTGCGCAGCCGCTCCAACAACCAGCCCTCGGTCGCCATCGCGGCCTTCGAGGCGCCCGGGGCGAACGCGATCGCGCTGTCGAATTCCGTGCGCGCGCTGATGGCCGAGGCGAAGAGCAGCTTTCCCCTCGGCGTCGACTACCAGATCGTCTACGACCCGACGCGCTTCGTGCAGCAGTCCATCGTGGCGGTGGTCAAGACCCTGCTCGAGGCGGTGCTGATGGTGCTCTTGGTGGTCATCCTGTTCCTGAAGACCTGGCGGGCGTCCATCATTCCGCTGATCGCCGTGCCGGTGTCGATCATCGGCACCTTCGGCGTGATGCTCGTGGCCGGCTTCTCGATCAACACCCTGACCCTGTTCGGCATGGTGCTCGCCATCGGCATCGTGGTGGACGACGCCATCGTGGTGGTGGAGAACGTCGAGCGCAATATCGCCCTCGGGCTGGATGCCAAGGCCGCCACCCATCGCGCGATGGACGAAGTGAGTGGTCCCATCATCACCATCGCGCTCACGCTCTGCGCGGTGTTCGTGCCCATCGCCTTCATCAGCGGGCTGACGGGGCAGTTCTACCGGCAGTTCGCGCTGACCATCGCCATCTCGACGGTGATCTCGGCGTTCAGCTCCCTGACCCTTTCGCCGGCGCTCGCCGCGAGCCTGCTGCGCGGCCACAGCGCGCCGCGTGACGGCGTGACGAGGGTGCTGGATGCATTGTTCGGCTGGCTGTTCCGCGGCTTCGACCGGCTGTTCCACCGCGCCGCGCGCGGCTACGTGCGCGGCGTGCGCGGTGTGCTGAAGGTGAAGTTCCTGGTGCTGCTGGTCTACGTCGGCCTGCTCGGCTTCACCTGGTACGGCTTTCAGCAGATTCCCACCGGCTTCGTACCGACCTCCGACAAGCAGTACCTCATCGGCATGGTGCAGCTGCCGGACGGTGCCTCGCTCGACCGCACCGACAAGGTGCTGGCGCGGGTCACCGAGATATCGATGAAGAACGAGGGCATGAACGCCGACAATGCCTTTCCGGGACTGTCGATCAACGGCTTCACCAACGCGCCCAACGCCGGCCTGGTGTTCTTCAACCTCGCACCCTTCGAGGAGCGGCGCCGACCCGAACTGGCCGCCGGCGCCATCGCGCAGACTCTGAACCAGCAGCTCGCGGCCATCGAGGACGCGTTCATCGCGGTGTTCCCGGCGCCGCCGGTGGACGGTCTCGGCGCGATCGGCGGGTTCAAGCTGCAGTTGGAGGATCGCGCCGGTCTCGGCGACGAGGTGCTCTACCAGGCCACCCAGGCGGTGCTGATGAAGGCCTGGCAGGCGCCCGAACTGGCCGGCGTGTTCTCCAGCTACCAGATCAACGTGCCGCAGCTCTACGTCGACATCGATCGCGCCAAGGCCAAGCGCATGGGCGTCGACCTGAACGACGTGTTCGCCACCCTGCAGATCTTCCTGGGCTCGTTCTACGTCAACGACTTCAACCAGTTCGGCAAGACCTACCGGGTGGTGGTGCAGGCCGATGCGCCCTACCGCGCGCGCGCCGAGGACATCGTCGCGCTGAAGACCCGCAACAAGGACGGCGAGATGGTGCCGCTCGGCGCGATCCTCGAAGTCAGGAACAGCTTCGGTCCGGATCGCGCCATGCGCTACAACGCCTTTCCGGCCGCCGACATCAACGGCGCCGCGGCGCCGGGCTACAGTTCCGGACAGGCGCAGGCCGCCATCGAGCGCATCATCGCCGAGACCGTGCCGCGCGGCATCACCTTCGAATGGACCGATCTCACCTACCAGGAGATCCTCGCCGGCAACACGGCGGCGGTGGTGTTCCCGCTGTGCGCGCTGCTGGTGTTCCTGGTGCTGGCAGCGCAGTACGAGAGCTTCAAGCTGCCGCTCGCCATCATCCTCATCGTGCCCATGTGCCTGCTGTTCGCCATCGGCGGCGTGTGGTACACGGGCGGCGACCGCAACATCTTCACTCAGGTCGCGCTCTTCGTGCTGATGGGCCTGGCGTGCAAGAACGCCATCCTGCTGGTCGAGTTCGCGCGCGAACATGAACTCAAGCGCCCGACCGACGGCCCGGTCAAGGCGGTGCTGGAAGCCTGCAGCATGCGCCTGCGCCCGATCCTCATGACCTCCATCGCCTTCATCGCCGGCACCATGCCGCTGGTGCTGTCCACCGGCGCGGGGTCGGAGATGCGTCGTGCGATGGGCACGGCGGTCGCGTCCGGCATGTTCGGCGTGACGCTGTTCGGCCTGTTCCTGACACCGGTGTTCTACGTGCTGCTGCACCGCCAGCCGCCGCCCAAGCCCGACGCGGTGACCGCCGCCACGGAGAGCGAGTGATGCGCCGCGCGTCGCTCTTCGTATGGGGCGCGCTGCTCGGGGGCTGCTCGCTCGCGCCGCCGCTCGCGCCGCCCGACGTGTCGGTGCCGGCGGCCTTCAAGGAAGCACAGTCGCTGGCGCCGGATCCGGGCAACGATCAGTGGCGACCGGCGGCGCCGGCCGACGACGCGTCCCGCGCCGGCTGGTGGACGGTGTTCGGCGATCCGCTGCTCGATCATTTCGAGAGCCGCGTACTGGCCGCGAACCAGACCCTGGCCGCGTCGCTCGCGCGGCTCGAGGCGAGCCGCGCGCTGGTCGACGTGGCGCGCGCCGCGCGCCTGCCGCGCCTGGACGGCAACGCCTCGGTGGTGCGCACGCGCTTGTCCGAGAGCCAGCCGCTCGCGCCGCTGCCCGGCGGCATCATGTACAACAGCTTCCAGTACGGCGTGACCGCGCAGTACGAACTCGATCTCTTCGGCCGCGTGCGCGACAGCGTGAAGGCGGCGCGCGCCGATGCCGCGGCCGAGACCGCGCTGTTCGAATCGCTGAAGCTGAGCGTCACCGCCGACGTCGCGCAGGTGTACTTCCTGCTGCGCGCGGCCGACGCCGAGCTCGCGGCGCTGGGCGAGGCGCTGGCCAGCCGCGAAGCCACGCATCGACTGTTCGAGCAGCGGCTCGCGGCGGGCGACGTGAGTCGCCTGGACGTGGATCGCACGCGCGCCGACCTCGAGATCGCACGCGCCGAGGTGCAGGCGGTCACGCGCCAGCGTGCCCAGTACGAGCACGCGCTGGCAGTGCTGCTCGGCGTGGCGCCCGCGGAGTTCAGCGTGGCGCCCGCCCCGGTTGCGGCCGGTCGCCTGCCGGCGATTCCGGCCGGCCTGCCGTCGACCTTGCTCGAGCGCCGGCCGGACATCGCCGCAGCGCAGCGGCGCATGGAGGCCGCCAACGCGCGTATCGGCGTGGCGCGCGCCGCCTTCTACCCGCTGGTCAATCTCACGGCCTCGGCCGGCTTCAGCGCCGCCACCGCCGGCGAACTCTTCGAGTGGGGCAGCCGCACCTGGGCGCTCGGCCCGCTGGCCGGCGCGCTGATCGCGGGGCCGCTGTTCGACGGCGGCCGTAATCGCGCCAACCTCGCGCGCGCCGAAGCCGCGCTCGACGCCGAGATCGCCGCCTACCGCGGTACCGTGCTGGGCGCATTCCGCGAGGTGGAGGACCAGTTGGTCGCCATCACGACGCTCGGCGAGCAGGCGGCGAGCACCGATGCCGCGACCGAGGCCGCGGCCAGCGCCCATGCCGTGGCGCGCGCGCGCTTCGAGGCGGGCGCGACGGGAACGCTCGACCTGCTCGACGCGCAGCGCAGCCTGCTCGGCCTGCGTCGCCAGCAGGCGCAGCTCGCCGGGCAGCGCGCGGTGGCGACCGCCGGCCTGGTGCGCGCGCTGGGCGGCGGCTGGTAGGTGGGAAGGCGCACGACGTTGCAGTCCTGGCGTCGCGTCGCGGCGCTGCTCTTCCTCGCACTCAGTGCCCCCGTCGCGTGCGCGGCGCTCCCGCCGACGCCGCTCGAAGCCTCCGGATACACGCGTCTCAGCAGCGCCGCCGAGATGGTTGCCGACCTGGACGCGCTGGCGGCGGCCTCGCCGCTCGCGAGACGCGAAACCGTCGGTGCGTCCGTGCAGCAGCGGCCGCTTGCCACCCTGGTGCTGTCCCGTGGCACCGCGGACGGCGCGACGCCGCGACCCACGCTGCTCCTGATCGCCTCGCAGCACGGCGCGGCCGAGCCGGCCGGCGGCGAGGCCATGCTGTTCCTGGCCCGCGAACTGCTGGCGGGCGGGCTGCGCGACGTGCTCGAGACCTTCGACGTCGTGCTGTTGCCGGACGCCAACCCCGACGGTCGCGACCTCGGCCACCGCGCCAACGCCAACGGCATCAATCTCAACACCGATTTCGTCATGCTCGCCGAGCCCGAGAGCCGCGCGCTGGTCGCGGCGCTGGCGCGCTACCGACCGCTGGCGGTGCTGGACGTGCACGAGTCGGCGGTGCTGAAACGCCGCTCGCTCGCGCGCGAAGGCTATCTCACCGACTTCGAGGCGCAGTTCGAGACCGCCAACAACCCGGCGGTGCCGGCCGCGCTGCTGAACTACGGACGCGATCGGCTGCTGCCGCGCCTGGTCGCGCTGGCTGGCGCCGAGGGGCTCGCAGCGCAACGCTACATCGGCGAGATCACCAGCGCTTCGCAGCCGATCACCAACGGCGGCCTCACCTTGCGCAACTTCCGCAATCGCGCCGCGCTGGACGGCCTGCTTGCGGTGCTGACCGAGACCAAGCTCGACCCGAGCGACGATCAGGCACCGACCTGGCGCAACATCCAGGTGCGCGCGCAGCGCTCGCTCGTCTGCCAGCGCGCCTTCCTGCGCGCGCTCGTGGAGCAGCGCGCGGCGGTGAGCGAGGCGGTGGCCGCGGCGCGCGCCGCGCTGCCGACCGAGCCATTGACCCTCGGCGCGCGCTACGTGCTGGACGAGGCCCATCCGCGGGTGAGCCTGCCGCTGCGTCGCCTGGCCGATCGTGAGCGGGTGATGATCGAGTTCGCCGATCACCGTCGCGTGGCGGAGGGTGAGCGCGTTTCCATGCCGGGCACCCTGGTGCTGCCCGCGCCGAGCGAGGCGCTGCGGGCCGCGCTGGAACGTCAGGGCATAGTCGCCGAACGCCAGTCGCAGCCGCTCGCGATCCCTGTCGTGGCCGTACGTTACCGGCGCGAGCCGCGGGGCGAGGTGCACATGACCGCCAGCGCGCCGCGCCTGCTGACCACCGCGCCGGGCGCGCTGATCGTCGACCTCACGCAGCGTCGCGGGCGGCTGGCGGCGGTGCTGCTGGACCCGCGTTCGCCGAGCAGCCTGTTCGCGAGCCCGCCGTTCGCAGCGGCGCTGGAAGCTGACGGCGAGTTCGGCGTGTACGCCGTGCGCAAGGGCGTGGCCCGTGCCGCGCCCGTCGAGCCCGCCGGACCCTGAGGAACGCGCATGGACGCGCTTCGCACGCCGCTCGAGGAGGCTGGCCATGCGCGGCTCTCCACCGCCGCGGAGATGCGCACGTTCCTGCGTAGGCTGGTGGCGAGCACACGAGGGTCCGAGCTGCTGGACCTCGGGCTGTCCGCCGGCGGCCGGCCACTCACGGCGCTGCGCCTGCATCCGCGCGGCGCGACGCGGCGACCGCTCCGTGTACTGCTGGTCGGCGGCCAGCACGGCGCCTCCGAGGCGGCGGGCGGCGAGGCGCTGCTGCTGCTGGCGCGTGAGCTCGCCCACGGCGAACTGGCCGCGGCGCGCGCGGCGCTGGACCTGGTGCTGGTGCCGGACGCCAATCCCGACGGCCGCGATCTCGACTCGCCGCGCAACGCCGACGAGGTCAACATCAACCGCGACTACGTGCTCGTGACCCAGCCGGAGGCACGCGCGCTGACCGCGCTGTTGAGTGGCTTCGCCCCGCAGGTGATGCTCGACGCCCACGAGTCAGCGGCGTTCAAGCGCAAGACGCTCGGGCGCGAAGGCTGGATGACCGATTTCGAGACCCAGTTCGACTGCGGCAACCATCCGGCGATCCCCGCGAAGCTCCGCGACTACGCGGAAGGCGAGCTGCTCCCCGCGCTCATCGAAGCAGTGCGCGCCACCGGCCGGCCCGCCCAGCGCTACATTCGCGAGATCCTGTCGCTCGACCAGGCGCTGACCCACGGTGGGCTGGGCGTGCACAACCTGCGCAATCGCGCCGCGCTGGGCGGCGCGCTGGCGGTGCTGCTCGAGACCCGCATGGACCCGCGCGATGGCCACTACCCGAGCTTTCGCAACATCGCCGTGCGTGCCGCGCGACAGCTCGAGGCGCAGCGACTGTTCCTGGCGATCGTCGCCGCGCGCGAGCACGAGCTGCGCGCGCTGGTGGCGGCGCATGCGCATAGCCGCGAACCCCTCTCGGCCCACGGCGAGTACGTGGCCCACGCACCGCCCCGGCAGCTGCGCGTGGCGCTGCGCGGCGTCGCGGACGGCGCCCTGCGCGATTTCGAGTTCCCCGATCACCGCCGCGTGCGAAGCGCGCCGCCGATGGCCGTGCCCCACGCTTACTGGGTCCTCGGCCATGTGGAGGCGGTGACGCGCGTGCTTGCCGCGCAGGGCATCGCCACCCGTCGCCTGGCGCGGGACGAGGCGCGCTGGGTGAGTCCGCTCACGGTCGCGGCGCCGCCCGTACGGCGCATGCTGCCGGCCGGCGCGCTCGAAGTGCCGGTCACCGGACTGCAGGCGCGGCTCCTGCCGCCGCTATTCGAACCTGACTCGCCCTCGGCGCTGTGGCGCTACCCGGTGTTTGCCCGGGCCCTAGGCGAGGCGGAGGAGGGCGGAGTGCTGCGTGGCCACCGCCAGGCCGGCGCTTGATGTGGGACAGGTGGCAGATCGTGACCGCGATACCGTCCATACCCCTCCACTATCGGGCATAATGCCGCCGTTTCGCGTTCCGGCGTGGCCGGTCCGTTCCCAGTCAATCGAGTCAATGCTGAACGCAAGGAGACAGTGCGTGCGGTCGAGCTACCTCTTTACCAGTGAATCCGTGTCCGAAGGCCATCCCGACAAGGTCTGCGATCGCATTTCCGACGCCGTGGTGGACGCCTACCTCGCCGCCGAGCCCCAGGCCCGTGTCGCGGTCGAGACGCTCTGCACCACCAACCGCATCGTCATCGCCGGCGAAGTGCGTGGGCCGGCCTCCATCACCTCGGAGACCATCGAGACCCTGGCGCGCAACGCGGTCAAGGCCATCGGTTACGAGCAGGAAGGCTTTCACTGGAAGACCGCCGACGTCTCCTGCTACGTGCACTCGCAGTCGTCCGACATCGCGCAGGGCGTGGACAGCGGCGCGGACAAGGACGAGGGCGCGGGCGACCAGGGCATCATGTTCGGCTACGCCTGCCGCGAGACCGACGTGCTGATGCCGGCGCCGCTGTACTACTCCCACCGCATCCTGCAGGACATGGCCGCCGCCCGTCACAGCGGCAAGGAGAAGGGCCTGCTGCCCGACGCCAAGAGCCAGGTCACGCTGCAGTACGAGAACGGCAAGCCGGTGCGCGCGACTTCGGTCGTGGTCTCCACCCAGCACACCGAGAACCTCTCGCAGGCCGATGTGCGCGAGATCGTCCGCCCCTACGTGCTGGCCGTGCTGCCGGAAGGCTGGATGTGCCCCGAGAGCGAGTTCTACGTGAACCCCACCGGCCGCTTCGTGATCGGTGGTCCCGATGGCGACTCCGGGCTCACCGGCCGCAAGATCATCGTCGACACCTACGGTGGCGCGGCGCCCCACGGCGGCGGCGCGTTCTCCGGCAAGGACCCGAGCAAGGTCGACCGTTCCGCCGCCTACGCGGCCCGCTACCTGGCGAAGAACGTGGTCGCGGCCGGCTTCGCCGACCGCTGCACCATCCAGCTGGCCTACGCCATCGGCGTCGCCAAGCCGCTGTCGCTGTACGTCGACCTGCACGGCACCGGCCAGGTGGACGAGGCCAGGCTCGAGCGCGCGCTGGCCGAGGTCATGAACCTCACGCCGCGCGGCATTCGTCAGCATCTGCAGTTGAACCGACCGATCTACGAGCGCACCGCGGCCTACGGCCACTTCGGCCGCCAGCCCGACGCCGACGGCGGCTTCTCGTGGGAGAAGACCGACCTGGTCGACAAGCTGAAGAGCGCGCTGGCCTGAGATCCGGCCCGCGCCACACGACGTAGACAAGCCACCTGATTTTTCATTGAGGTACATGCATGGCTCGAGGTAACGGCAGCAGCGCGAAGGCGAAGGCGCCGCGCAAGGCGGGCGCCGCGGCGCAGGATTACGCGATCAAGGACATCGCGCTGGCGGAGTACGGCCGCAAGGAAATCGATCTCGCCGAGCAGGAGATGCCGGGCCTGATGGCGATGCGCGAGGAGTTCGGCAAGTCCAAGCCGCTGAAGGGCGCGCGCATCACCGGCTCGCTGCACATGACCATCCAGACGGCGGTGCTGATCGAGACCCTGCAGCAGCTCGGCGCCCAGGTGCGCTGGGCGAGCTGCAACATCTTCTCGACCCAGGACCACGCCGCGGCCGCCATCGCCGCGCGCGGCACGCCGGTGTTCGCGGTCAAGGGCGAGTCCATCGCCGACTACTGGGAATACACCGATCGCATTCTCGACTGGGGCGACGGCACCGGCCCTAACATGATCCTGGACGACGGCGGCGACGCGACCTTGTTCGTGTTGCTCGGCTACAAGGCCGAGAAGAATCCGAAGGTGTTGGACGTCAAGCCCGCCAACGAGGAAGAGGCGCAGCTCTATGCGGCGCTGAAGCGCTCGCTGAAGCGCGACCCGCAGCGCTTCCACCGTATGGTGCCCGGCATTCGCGGCGTGACCGAGGAGACCACCACCGGCGTGCACCGGCTCTACCAGCTGCGCGACCGCGGCGAGCTCCTGTTCCCGGCGATGAACGTCAACGACTCGGTGACCAAGTCCAAGTTCGACAACCTCTACGGCTGCCGTCATTCGCTGGTCGACGCGATCAACCGCGCCACCGACGTGATGATTTCCGGCAAGGTCGCGGTGGTGGCCGGCTACGGCGACGTCGGCAAGGGCTCCTGCCAGTCGCTGCGCGGCCAGGGCGCGCGCGTCATCGTCACCGAGATCGATCCGATCTGCGCGCTGCAGGCGGCGATGGAGGGCTACGAGGTGATGCGCATGGATGACGCCTGCAAGATCGGCGACATCTTTGTCACCACCACCGGCTGCTGCGACGTGATCACCGAAGCGCACATGAAGCAGATGAAGGATCTCGCCATCGTGTGCAACATCGGCCACTTCGACAGCGAGATCCAGGTCGACCGCCTGCGCAAGTACACCTGGAAGGAGATCAAGCCGCAGGTGCACCGCGTCTACCTGACGGCCAAGAAGAGCATCCTGCTGCTCGCCGAAGGCCGCCTGGTTAACCTCGGCTGCGCCACCGGCCATCCGAGCTTCGTGATGTCGAACAGCTTCACCAACCAGACCATCGCGCAGATCGAGATGTACAACCACCCGGAGCGCTACCCGCTCGGCGTGTACACGCTGCCGAAGGCGCTGGACGAGAAGGTCGCGCGCCTGCACCTGAAGAAGATCGGCGTGAACCTGGACGTGCTGTCGAAGAAGCAGGCGGACTACCTGGGGCTCGCGGTCGAAGGGCCGTTCAAGCCCGAGCACTACCGCTATTGAGCCGCGCTCGGCGCCGGGCGCGAGCCCGGCGCCGAGCACACCCCTCGCCGCGAGGTTGCTGACCGATGCGGATCCTGAACACGGCCGAGCACTACGGCCTCGTGACCAAGCTGCTGCACTGGGCGACGGCGTTCCTCATCCTGGGACTGGTGGCCCTCGGCTGGTACATGGTCGATCTGAGCTACTACGACCGCTGGTACCACAAGTCGCTGGAGGGCCATAAGGCGCTCGGCATGCTGGTCTTCGTGCTCGGCGTGGCGACGCTCCTCTGGCGTCACGTATCGCCGTCGCCGGCGCACGCGGGCTTGAAGCGCTGGGAGCGGGTTGCCGCGACCGCCATGCACCACACGCTCTTCCTGCTGGTGTTCCTGATCCCGGTCACGGGCTTCCTGGTCTCGACCTCGGAAGGGCACGGCGTGTCCTTCTTCGAGTGGTTCGAGGTGCCGGCACTGGTGGTGATCCCGGAGCGGCTGCGGGAACTCGCCATCGACGTGCACTACTTGTGCGGCTATGGCACGGCGCTGCTGGTGGCGCTGCACGCGGCGGCCGCCTTCAAGCACCAGTTGTTCGATCGCGACGGCACGCTGGTTCGCATGCTCTGGCGCTGAGCCGATGGGCGCGGCGCGGCGCCTTGGGTATACTGCGCCGCTTTCTCGCCCGCCGGCGCTGGGGCTCGCCCACATGGCACTCGAACTCTACAACTCGCTCACCCGCCGCAAGGAAGTCTTTACGCCGGCCGACCCCGGGCGGGTCACGATGTACGCCTGTGGACCGACGGTGTACAACCCGCCGCACATCGGCAATGCCCGCGCGGCGGTGGTCTACGACCTCCTGTACCGCGTGCTGAAGCGCCACTACGCGAACGTGGTCTACGCGCGCAACATCACCGACGTCGACGACAAGATCAACGCCGCCGCGGCCAGCGAAAGCGTGCCCATCTCGGTCGTGACCGAGCGCTACACCGCGGTCTACCACGCCGACGTGGCCGCGCTCGGCGTGCTGCCGCCGCCCATCGAGCCGCGCGCGACCGCCCACATCGGCGACATCATCGCCATGATCGAAGCGCTCATCGCGCGTGAACACGCCTACGAGGTCGAGGGCCACGTGCTGTTCCACGTGCCGAGCTTCGCCGAGTACGGTCAACTCTCCGGGCGCAACCGCGACGAGATGATCGCCGGTGCGCGGGTCGAGGTCGCGCCTTTCAAGCGCGACCCGGCGGACTTCGTGTTGTGGAAGCCCTCGTCGCCGGAGCTGCCCGGCTGGGACAGCCCCTGGGGCCGCGGCCGACCCGGCTGGCACATGGAGTGCTCGGCCATGATCGAGCATCACCTCGGGCAGAGCATCGACATCCACGGCGGCGGCAACGATCTCAAGTTCCCGCACCACGAGAACGAGATCGCGCAGAGCCGCTGCGCGCACCAGGGCGCGCCGCTCGCGCGTTACTGGGTGCACAACGGCTTCGTCGAGATCGACGCGACCAAGATGTCGAAGTCCATCGGCAACGTGCTGCTGGTGCGCGAACTGCTGAAGAAGCACCCGGGGGAGGCGCTGCGCATGGCGCTCATTCGCGGCAAGTACCGTGAGCCCTTGAACTGGACCGACGAACTGGTGGAGCAGGCCAAGGCCCAGCTCGACCGCATGTACGGCACGCTCGAGCGGCTCGCCGACATCGAACTTGCGGCAGATGAACTCGTGCCGTCGGAGGCCTTCATCGCGGCGATGGACGACGACCTCAACACGCCCAAGGCCATCGCCGTGCTGATGGAAGCGGTGACGCTCGCCAACCGCTCGAACGATCCCGCCGAGCGGCGACGCTGCAAGGCGACGCTGCTGGCCGGCGGCCGCGAACTCGGCATCCTGCAGCAGGACCCGGTGGCCTGGGCCAAGGCCGGCGCCATCGACGGCGAGGACGACGCCGAGATCGACGCGCTGGTCGCGGCGCGCAGCGCGGCGCGCGCGGCGAAGGACTGGAAACGCGCCGATGAACTGCGCGATGAACTCGCCGCGCGCGGCATCGCCATCAAGGATGGCGCGGGCGGCACGGAGTGGCGGCGGACATGAGTGAAGCACCGGGAAAACTGCAGCCGGCGGAGGAGATCCTCGCCGCCCAGCGCGACATCGTCGAGACCTTCCAGTTCTTCGGCGACTGGACCGAGCGCTACCAGTACATCATCGACCTCGGTCGCCAGGCGCCGCCCTTTCCTGAAGAGTGGAAGACCGACAAGTACAAGCTGCACGGCTGCCAGTCCCAGGTGTGGATAGTGACCGAGAGGCGCGGCGACCTGCTGCACTACGAGGCGACCAGCGACTCCGCGATCGTCGCGGGCCTGATCCAGCTCCTGCTGTCGGTCTACTCCGATCGCCGCCCGGCCGACATCCTGGCCACGCCGCCGGATTTCCTGAAGGACATCGAGCTCGCCGAGCACCTCTCGCCGACCCGCAGCAACGGCCTGCACGCCATGGTCCAGCAGATCCGCCAGCACGCTGTGCAGGCGATGGTGGAGGCGGGGTAGGTCGGGTTTCCACCCGACATCTCGCTTGCAGGTCGGGTTACATCCCGAAATGCCCCTTGTAGGTCGGGTTTCAACCCGACATTCGTTCCCAGAGCCTACATCGAAGCCCCTGCGCGAATGTCGGACTGAAGTCCGACCTACACCGCAGTTCTGGCACGAATGTCGGACTGAAGTCCGACCTACAGGGATCAATCGCCCCTCAATCCTGCAACGACGTCCAGATCCGGTCGAATTCCAGGTGATGGGTGGCGAACAGCTCGATCAGTTTCG
>JAIEQK010000019.1 GCA_019747795.1 Gammaproteobacteria bacterium | reverse complement strand
GCCATCCTGTGCTGGAACACCAATCCCGTGACCCAGGCGCCGGAAGCGGACAAGGTGGTGGCCGGGCTCGCGCGCGAGGACCTGTTCCTGGTGGTGGCCGATCACTTCGTGTCTGACACCGCGCGCTATGCCGACATCGTGCTGCCGGCGGCGATGGGCGCCGAGATGGAGGACATCATCCTCGCCTGGGGGCACAACTACCTGACCTACAACGCTCGCTGCGTCGAGCCGCCGGGCGAGGCGGTGTCCAACGCCGAACTGTTCCGCCGGCTCGCGCGGCGCTTCGGTTTCACCGACGAGCGGCTCTACTGGTCGGACGAGGAATGCCTGCGCAACTTCGTCGCCTGGGACGCGCCTGCCTGCGCCGGCATCACGCTCGAGACCCTGCGCGCGCGGGGATACGCGCGGCTGCAACTCGGCGATGCGGACACCCGCACGCCGCACCGCGACGGCAATTTCCCGACCCCGTCCGGCAAGTGCGAATTCAAATCGTCCATCGCCGCGCACGGCAACTTCGTGCCGCCGCCCTTTCGCCAGATGTACGAGGCCTTTCAAGGGGGCGAACCGGTGGACGCGCTGCCCGACTACGTGCCGCCGCGCGAATCAGTGTTGAGCAATCCCGCGCTCGCGGCACGCTACCCGTTGTCCATGGTCTCGCCGAAGAGCCATGCGTTTCTCAATTCCTGTTACGCGAACATGACGAACAAGCGCAACACCCAGGGCGAGCAGAGCGTGCTGATCCACCCGGACGACGCGGCTGCACGCCGCGTGGCGGACGGCGCGCGGGTGCGGGTGTTCAACGGGCGCGGCGCGTTCGAAGCAGTGGCGCGCGTGTCGACCGATGTCAATCCCGGTGTCGTGGTGACCACCCTCGGTCACTGGCGCCAGCACCAGCACGGCACGGTCAACGCCATCAGCTCGGCGGAGTTCGCCGACCTGGGCCACGCGCCGAGCTTCTCGGATAACCTGGTCGAGGTCGCGCTCGCGTAGCGTCGCAACGTCAAGCAAGGGGAGCAGCCATGATCACCATGATCGTCTTCGTCCGTCGCAAGCAGGGCATGACCCGCGAAGAATTCAGCCGCTACTGGTTCGAGCGGCACGGTCCGCTGGTCAAGAGCGTGCCGGAGTTCATGCGACACGTGCGCAAGTACATCCAGTACCACCCGGCGCCGGGCAGCAATGCCGCCGGCTCGCTGTTCGGCGACATCACCGACTACGACGGCGTGGGCGAGATCTGGTTCGACTCGCGCGAGGCGATGAACGCGGCGCTGTCCGAACCGCGCTATCTCGAGATCATCAAGCCCGACGAACGCAAATTCATCGACCTGGATGGCTGCCTGTCCTTCATCGGCGACGAGCGAGTGATGTTCGACGGCGCGGCAGGCTGACGCGCCGCGCCGGCCTCACACCGCCGAGTAACCCCCGTCCACCGTCACCACGGCGCCGTTCATGAACGACGCCTCGTCGGAGGCCAGGAACACCACCAGCCAGATCACTTCTTCCGGCCGGCCGAGCCGCCCCACTAGGTGCGCCTGTTCCATCGCGCGCCAGATCTCGTCGCGGTTGGGAAACTTCTGCAGGTACTTGTGCGGCATGGGCGTGTCGATGGCGCCCGGCGCCACGGCGTTCACGCGGATACCCCATTGGCGCAGATCGTTGGCCATGGAGCGCGCGAGCTGCGCGACGCCGGCCTTCGAGGCGCCGTAGGCCGCCATGTCGGGAAAACCGACCAGCCCGCCCACCGAGCTGTTGTGGATGATCGATCCGCCGCCGCCCTGCGCGACCATCTGTCGGGCCACCTTCTGCGCGAGCAGGAAGGACGCGCGCACGTTGACGTTCAGCACCAGGTCGAGTTCGGCCTCGGTGGTCTCGAGTATCGGGCTGCCGACCATCGCGCCGTGGTTGTTGAACAGCACGTCGATACGCCCGAAGCGTTCGACAGCGGCCGCGACGATGGTGTCGAGGTCGGCCGAGCGCGTGACGTCGGCGGCGACGTAGTGCAAGCGGTCCGGGTGGCGCGCGAGGCTCGCGGCCAGCGCGTCGCGCCCGCTGGCATCACGATCGGAGGCGAGCACGCGCGCGCCTTCCTTGAGGAAGATGTCGACCGCGACTTGCCCCTGGCCGCCGGCGGCGCCGGTGATCAGGCAGACCTTGTCCTGCAGACGCCCCATGGCGTTCACTCCTTGCCCTTGGTGCGGTAGTCGCCGAAACCGCCGTCGCGTTTCGACAGCGCTGCGGTGAGGTTCGCCCGGATCTCCTCCATGTGCGCCTGGGTCGACTGCGTCATCATGCCCATCTGCTGCAGCTCCGTGCCGGCGCGAATGCCGGCGCGCAGTCCCATGGCTTCCATCTGGCGATGCACGGCGCGCTTGTTGATCTGTTGGATGTCGGGGGGAATGCGCGCCACGCGCTCGGCGATGTCGAGCACCGCCGCTTCGAGCTCGGCGGCGGGGTAGGCGCGGTTGGCGAAGCCGCATTCCACCGCTTCCAGCCCGCTGATCGAATCGCCGGTCAGCATCATCTCCATCGCGCGGCGGAGCCCCACGATCCACGGATAGAACTGGTTGTCCGGCGGACTCATGGAGCGCACCGGCGGATAGCCTATCTGCGCATCCTCCGCGACGTAGACCAGGTCGCAGCCGGTGGCGAGCTCGGTGGCGCCGGCGAGGCAGTAGCCATGCACCTGGGCGATCAGCGGCTTGGCGAGATCCCACATGCGAAAGCAGCCCTCGACCACGTGGCGCGGCCAGTTGCCGAGACCGCCGGCGGTGTGGAAGGGCTGGCCCTGGTGCACGTCGCTCTTGAGATCGTAGCCGGCGCTGAAGCTCGAGCCCGCGCCGCGCAGCACCGTGACCGACACGCCAGGATCGCGATCGGCCTCTTCGAGCGCCTGGAACAGCTCACCGCGCAGGGCGTTCGACAGCGGGTTGCGCTTGTCGGGGCGGTTCAGCGTGATGCGCCGGACCTTAGGGCGCGGGTCGTCGACCAGGATGAATTGATAGGTCATGGGGCACCTCCGGGACTCTTGGCCTGGATTAGACGCGGGGCCGCAGGTCTGCTGCAAGCCGGGCCATAGGGCGTGTTGCGCCTGCCACCGCAGGCGACTATCCCTTACCATGGGATCATCGCCAGATCATCGCGCGGGCCGTGGCCGCGCCGCGCATCCACAGGAGTCCGACATGACCAACGCATACATCATCGACGCCTGCCGCACGCCGCGTGGCGTGGGCAAGATTGGCAAGGGCGCGCTCGCCCATCTGCATCCCCAGCACCTGGCCGCGACTGTCCTGAAGGCGCTGGCCGAGCGCAATTCGCTCGACACCGCAACGGTCGACGACATCATCTGGGGCACCAGCACGCAGGTCGGCAAGCAGGGTGCGGACCTGGGCCGCATGGCGGCACTCGATGCCGGCTACGACATTCGCGCTTCGGGCATGACGCTCGATCGCTTCTGCGGTTCGGGCATCACCACGGTCAATCTCGCCGCGGCGCAGATCATGTCCGGCATGGAGGATCTCGTGATCGCCGGTGGCACCGAGATGATGAGCTACACCGCGTCCATTGCCGATCCCAAGGTGCCGCCCATGCTCGATCGCGGCAACCTGCATCTGCGCGCCATCCATCCCCAGTCCCAGCAGGGTGTGTGCGCGGATTTCGTCGCCGCCATCGAAGGCATCGACCGGCGCGCGGTCGACGAACTCGCGCTCATGAGCCAGCAGCGCGCGGCGGCCGCGATCAAGGCCGGTCATTTCAACCGCGCGCTGGTACCGGTCCTGAACCCGGATGGCAGCGTGGCGCTCGACCGCGAAGAGTTCCCGCGTCCCGAGACCACCATGGAGACGCTGGCGGGCCTGAAGCCGGTGTTCGGCACCTGGGCGGACCTGGTGGTGGACGAGGCGGGCAACACCTACGGCGGTCTCATTCGCCAGAAGTACCCTGAACTCGGCGACATCGACTTCATCCACCACGCCGGCAATTCCTCGGGCGTGGTCGACGGCGCGGGCGGTGTGCTGCTGGCGTCCGAGAACTACGTGAAGAAGCATGGCCTGAAGCCGCGCGCGCGGGTGGTCGCCACCGCCAACGCCGGCGATTGCCCGACGCTCATGCTGAACGCGCCGGTGCCGGCGGCGAAGAAGGTGCTGGCGCGCGCCGGGCTCACCACCAAGGACATCGATCTCTTCGAGATCAACGAGGCCTTCGCGGTCGTCGCGGAGAAGTTCATCCGCGATTTGAAGCTCGACCGCGAGAAGGTCAACGTCAACGGCGGCGCCATTGCGCTTGGTCATCCCATCGGCGCGACCGGCTCGATCCTGGTCGGCACCCTGCTCGACGAACTCGAGCGGCAGGGCAAGAAGCGCGGCCTCGTGACCATGTGTGCAGCCGGCGGCATGGCGCCGGCGATCATCATCGAGACCCTGTAAGGCCCCCCGGGTCGCCGCTGGCCCGCCTTGACGCGGGCCGTCGGCATCTCCTGCACCGCGAGGCGCCCGCCTCGCGGACGATCGCCCGCCGCTCTGACCGTGGTCAACTCGCCGCTCGTTCGCCCGTGGTCCAGTGTCGTCACCCGCCATTCGTCGCGCGGGGTCACGACAAGGACAAGAAAAGACATGTTGCTACGCGCACTCGCCGCGGGGGGCCTGGCTGTCATCGCGGGCTTCGCGACACCCGCACAGGCCGCCTATTCCGGCATCTACTTCGATCTCGGGGACGGCACCGACACCTACGAGGAATCAACCAGCGGACCGGTGGCCGATTCCGAGACCCACTACTACGACATCGGCTCGAGCCATCAGTACGCGGCCGCGTCCTTCGAGCAGCAGACCTTGCGCGCCCGTACCGGCCTCACGCAGTACGGCAGCGAGCCGCGAGGGTCCTGGATCACGGTCGACACCGACGCCGAGTACAGCAAGGAGATCGTCGTTCCGGACGCGCCTTTCGGTCCGCCCGGGACGCTCGCCAGCATGCCGCTGGCGCTGCGCTTCGATGGTCACGCGCTGGCGAGCGGGGGATTCTTCGCCGATGGCCGTTCCCTGAGTACCGTCGACACCTACTTCGATTTCACCGTGGTCGACCTGGATGACCTGGTGTGCACCGAGGGCTGCCGTCCGCGGGAACTGGTGGCCTTCGGTCTGCGGGGCTATGTGTCCTTCGACAGCGGGTTCGGCGCCGCCGGACGCGAGTCGGTCGCCAGCTACTACTGGCGGGCGGTGGAAGGCGGGGTCACGGTCGACGAGGACAGTTACGACTTCAGCTCCAACGAGCCGGGCATCAAGGGTGCGGGTGAGACGCGCTACAGCGTGGATTCCGGACAGTTGAACCTGGACGTCGTTTCTCGCGTGGGCCACAGGCTGCGTTTCGAAGCGTCGCTGGATGTCTTTGTCCAGAGCCTGTCCATCAACGGCTGGTCGAACGTGGAGGGAGACTTCGGTCAGACCTTTGACGCTGATCTGCTGCTTCCCGGGGGCGGCGCGATCGCAGGCGAGACGCTGGGCGTGTTCACGCCTGAGCCTGTGCCCCTGCCGGGGGCGATAGGGCTGCTGGGTGCGGCGCTTCTGCCGCTGGCGCGGCGTGTGAGACGCCTGGCCTGACGGGCGCGTCCCACCGAGGTCGATGCCGGCGGCGGGCGCTGGCACTCCCATCGAGAAACTTCCAGGGCTGGTCGCTGGCGTGCCCGCGCTGCGTACCGCAGACCCTTGCGTCGCCGCCCCTGCAAAATAATGCCGTTCGTTAGTCCTTGCTCCGCGCTGTGCTGGGCCGGTGCCGCCGGCGCGCTGGCCTGGAGCCTGCGCGGTGAGGGTCACGCGAGGACGGTCGCAGTCGGCGCATGCTGGACCTGGCGCAGGGAGAACTCGGCCTCGCCGCCACCATCATCATCCTGTTCGGCGCGGGGTTCCTCGTCGGTCGCGCCTTCGAGCGTCTGTTTGGTGCCCGGCCATGACGGTCAGCGCGGACCAGGCCTTGCTTTTCGCGCCGACGCGTGGTGTCGCGCACACCGCGTCGATCATCCTGCTCACGCTTGCCGTGCGCATCCTGAACGTTGGTCTGCGGGCCTCGTCGTTCTCCATCGCCGCCTGCCTGCTGGCCCTGGTGCTGCTCGCGCACGGCCATGTGCATGGGCGCCGCGCGCCGCCCCGTCTCGCGGTCACAGGCGTCGCCTGCTGTGTGCTTGGTGCCGGCTGTCTGCAGGCGTTCACCCAGGGGAACGCCACGGTCTTCGCCGCCAGCGCTCAACGAGCCGCGGTGTCGCGCGCTGAGGTGCGTCTGCGACGCGCGCCCACACCAAGCACTGTGGCGCTCAGGAACAGCACCCAGCCGGCGGGCAGGGGGACCGCACTGACGCCCCCGCCAACGCCACCGCCGGTGGATCCGCCTGTACCTCCCGTGCCGCCCGGCGGTATGGAGCCGCCCGAAGGCGCGAAGATCCGTGCGGCCAGTGCCCGTCCGAACTCGGCGTCGCTGATGCCGCGCTTGAACATGATGAAAAAGGGATCGGACGCGGTGTACCCGGCGGCGGTCATGCGCATCTCCAGCAGATAGGCGCCGGCAGCACCACCGCGGGTGCCGTTAGGCCGCTCAAGGAACCAATCGAGATGCACGTGCAGCGAGCCGTTGGCGGCGGTACGGCCGACGATCAGCGAGCGCGCGCCCTCGAAGCCGGTGTCGGTGAAGAGCGTGCTGCCTTCCTCGTAGACGGTCGAGCGAATCTCGCGCGGAATGCACAGCAGGAGGCCACCGCAGTGGCTGGTGTCGGTGGACAGCACCGTGGTGGCGTCCAACCCGCCGAACAGGCGGATACGCTCGTCTCCGGGCGTGCTGCTCAGCCACCTGTCCTGGTCAGGGTTCCAGTAACGCAACGAGCCCATGGCCTGGTAGTTGAGCAGCAGGTTGCCGGGCAGGCGGCCGGCTCGAGAGAAGAAGCCTGGACTGTCCACGGCGAATGGACCACCGGCGAAGTCGCCGAAGTCGGTGACGAAGATCGGTTTGCCGGTGGCGTGGTCCAACGGCAGCGTGGCGCCTGAGACTCCGAGAGCGGTCAGCACCGGCAGCACGTCGCAGGCGGTGGTGGGGTTGCCGCAGAAACCGATCTGCAGCTTGCCGGCGGACAGGCTGACATTGACGTCGATGTGCGGGGTGCTCGCGGCCACGCCGCCGGCCCAGCCGAGCAGGCCGAGAGTGAGCAGCAGCGACTTCAGGGAACGAAACATGACCTTCTCTCCTCTCGAGTGGACCCGCCGCGCCCGGGGTCGGCGCAGATCCGCCGGGCCGCGCCGGTTCAGAAAAGAAACTTTATAACATTTCTTTTTCGTGCGCGGCGAGGGCCGCGCGCGGTCCGCTACAGGCTGAGGCGCAGGCCCAGTTCCACCGACCGTCCGGCCTCGGGCATGAAGGCGCGCAGGAAGGAGGTGGAATTGCGGATCTCGTCGTCGAGCAGGTTGCGTGCGCGCAGGAAGACTTCGCTCTGCACGCCGAAGTGCCGGCCCAGCGTGTGGCTCGCGTCGGCGCTGAGCGCGCAATAGCCGGGTGTGGGGGCTTCGTTGATGCCGGCCCGGTGCTGGCCGCCGGCCCAGGTGGCGCGGAACCCGGCCGACCAGTCCGCGCCGTCGAGCCGCAGGCTGAATCCGGAGGTGCGCGGCGGCAGGCGCGGTACGTCACCCTTGCCATCGCCGCGAAAATAGCCGCGTACGTAGTCGGTCTGGGCGGCGAGCCGCACGCTGATGTCGCGCCACTGCCAGGGCAGCGCCACCTCCGCCTCGTAGCCGCTGAACAGGGCGTCCTGCTGCAGGTAGCCGAAGGCCGGCACGCACACATCCACGCGTACACATTCGATCTGGAACAGCCGCTCCTCGATGTTGTAGACGAAGCCGAGATTCTCCTGGTAGATAAAGGCGTCGATGGCGTTGCGGAACAGGTTCACCCGCGCCTCCACCGCGCGCGAGCGCCATTCCAGCGCGAGCCCCGCGCCGCGCGTCGTCTCGAGCCCCAGGGCGATGTTGCCCACGGCAAAGGAGCGGGTGGCCAGGTGGGGACCGAGCGCCACCAACTCCTGTACGTCGGGGGCGCGGGCGGCGTGGTCATAGGAGCCGCGCAGCGCGAAGTTCGCGCCGAGGGGTACCTCGAGGGCCACCATGCCGGACTTGGCGGTGTAGGACAGCCGCGCGGGCAGCTTCACCACGACCGTACCACCGATGCTGCGCTCGGCGTCCTCGGGCCGGGTCTCGCTGCCCTCGATGCGCGCGCCGAATTCGAGCCGGGCCAGCGTCGCCTGCAGCGTCTGCGTCAGGTAGGCGGCGTGGGAGTCGACACGCGAGGCCGGTACGAAGGATTCGAAGCCCTCGGCGGCGAAGTCGCGGTTCTGCCACTGCAGACCGAAAGTGCCGGGCGCCCAGGCACGCAGGGCGTGCTCGAATTCCACGCGCGTCTCGAGCACCTCGTTGGTGAACAGCGTGGAGATCCGGTCGCCGTCGATCTCCGAGTGGGCGTAATCGGTGTAACCGACACGCACGCGCACGTTGTCGATGAAGAGCAACGGGGCGCGCCAGCGCGCATCGAGGTCGTAGCGTGTCTGCTCGAGTTCCAGGCGGATACGCTGCACGCCCGGCGCCACACCGGGCGTATGGCTATGGGGCGGGAGTCCGCCCGGGGGAATGCCGTAGTTGTTCTCGTAGCGATTGACCGCCGCGCCGAGCAGAAATCGATCGTCGACATACGACAGCCCCGCGCTGCCGCCGCGCGTGTCGGCGTCGGAGTTCAGCAGTTTCCCGCGCATGTTGCGGAACTCGGCCGTGTCACCGAAGCTCGCGCGCACCGCGCCGCGGTCCAGCGCGTCACCGGGAATGTCGAGGTTGTCGGCATTGCGCTGAAAGCCGTCCAGGTGCGCGACCACTTGTTCATGGCCGGCGTCGACCTTGAACACCTGGGCGTGACGCGTGCCGTTGGAGTCGTAGCGGGCTTCGAAGGCGCCCGTGAGCGCTTGCTTGGCCGCCACCTGCGGAATGCGCCCATCCTCGACCTCGACCACGCCGCCCACCGCACCGCTGCCGTAGCGGATGGCGGCCGGACCGCGCACCACGCGGATCTGCTCGGCGAGCAGCGGTTCCAGGGTGATGGCGTGGTCGGGACTGACGCTCGCCGCGTCGTGGTTGCCCAGGCCGCCCTGCGCGATCTTGACGCGTGGACCGCTCATACCGCGGATCACTGGTTGGCCCACACCCGGCCCGAAGCTCGCGTTGTGCACCCCCAGTTCCTCGTCCAGGGTCGCGCCCAGCGAACTCTCCGTCCGGCGGCGCAATTGATCTGCGGACAGCACGCTCTCGGGCCGCAGGCGACGCTCTTCGACCGTGCGCTGCCCGGTGACCACCACTTCGTCCGGTGAATCGGAGCCTTCGACGGCCTGCGCGCGCGTGCCCTCGGCTTGGCCGAGCAGGGCCGCGAGGAACAGCCAGGACAGGACGCGTGCGACGAGGGGCCGTGAGATGGCGGGGGCAGTTGACATTCATCGGATGATATAACGTAACATTACTGCAGGTCACCCAGGCCGCTTGCCGTGGCCCTTGCGCGTGACGCCACTCGCTTTCACCTCGCAATTCCGGAGTACGTATCATGAAGACTATGCCCACCCTGCGCGCCTTGACGTGCGCCCTGGCGCTGGCGGCCGCGCCGCTGGTCTCGGCGGAGCCGCACGAAGGCGACGTTCACCCGCTGCTGCCCTGCGCGACCGCAAAGGCCGGTTGCACCATCGAACTGGACGACCTCGATGACAAGCCGCAGGACGCGGCCACCGGCTACGCGATTTTCGAAGCCGATTTCGGCGATTTCCCGACGCTGTTCTCCACCGACGATCCGGGTTTCGAACACGAGGCCGGGCAGTTCATACCGGGTACGATCCTCGGTCTCACAGCGGTGGCCGGGCTCGAGTTCTGGAATGGTTCGCAGTGGCTGAGCGCCCCGCCGGCAGGTGAGACCGTGACCATCAAGGACGCGCAAGAGAACCTGCTGGTGATCGGCGCGGGCGCGCCGCCGCTCGGCACCGCGCTCATCGGCCAGGTCGATGCCGCTGGCGATCTGCACCGGCACATCGACTACTTGGTGACTTCGGGCGCCTCGGTAGGTGCCTACCTGATCACCCTGCAGCTGGTCGGCTTGGAGGACGACCTCGTGACCTCGATCTACGGCGCATCCCTGCCGTTCATGATCCTGTTCAATCGTGGTCTTGCAGTCGACGACTTCGAAGCGGCTGTGGCGGCGCGCACGGCGCCCATCCCGCTGCCGGCGGGGGTGTGGCTGCTCGGCAGCGGACTTGCTGCCCTGGGGATCACGCGGCGGCGCACCTGAGGGCGCGCGGTCTGGCCACGCGGCGTCAAGGTCGCCGCGTGGTTTCCGTCTTGTCGGGGGTCACTGGCAGCTACGACAGAGCCCCATCACCTCCACGGTCTGACGGTCGACGTGGAAGCCCTGGGCCCGCGCCTGCTCGTCGATCAGCGCGGCCAGCCCGTCGTTCTCGAACTCCACCACGTTGCTGCACGAGGTACACAGCAGGAAATGCCCGACATGGGGATGATCGCTGGCGTTACAGCCGAGGTAGGCGTTCTGGGAGTTGATGCGGTGGACCAGGCCTGCGTCCTGCAGGAAGTCCAGCGCGCGATAGATGGTGGCAGGCGCTGCGCCGGCGTGTTCCTGGGCCAGGGTGCGCAACAGGTCATAGGCCTTGACCGGTGCGTGACCATCCCAGATCAACTCCAGCACTCGGCGCCGTAGCGGCGTCAGGCGCTTGCCCTGGGTCTCGCAGGCACGCTCCGCCGAACTGAGCGCGCGATTCACGCAGCGACGGTGATCGTGCACGCCCGCCGCGGTCTTCTTCTTGGTCGCTTTCGCCATGCCTACACCCATTCACCGGCGCGCCGGTCCTGCCGGACGCAGCGCTATTCTCGGGGCGCGTCCCGACGCAGGCAAGCGAACGCCATCGAAGCAGGGATCGTCTTGTGGGTTATGAATGTTACAATATAACATTGCATTTCTTTCTTCATTCGGAATCGGGAGACTGACGATGACCCATGCTTTCCTGTCGCGCCCGCAGTTGTTTTTGGCGGCCCTTTTTCTGTGGATATCAATGGCGACCGCGGCCCAGGCGGCGCCGGTGGGGGGCGCCGGTTACCTGATCGGCCGTGACCGCCTGGAGACCCTGGCCACCGGCGCCTATGCCGGCCAGGCCAATCCCAACTTCGGGCGGCTGACCCTGCTCTATAACCACGGCGATCACTTCCATCCCATCGGCGCTTACAGCCTGACCGGTCCGGCGGCCTCGCCGACGGTCCAGCAGACCAACACCAACAATCGTCTGCCCGAGGTGTCGTCCCTGCAGCCACCGCTGCCGTTGACTGTGGGTGCGGGCCTGTATGCCGGCAAGCAGGTGAGCAGCGGCAACGACGCGCTGGAGTACGGCGACCTGCGCATGGTCGCCTTCGACGTACTGCTGGACGACGCGCCCGGTTCGCCGGAGGCAATCCTCGCGAACAGCAGCAACGGTCGTTACAAGGCGCCGATAGCCGGGGCGCGCGTCGGCCTGCAGCTGGTGTCGATCAGCGCGGGCCTGAACGTCGGCGATGGCGATACGCTGAATCTTCTCTCGGTCGGGCAGACCATCGAGATCAGCGACGGCGGGACGCTCGACTTCGAGCCTGTCTTCTGGGTCGATGCCGGCGCCGCGGCGGGCACCTACTCGGCCGCGCTGCGGCTGGTCGAACTTGGCACGAGCGGTGCGGTGCTGAGCCGGGGCGGCGTGTTCAATTTCGACTTCGCCGCGCCTGCGCCGATACCGCTGCCCGCGGCGGTATGGCTGCTCGGCGGTGGCATGCTGCCGCTGGTGCTGCGCGCCCGTCGCCCTGCGTGAGCCGACAAGGGACGCGTCGATCGTCGTGGCGCGTCCCTTTCCTCGAACGCGCGATCAGGAGATCGCGTGTTCGGGGCCGAGATCCACGCCCAGGATCGTGCGGCCCACAAATTCGGTGCTCATGTCGAAATCGAAAATCGCATGATGACTGGCGGTGTGGATGTCGCGGTGCGCGCGCTGCAGGCCGCTTTCGTCGTACACCGCGTGGGCGCCGGAAACCGCGAACACGCGATCCACCGCACGGCGGCACAGTTCGACGACGTAGGCAGCGTCCAGGCGGATGCGTACGCGCATCTCGGGCGATACCGGTGGTTCGTCCCGCGCCTGCAACTCGTCCCAGCGGTCGCACATGTCATCGAGCAGTCGGCGCGCGGCATCCAGTTCGAGACGCGCTTCCGCCACGCGACGCTGCAAGCCGGTGTGATGGGCCTTGCCCCCGCCAATCAGCACGTCACTGCGTACTCGGGTACGCGCCACGTAATCCTCGTAGGCCCGTTCCGCCATGCCGTAGACCGAGCCCGCACCCATGGAGGCGAGGCTCGGCAGCACCGGCAGGCGGTACAGCGCTGAGCGTGCATGCGGGCTCCTGCCGGTGAACAGGGCAGGCGTCGGTACGCTGCGATGCAAGGGCACGAAGACGCGGTGCACGGCGATGTCCTTGGAGCCGGTGCCGCGCATGCCGAGCACGTGCCAGGTGTCGATGACCTCGACCTGTTCCTTCGGCACCATCAGGTGGACCGCGCCCCACGGATCCGCATCGTCGGCGGCATCGCCCTGCAGCGCCCCGAACATCAGCCACGGCGAGTGATCGACACCGCTGCAGAACTGCCAGCGGCCCTCCAGCCACCAGCCGCCGTCGGCACGCGTGACCTTGCCCTGCGGCGCGAGCGTGCCGGCGATGAGCGTGTCTGGACCCGTGGCGAAGACCTCGTCCAGGCAGGCATCGGGAAAGCTGCCGAGCACGAAGTCGTGCGCGCCGCATACCATCATCAGCCAGCTCGCCGCGGCATCGCCGCGGGCGGTTTCCACGCAGCTCATTACCTGCGCGCGCAGCGGGAGTTCTTCGCCGCCGCGAGCGGTGGGCTTCATCAGGCGTGCCAGCCCGGCCTCGCGCAGCAGGGCGACGGCTGCCGGCGCCACGCGACGCGCCGTCTCGCTCTCGGCGGTGGTGGCGGACAGACCCGCCGCGATGTCGCGCGCGGCGGTGACAGGGGCGAGCACGGTGGCGGATGGCATCGGCGGACTCCCGAGGTGGCGAAGCGGTGACTGGCCACGGAAAATAGCCGGCACTCGCGCGCGCCTCCTTGTCCCGACGGTGCAAGTTATTGTGACTACGCCTCGACCAGCCGCTTCGCCAGCCGTCGGCCCCGGCATGCCGACCTTTGGCGCCATGGAGATGGCGGAACTGCGGGCGGCCCTGGCCGAGCTCGGCTACCAGGATGAGCAAGGTCAGCCGCCAGCGAGCTCTGGCATTGCAGACGAGGGCGCGCGCGTGCCGGCGTCGCAGGCCCTCGCCTGGTTCGCCGCGGCCGAACGTAGCCTGGGCGATCCGCTGGTCGGCCTGCACGCGGCGGAGCGGGTCCGCCCGCGGGGCGCGCTGGTGCATCTCATCATGTCGGCGGCCAGGCTGCGCGACGCCCTCGACTACGTCTGCCGGTTCAGCCGCCTGCTGATCGATGCCTTGGCGATTTCGCTCTGCGAAGGCACGCGGGATTGCGCGTTGCGTCTCGAGTTCGAGCATCCCTCACTGGCGGGTGATCGGCACCTGGCGGACTACAGCCTGCTCGCCACCAGCCGCGTGCTGCGTGGTGCGGTGGGCGAGGCCTGGCGCTTGAAGGCGGTACGCCTGCGCCATGCCGCGCCGGCCGACGAGGCTGGCTACGAGGCCGCGTTCGGCTGTCGAGTGCTGTTCGCCTCGCCGCACAACCATCTCGAGTTCGCGCGCGAGGCCTTGGACGTGGTGCCGCGGGTGGCCAATCCGCTGGTCGCGCGGCAGATGGAGAAGCTGGCCGAGGCGCTCAGCGCGCGTGGCGCGGTGCGGCTGAGCTGCGCGGCGCGGGTCTCCGCGCTGCTACGTGCGGCTATCGGCGCGGGCAGACTTTCTGATCGCGCGGCGGTGGCGCGCGAGCTCGCCATGAGCGAGGCCACCTTGAATCGCAGGCTGGCTCTGGAAGGCACGCATTTTCGCGCGCTGCGCGAGGTCGTGCTGTGGGAGGTGGCCGATGCGCTGCTCGCCAACCCAGCGCTCAAGCTGGAAGCGATCGCGCGCAGTGTCGGCTTCAACGATGCCGCGGCGTTCTCGCGGGCGCTGCGTCGCCGCGTGGGCTGTGCGCCCTCGGTCTACCGGCGCACCATGCAGGCTGCGGGCGACGCCTGAGCTCAGAGCCGCGACAACACCTCGCTCGCGACCTGCTCGAGCACTTCGTAGCGGGGCTCGAGCGGCGGCAGCAGCGTGACCTCGTCCAGGCCCGCCTCGGCCAGCGCGCCCAGGCGATCGACCAGTTCGCCGGCGGTGCCGATCATGCAGGTCGAGGTCATCAGTTCGCGGGTGAGAAAGCGCTCTTCCTCGGGCTCCACCCAGCAGTTGTGACCGCGATGCACGTACTGGTGACGTCGTTCCTCGGGGAAGCGCGCCATGTGCGCGCAGAACTCCGTCCAGATATCCGCCACCGCCTGGCCGGGCGGCTGCCCGGTCTGCCGCCAGCGGTCGTAGGTGTAGTGCAGCGAAGCCATGGCGAAGGCGCCGCACAGGCGGCGCACGCGCGGCGAGTCCGGCGCTTCGCGAGGGTTCAGCACCACGAGCGTGGTGAGGCTCGCGGCGCGAAAGCGCGTGCGGTCCAGCACGCGGCACGCGGCCTCTGCGCCGCGCTCGATGTGCCGCCAAACGCCCGCCATGTACTTCGCCTCCGGGGGAATGGACAGCACCGCGCCGTCGCCGTGTTTGCCGACCAGGCCGAGCGCCCGCGGGCCGAAGCCGGAGACGTAGAGGGGAATCGGATCGGCGAAGTTGACGAAGCCGGCGTCCGGCATCAGGTGGCGTATGGGCATGTCCTTGCCGCGCCAGTGAAAGCTCGCCTCCGCACCGCGCAGCAGTGGTTTCACGGTCGCGAGCCAGGCGTCGAACTCGGCGATCGGCATGGGCTTGTGTCCCATCACGCGCATCGCGGTGTTGCCGGTGCCGACGCCCAAGAACACGCGACCCGGTGCGAGTTGATTGATGGTGGCGATACTCGCCGCGGTCACCGGCGCGGGGCGGGTCGGCGCGACCGCGACGCCGGTGCCGAGGCGCATGCGCGTAGTCCGGGTCGCAGCCAGCGCCAGCACCGCGTAGGGGTCGCTCCACAGCATGTGGCTGTCGGCTATCCAGGCGTGCGTATAGCCGAGCGCTTCGGCGCGCACGATGTAGTCGATGTCGTCGATCTTCGATGCGACGCAGATGCCGAGTTCCATGTGGGGGCTCCTCGTTTTCCCCGCATTGTAGGTCGGGCTTCAGCCCGACATTCCATTCCAGAGCCGTCTTGAAAGACCGGTAACGAATGTCGGACTGAAGTCCGACCTACGTGGCTTTGCGCAAGCGTCTGCCCGGCAGCGCCAGCACCGCCACGCCGACGAAGGCGGTCAGCGCGCCGAGCAGGATGCGCAGGCTCAGGGGTTCGCCCAGCATGCTGATGCCGAACACCACGCCGAGTATCGGTGAGATCAGCGACAGCGGCGCGACCAGCGACACTTCGTAGCGCTGCAAGAGGTAGTAGTAGGCGTTGTGGCCGATGAGGCTTGCGCCGATGGTGGTGAAGAGCAGCGCCGCCCAGGTGATGGGCGCCGCGCTCTG